>NZ_JANXTI010000040.1 GCF_025352425.1 Flavobacterium sp.
AAATCTTTTGAAGGATTTAAAACAAGAATTTTAGCTAAAATAACAGCATTAACTTTGGTTCAATATATCAATAAATTCATATTTGATAGACCAATAAACAATATTAAAAATCAAATTATTTAATTACACCCAACGGGTTAGATATTATTTTATAAATGAGAAAATATATAGTAGCGCTTTTAGTTGTTGCAGCATTTACTTCCTGTGATAAAAAATCAAAAGTTGAAAAAGCAGTAGAAGAAATTCCGATGGAGCTTAAAGTATATCGCTTTGATAAAGCTTTTTTTGAAACACCACCAAATGAGTTAGCTAAACTAAAAGCAAAATATCCTTTTTTCTTTCCCGAAGGAGTATCAGATAGCGTTTGGGTCGAAAAAATGCAAAACCCTTTGTGGAGAGAATTATCTCAGGCAGTAGAAAAAAAATACTCTAATTTCGATAAACAAACTTCAGAGATTGAGGATTTGTTCAAGCACATAAAATATTATTTTCCAAATGCCACCATACCAAAAGTATATACTGTTATTGCCGATATGGATGATAACAGTAAAGCCATTTATGCTAATGATAAATTGATAATTGCATTGGAACTCTATCTTGGCAAAGACCACAAATTTTATGATAAAGCCAAATACATAAAACAAAATTTAGAGGAAAGACAAATGATGCCCGATATAGTAACGAGCTTTTCCTTAGGAAAAATTCCGCCGGAGCGAGAAAAAACCTTGCTTTCCGAGATGATATATTATGGAAAACAATTGTATTTAAAAGATGAGCTGTTGCCAAATTATAACGATGCCGAAAAAATTGGCTATCTGCCTGAACAAATTACTTGGTGTCAGGAAAATGAAAGCTACATTTGGCGTTATTTTATAGAAAAGGAATTATTATATAGCACGGATTCTAAATTGCCAAATCGTTTTATAAACCTCGCCCCTTTTTCTAAATTTTATTTAGAGATTGATAACGAATCTCCAGGAAGAGTAGGACAATGGATTGGGTGGCAAATTGTCCGCTCGTTCATGCAAAATAATGAAATTGCTATGCAGGAAATGCTTAAAATGGATGCCAAAGAAATATTTGAAAAATCAAAATACAAACCCAAAAAGACAGATGAGTAAAAACATCACTTCAGAAATAAAATTTCTAGTTGAATTAGATGAAAATCGGGTTCCCGAAAAACTAACTTGGTCAGCACTGGATGGCGGCGTTGAAAAGGAAGATGCGAAAGCTATAATGCTCTCTATCTGGAACAGTAAAATTCAGGAAACCCTTCGTATAGATTTGTGGACAAAAGACATGCCGGTTGACGAAATGAAACTATTTTTTCATCAAACATTGGTAGCTATGTCAGATACGTTTCAACGTGCTACCCAAGATGAAAAAATGGTCGAAACAATGAAGGATTTCTGTGATTATTTTGCCGAAAAACTAGAGTTGAAGAAATAGAAATTAAAACTGATTCAGGTCTTTAAAAACTTCAGTATTTATATCGTCAATATAATCCAAAACAGCTTCTCTGCCAGTAGTTTCTGTAGCTGATGTTACAAAATGTTGTGGCATTTCTTCCCAGTTGTTTGCCAAAAGTGCTTTTCTGTAAGCAGTAATATGGGAATCAATTTTGCCCTTGCTTATTTTATCTGCTTTAGTGAAAACGATGCAAAACGGCACTTCAATTTCACCCAGATAATTGATGAATTCCAAATCGATTTTTTGAGCTTCCAATCGAATATCAATTAGGACAAATGCACAAACTAACTGTGCTCTTTTTTCAAAATAATCGGTAATAAATTCTTGAAAAACTTCTTTTGTTCTTTTAGAAACACGGGCATAACCATAACCGGGTAAATCGACCAAAAACCAATTCGAATTGATTTTGAAATGATTTATTAATTGTGTTTTTCCGGGCTTCCCAGATGTCTTTGCCAAATTTTTATGATTGGTCAACATGTTGATTAAGGATGATTTTCCAACATTGGAGCGACCAATAAATGCATATTCCGGCAAACGTTCCAAAGGACATTTGCTGACATCAGAATTGCTGATTATAAATTCGGCTGTATTAATTTTCATGTTTATTTTTAAAATAAAAGTCCTATAAAGGACCTTTAGTTTATAAGTGTGCTTTTTTTAACCATTTGTGCAGCAAACGGTTAAATTCCTCGGGATGCTCCATCATTGCAGCGTGACCACATTTGTCAATCCAGTATAATTTAGAATTAGGCATTAGTTTTTTGAATTCTTCTGCAACTTCTGGCGGCGTAACCTGATCATTTTTCCCCCAGATAAGGCACGTTTTTATATGCATTTTTGGTAAATCCTTTGCCATATTATGACGAATGGCACTTTTGGCAATCGTTAATGTTTTAATGACTTTTATTCTGTCATTTACAACAGAGAAAACTTCGTCAACAATTTCTTTAGAGGCAATCGCAGGATCATAAAAAACAGCTTCCGCTTTTTTTCTAATATACTCGTAATCGCCACGTTTAGGGTAACTATCCCCCATAGCACTTTCATAAAGACCTGAACTTCCCGTAATTACAAGTCCCGCAACTTTTTCAGGATATACTTTTGCATGATACAAAGCAATGTGTCCGCCAAGAGAATTGCCCAATAGAATTACTCTGTCAAAACCTTTAAAATTGATAAAGTCTTTTACATACTTTGCAAAAGCTTTTACATTGGTTTTTAAAATATTTTGGGAATAGAGCGGTAACTCGGGTATGACAACTTTGTAACCTTTCGACGGAAAATAAGTAGCAACTCCATCAAAGTTACTCAGCCCGCCCATTAATCCATGTAAAACCACTATTGGCGTGCCTTCTCCAGCTTCAAAATAGGAATATCTACCTTCTTTTTTAAATTTTCCTTCCATATGATTTTTTGCATTATGCCTCGGGAACAAATATATGATTTTATAGATAAAGACCTATTTATATGCGGATTATTTACTGCTAAAACTTAGAATTCTCGTAACATTCTGGAAGGAAACAATGTATTAATTATTAACATTTAATAAAAATTAGATTCATATGATTAAGACAAAAAGCAGCACTATCAAATTTTAGATTGCTTCTGTTTTATGAGTACACGTTTCTTACCCGGGTTCTTAAAATTTAAACTAAAAAATTTGAAGCGTTTTTTCGTCAAAAAGTAATCAAAGTGGTAAAACTTATTAACAAAGTGGTATTTTGTGGTAATATGTGGTAAATATTTTTATATTTTTGCTCGTAACAGAACAAAACCAAATTGAACACCATAATAGGGACATACGAATGTAAAGTTGATGCGAAGGGAAGACTCATGATTCCTTCCGCCTTAAAGAAGCAACTCGCTCCTCAGGACGGCTTTGTCTTAAAGCGTTCTGTCTTCCAACCTTGTTTAGAGTTATATCCCATGACAGAGTGGAATTTGATGATGCAAAAAATCAACAAATTGAATCGCTTTGTAAAGAAAAATAACGACTTCATTCGTCGGTTTACCGCTGGCGTAAAAGTGGTAGAAGTTGACGACTTGGGCAGATTGTTAATTCCAAAAGATTTAGTTGGCTTTAGTAAAATCTCCAAAGACATAGTGTTGTCTTCTGCGGTAAATATCGTTGAGATTTGGGATAAAGATTTATATGAAAAGGCAATTGCGGGTGATGATGACGAATTTGCAAATTTGGCCGAAGACGTAATGGGGAATAGTAATGATGACAGCGATGGAATATCATAATCCGGTTTTGCTTAAAGAAACTGTTGACGGATTGAATATCAAACCTGATGGCGTTTATGTTGATGTGACTTTTGGTGGTGGCGGACATTCAAAAGAAATTTTGAACCGATTAGGCCCAAACGGAAAACTATTCGGATTTGACCAGGACGAAGATGCTTTTGCCAATGCTTTGCCAGATGAAAGATTTACACTAATACCGGAAAATTTCAGATACATCAAACGTTTTTTAAGGTTTCACGGTGTGAAAAGCGTAGATGGAATTTTGGCCGATTTAGGAGTTTCATCACATCAGTTTGACGTTCCGGAAAGAGGTTTTTCTACCCGCTTTGATGCCGATTTAGATATGAGAATGAGTAAAAAAAATGAATTGGATGCTTTCAAAGTGGTAAATGAATATGACGAAGCCAATTTAAAAAGGGTGTTTTTGGATTACGGAGAATTGAAAGTAGCTCCGGCCTTAGCCCGAACAATTATCGAGGCAAGAGAAAATAAAGCCATCAGTACTACAGATGAATTGAAAACCGTTTTGTCAAGGTTTTTACCTGAGCACTTCAAAAATAAAATTTTGGCTCAAATCTATCAGGCAATCCGAATTGAAGTGAATCAGGAAATGGATGTTTTAAAGGAGTTTTTGGAACAATCACTTGAAATATTGAAACCCGAAGGAAGATTAAGCGTGATTTCATACCATTCTTTGGAAGACAGATTGGTAAAACGTTTTATAAAAAACGGAATGTTTGAAGGTGAACCGGAACGAGATTTTTTCGGAAATTTTTCGGTTCCGTTTAAAAGCATCGAAAAGTTAATCGTTCCATCGGACGCAGAAATAAAAGAGAATAACAGGGCGAGAAGCGCAAAGCTAAGGGTAGCAGAAAAGAAATAAGAAAATGAAAAAAGGAGTTTACAGCATATTAAAAGCTCGGTTTTTAGTCAATGAAGATGCTACGAGAAACTGGCGTTTCATAGTATTCCTGTTTCTGTTAGCGCTTTTGATGATTGCCAATACACACCGATTTGAACAAAAGTGCTTTCGAATCACCGAACTTACAAATGAAGTAAAGGAATTGCGTTCTGAGTTTGTAGATAAACGCTCCGAATTAATGAAATTAAAAATGGAATCAACAGTTTCTGAAAAAATGGAAGAAAGACAAATTTTTCCATCGTCGGTTCCGCCACAAAAGATAAAAGTTAAAAAACCAGCAGAAAAAAGTTTCTTTCAAAAACTATGGCAATAGAAGATAAACATATCTCCTACCGAATTTATTTAGTTGCGTTTAGCATCTTCATAATGGCGGCACTAATTACTTTCTACTTGACCAGGATTCAATGGGTAGAAGGTCCAAGGCTGCGTGAATTGGCCCAAAAAGAAACGGTTAAAAGTTTTGTAATTCCCGCAAATAAAGGAAACATTTATTCTTCTGACGGAAGTTTACTGGCCACTTCAATTCCTAATTATAATATCCGATTCGATGCGGTAGCACCAAAAAGCGCATCTTTTGAAAGAAACGTAAAACCTTTGTCCGATTCATTGGCAAAAATGTTGGGCAAATCAAGTTCTTTTTTTTACACCCAATTAAGAATGGCGCGCGCCAACAAAAACAGATATTTATTAGTTGCACGTGATTTAAGTTATACTGAATACATCAAAATCAAAGGTTTTCCACTTTTCAATTTAGGCGCCAATAAAGGCGGAATGATTACTGAGCAGGAAACCGTTCGTGAACATCCGATTGGAAAGATTGCGGAAAGGACTATTGGGTATGATCGAATCGATGAAGGTGGAATACGTGTTGGAAAAGGAATAGAATGGTCTTTTAGAAAATACCTGAACGGAAAAGACGGTAAAGTTTTAAAACAAAAAATAGCAAAAGGACAATGGAAGCCTATTCGTGATGTGAACGAAGTGGATCCACAAGATGGTTACGACGTGATTTCGACCATTGATGTTTACATTCAGGATATCGCGCATCATGCCTTGTTGAAAGCTTTGACTGAATTTAAGGCGGAGCATGGTTGTGTTGTGGTAATGGAAACCAAAACCGGAAAAATAAAAGCCATCTCTAATCTTGGGAAGTTAAAAGAAACCGATTCAACCTATTTTGAAACTACAAATTATGCGATAGCAGAATCTCACGAACCGGGCTCGACCTTTAAGTTAGTGGACATGATTGCCTTACTTGATGACCATAAAATTGACACTAGCAAAGTATACGACAGCCATGGGGGTATAATTACATATGGTAAAGATAAAGTACGCGATTCCCACGAAGGCGGTTATGGAAGAATTTCCATCGCAAGAGGATTTGAAGTTTCTTCTAATACGGTAATGGTTCAGGCGGTCTATGAAAACTACAAAAATAATCCGCAACAATTTGTTGACAGAATTGACCGAATGGGATTGAACAAACCGTTAGGATTACCATTTCAGGGAGAAGGAAAACCAATCATCCCACAACCGGGAGAAAAAAGTTGGAATCCGATTGCCTTGCCATGGATGGCTTTTGGATATGGTGTTTCAGTAACTCCACTGCAAACACTGACGTTATATAATGCCATCGCCAATAATGGTGAAATGGTAAAGCCCCAATTTGTTTCCGAAATAAAAGAATGGAATAAAATCATAAAAAAATACGACAAACAAGTCATCAATCCGAAGATTTGTTCTGACGAAACCATTTCAAAGTTAAAAGCAGTTTTACAGAATGTGGTAAAAAAGGGAACTGGTGCTAAGTTGTATTCCAAAGATTTTTCGATGGCCGGTAAAACAGGAACCGCACAAGCCAATTATGGTCATAATGGCGGAAGCGAGAAGCATTATATTTCTTCTTTCGTTGGATTTTTTCCCGCTGAAAAACCTAAATATTCCTGCATAGTTGTCGTTCATAAACCAAATACTTCCGGAAATAATTATTACGGTGCCGATGTTGCCGGACCGGTTTTCAAGCGTATCGCACAAAAGATTTTTACAGATTCTCCATCAACAAATGAAATCAAAAACCTGAACAAAAAAATCACAAAACAGGAAGTGGCCTACGACGATTATAAAATTAAATCCAATTCTGAAATCAAAGTTATTCCAAACCTAAAAGGAATGAGCGGAATGGATGCCGTGGCTCTTTTAGAAAATTTAAAACTGAAAGTAAAAGTCATAGGAATTGGCAAAGTAAAAAAACAATCTATTCCTGCCGGAGAATCTTTAGATAAAAACAAAACAATCATACTGGAATTATCGTGATTATTTTAAAAGACATATTATATAAAGTAGCCATCGAAGCAGTAAAAGGTTCGACTGAAATGACTATAAACAAAATTGAATTCGACTCACGAAAAGTGGTAGAGAATGATGTTTTTGTAGCCATTCGCGGAACGGTTTCCAACGGTCATGATTTTATTGAAAAAGCGATAAATCTCGGCGCAATAGTAATTGTTTGCGATACATTTCCGGAAGTTATTGTTACCGGAGTTACCTATATTCAGGTGAAAGACACCAATACTGCGTTAGCGTTTTTAGCGGCGAATTATTATGGGAATCCATCACAAAATTTAAAATTGGTTGGGATAACAGGTACGAATGGTAAAACAACTATCGCGTCTTTATTGTACCAATTATTCCAAAAAGCAGGCTATAAAGTTGGCTTGTTATCAACCGTAAAAATTATGGTCGATGATAAGGAATATAAAGCCACACACACCACACCGGATTCGTTAACTATCAATTATTATTTGGCAGAAATGAGTGAAGTTGGTGTTGAATATTGTTTTATGGAAGTGAGTTCACACGGAATTCATCAAAAACGTACCGAAGCATTGCATTTTGACGGTGGCGTTTTTACGAATTTGTCGCACGACCATTTAGATTACCACCCAACTTTTGCGGAATACCGCGATGTAAAAAAATCATTTTTCGATCATTTGCCAAAATCAGCGTTTGCATTGACTAACATTGATGACAAGAACGGGTTGGTAATGATTCAGAATACAGCAGCACGAAAACTGACTTACGCTTTGAAATCGTACGCTGATTATAAAGCGCAGATTCTTGAAAATCAATTATCGGGATTGTTGTTGAAGATTAATGAAAGCGAAGTTTGGGTTCGGTTAATCGGAACGTTCAATGCCTACAATTTATTGGCAATCTATGGGACGGCGATCGAATTAGGATTGGATAAATTAGAAGCGTTGCGATTATTATCAGAATTGGAAAGTGTTTCCGGGCGTTTTCAGTTTATTGTTTCCAATTTCCAAATTACCACAATCGTGGATTATGCCCACACTCCGGATGCTTTGGAAAATGTCTTGAAAACCATCAATGATATTCGTTCCAATAACGAGCAACTAATAACAGTTATAGGTTGTGGAGGCGATAGAGACAAAACGAAGAGACCTATCATGGCAAACATTGCTTCAACTATGAGCAATAAAGTAATCATCACTTCTGACAACCCCAGAACCGAAGATCCAATTGACATTATTGCCGATATGGAAGAAGGAGTACAAGCTCAAAATCAAAGAAAAACATTATCCATTGTTGATAGAAAACAAGCTATTAAAACCGCTTGTCAGCTCGCAGGGCCAAATGATATTATCCTGATTGCCGGAAAAGGACATGAAACTTATCAGGAAATTAACGGTGTTCGCCATGATTTTGACGATATGGAAATTGTAAAGGAAATTTTAGAACAACTCAATAAATAAAAAGATATGCTATATTATTTATTTGAATACCTCGACAAAACCATGGATATTCCCGGAGCCGGAGTTTTCCAATACATTACATTCCGTTCGGCTTTAGCGTTAATACTTTCGTTAATGATTTCAACCATTTACGGAAAAAAAATCATCACTTTCCTGAGAAACCAACAAGTGGGTGAAACCGTTAGAGAACTCGGTCTTGACGGCCAAACCCAAAAAGCCGGAACGCCAACAATGGGTGGATTAATCATCATCATTGCTACCTTAATTCCGGTTTTGCTGTTAACCAAACTGAATAATATTTATATCATTCTTTTGATTGTAACCACACTTTGGATGGGAACTATCGGATTCATTGACGACTATATCAAAATTTTCAAAAAAGACAAACAAGGATTAAAAGGAATTTTCAAGGTAATTGGTCAAGTTGGATTAGGATTAATTGTAGGTTCTGTATTGTATTTTAATCCAACAGTTACTGTTAGAGAAAGATCGGCGACACCAATAAATTTCAATCAAACTGAAACGGTTGCTTCGCAAACACCATCTGAAATTAAATCTACTGTAACTACAATTCCGTTTACTAAAAACAACGAATTGGATTATGCGAAAATCATCGAATGGACAGGTGAAGGTTATGAAAACTGGGCATGGTTGGTATTTATTCCAATAGTGATTTTTATCATAACTGCCGTTTCAAACGGAGCCAATTTAACTGACGGAATCGATGGATTGGCGGCTGGAACTTCAGCAATTTCGGTACTCGCACTCGGAATTTTTGCCTTTGTTTCGGGTAACGTTATTTTATCAAGCTATCTGAACATCATGTACATTCCAAATTCAGGTGAAATGACAGTTTTTATTGCGGCTTTCGTTGGATCATTGATCGGATTTCTTTGGTACAATTCCTTTCCAGCAACAGTGTTTATGGGCGATACAGGAAGTTTGACTATAGGTGGAATTATTGCGGTTTTGGCTATTTCGGTTCGAAAAGAAATGCTGCTGCCGGTATTATGCGCCATCTTTTTCGCCGAAAATTTATCAGTAATCCTGCAGGTTTCTTATTTCAAGTACACCAAGAATCGATTTGGTGAAGGAAAACGAATTTTCCTCATGTCGCCATTGCACCATCATTATCAAAAGAAGGGATATCACGAAAGTAAAATTGTAACCCGTTTCTGGATTGTAGCAATTCTACTTGCCATAGTGTCTATTGTCACTTTAAAATTGAGATAATGCAACGATTGGTGATACTTGGCGGTGGAGAAAGTGGTGTTGGAACCGCCATTTTAGGAAAGAAACAAGGGTACGATGTTTTTGTTTCTGACTTTGGAAGAATAAAAGATAAATACCGGGAAGTTCTGAAACTGAATGCCATTAAATGGGAAGACGAATCCCATACCGAAAATCTGATTATGAATGCTGATGTGGTAATGAAAAGCCCGGGGATTCCGGAAAAAACGCCAATAGTGAAGAAGCTTTTGGAAAAAGGAATTCCTGTGATTTCTGAAATTGAATTTGCAATTCAGTTTACCAATGCCAAAACCATTGGAATCACAGGAAGCAACGGCAAAACGACTACGACAATGTTGGCTTATCATTTGCTGAAAGAAGGTGGACTGAACGTAGGATTGGGAGGAAATGTCGGAAAGAGTTTCGCATGGCAGGTAGCCGAAGAGAATTACGATTGTTATGTATTGGAATTGAGCAGTTTTCAATTAGACGGATGCATAAAATACAGACCGGACATAGCCATAATAACAAATATAAGTCCGGATCATTTGGACAGATACGAATATAAATATGAAAACTATATAGCGTCAAAATTTAGAATAACAATGAACCAAACCGAAAGCGATTATCTCATCTACGACGCAGATGATGAAGCAATTGAAGGATGGTTAAAAACAAACAAAACAAAAGCAAAACTAATTCCTTTTTCACTAACCAAAACCTTTGAAAACGGAGCATTTATAAAAAACGACACTATGGACATCATCATCAACAATGAGGAATTTGAAATGAAAACCGGAGAAGTTTCCTTAGAAGGAAAACACAACCTGAAAAATGCGATGGCAGCAACTTCTGTCGCGCAACTGATGAAAATCAGAAAACAAACAATTCGGGAAAGTTTATCCAATTTCCAAGGCGTAGAGCATCGTTTGGAAAGAGTGCTTAAAATTCATAATGTACAATACATCAACGACAGTAAAGCGACAAATGTGAATGCTACTTTCTTTGCCTTGGACAGCATGACCGCTCCAACAGTTTGGATTGTTGGTGGTGTGGATAAAGGAAATGACTACGCCGAAATAATGTCGTTGGTTCGCGAAAAGGTAAAAGCAATTATCTGCCTTGGTGTTGATAACAAAAAAATTATTGATGCTTTTGGGAATGTTGTTGATATGATGGTAGAGGTTGACAATATGCGCGATGCTGTAATAACTGCAAAACATATTGCAGAAAAAGGCGACGCGGTTTTGCTGTCACCGGCATGCGCAAGTTTTGATTTATTCCAAAATTATGAAGACAGAGGAAATCAATTTAAAGCAGCAGTTAAGAATTTATAGAAAATGAAAGAATTAGTGAGCAGTTTAAAAGGAGATAAAGTCATTTGGGCATTCGTTGCCTTATTGGCGCTGTTTTCCTTTATGCCTGTTTTTAGTGCGAGTAGTAATTTAGCTTACATGCGTCATGGTTCCGGGAATGCATTTACCTATTTGCTGAAGCATGCAGCACAAGTACTGGTTGGATTTTTCATTCTATACAAAGTCCATAAAGTTCCGTATCATTATTTCAAAACAATATCCAAAATCTTATTGCCTGTCGTTTGGATATTGCTGATTTATACTTTGCTTAAAGGAACCATCATCGATGGTGCCAATGCCAGCCGCTGGATACAGATTCCGTTTATTGGAATCACATTCCAGACTTCTACGCTAGCCTCGATTGTGTTGTACGTTTTTGTGGCAAGATATTTATCCAAAAAAAGAGAAACACCAATCACGTTCCAAAACTCCCTCTGGGAATTATGGACGCCCGTTTTTATTACGTTAATTTTTATCCTCCCCGCAAATTTATCCACAGCTGCCTTGATATTTTCAATGGTAATTATGTTGGTGTTTATTGGAAAATATCCGCTGAAATATATCGGAATAATACTCGGGGCAGGAATTATTGGATTAACATTTTTCATCTTGGTTGCCAAAGCTTTTCCGGATGCGTTCCCAAATCGTGTGGATACCTGGATTGCCCGTATTGACAATTTTACAAGCGACAAACCGGATGAAGATGATTACCAAATCGAAAAGGCAAAAATAGCGATTGCTTCAGGTGGGATTTATGGACTTGGTCCCGGGAAAAGCGTGCAGAAAAACTTCTTGCCACAGTCATCTTCCGATTTTATTTATGCCATTATCGTTGAAGAATACGGGATGATTGGAGGATTATGTGTTTTAGGATTGTATTTATTATTATTATTCCGATTTGTAGTAGCAGCACATAAAGCCAATTCGCTTTTCGGGAAACTCGTCGTCGTCGGTTTAGGTTTTCCCATAATTTTTCAGGCGATGACCAATATGGCTGTCGCCGTCGAATTATTACCGGTAACCGGACAAACTTTGCCACTTATTAGTAGCGGAGGAAGTTCTATTTGGATGACATGCATTGCACTCGGAATTATTTTAAGTGTCACTAAAAAAGAAGAAGAAATTGCCGAAGAGCAAGCCGAAAAACAAAAACGTGACGACGCTTTACAAAAATTAATTGACAAACAATTGCAAGAAGACGATACGGCAGAATTGGAAGATTTTTCAATTGTAGATAAGGCAAATCCGATGAGTGCTGTTTTAAATAAATAATAATAATGGGGAATTTGAAATTCATATTAAGTGGCGGTGGAACTGGTGGACATATCTACCCGGCTATTGCTATTGCCAATGAATTGAAATTGCGTTTTCCCGATGCCGAATTCCTATTTGTTGGAGCGAAAGACAAAATGGAAATGCAAAAAGTGCCGCAGGTAGGTTACAGAATAGAAGGGCTTTGGATTGCGGGCTTACAACGAAAACTGACGTTACAAAATGTGATGTTTCCAATTAAGGTGGCAAGCAGTTTGTGGAAATCAAGACAAATAATTAGAGAGTTCAAGCCCGATGTAGTAATTGGAACCGGCGGTTTTGCCAGCGGACCCTTATTGCAGGCGGCAAGTACACTGAATATTCCAACGCTTATCCAGGAGCAAAATTCCTATCCCGGAATTACCAACAAACTCTTGGGCAAAAGGGCCAAAGCAATTTGTGTGGCATATGAAAATTTAGAGCGGTTTTTTCCAAAAGACAAAATTGTTCTGACAGGGAATCCGGTTCGTCAGGATTTGTTGGAAATTGATTCTAAAAGAAAAGAAGCTATTAAGTATTTCAGTTTAGATTCCAATAAAAAGACACTTTTGGTTCTTGGCGGAAGTCTGGGCGCCCGAAGAATCAATCAATTGATAGAAAAGGAAATATATAATCTTGTTTCAAAAGATATTCAGATTATATGGCAATGTGGCAAATTGTATTATCACGATTATAACCATTTTTCTGATGGCCAGTTGGTGCAGGTGGTGTCATTTATTGACAGGATGGACTTGGTTTATGCCGCTGCCGATTTTGTGATTTCACGTGCCGGAGCATCATCAGTTTCGGAGTTGTGTTTGGTTGGAAAACCGGTAATTTTTATTCCATCACCAAATGTAGCCGAAGATCATCAAACCAAAAATGCGAAAGCAATAGTTGATAAAAACGGAGCCATTATGATTAAGGAAAGTGAATTGAATTTCACTTTTGAACCGATTTTTTCCAATTTAATTTTCGATAAAAATTTGCAAAATGAATTAAGCGAAAACATTAAAAAATTGGCCAAACCAAATGCCACAAAAGATATCGTTGAACAAATAGTTAAGTTGATAAAATAAGTGAATTTAAACCAAATACATAACGTCTACTTCATCGGAATTGGTGGCATCGGAATGAGTGCTTTGGCCCGTTATTTCCAAAACATTGGAAAGAATGTTTCGGGTTATGACAAAACACCGACCATGCTTACGGATGAATTGATGGCTGGCGGAATGTCAATTCATTTTGAAGACAATATCAGTTTGATTCCGGCTGATTATTATGTTGAAAACACTTTGGTTATTATCACGCCAGCTGTTCCAATTTCGCATTCGGAATGGAATTATTTTATCGAAAGAGAATATACAGTAAAAAAGCGAGCGGAAGTTTTGGGAATTATTACCAAAGATACGTTTTGTTTCGCCGTTGCCGGAACGCACGGAAAAACAACAACATCCAGCATTCTCGGGCACATACTTTATGAAAGTGGTGCCGATATTACAGCATTTATTGGCGGAATTGTAGAAAACTATCATTCCAATTTAATTGGAAACGGAAAAACAGTAACCGTTGTCGAAGCCGATGAATTCGACCGCTCCTTTCTGTATCTGCATCCGAATATTGCCTGTGTAACCTCGATGGATGCTGATCATTTGGATATTTATGGCGATAAGAACGCTATAGAAGAGTCCTTTAGGGAATTTGCCGATAAAGTAGAAGATAAAAAGAGTTTATTCGTGCCTAAAGGTTTGCCTCTGGAAGGATTAACCGTGGGCATTGACGAAGAAGCCACTTTCAAAGCTTTCAATGTCAGGATTGAAAATGGTTATTATGTTTTTGATGTACAAACGCCATCAGAAACAATTGAAAACATACAGTTCGGTTTACCCGGAAGACACAATTTAATGAATGCCTTAATGGCTTTAGCAATGGCAAAAACGTTTGGCACCCCGACCAATTCCATCGCTAAAGCCTTGGCTTCATTTAAAGGAATCCAACGCCGGTTTTCCTATCAGATTAAATCTGATAAATTGGTTTACATCGATGATTATGCACATCATCCAACAGAAATTAATGCGGTGCATCAAGCTGTTCGTGAATTGTATCCGAATGAAAAAGTGTTGGCGATTTTCCAGCCGCATTTATTCAGCAGAACTAAAGATTTTGCCGATAATTTTGCTACAAGTTTGTCGCAGTTTGATGAGATTCTCTTGTTAGATATTTATCCGGCGCGCGAATTACAGATGGAGGGAATTACATCCGCATGGCTCCTTTCAAAAATTGAAAATCAAAACAAAAAACTGATTTCAAAATCGGATTTAATTCCGGCAATTTTAGAAAGTAAAGCTAAAATAATTGTATCAATCGGAGCGGGAGATATTGGCGAATTAGTTCCTAACATTAAACAGGCATTATTATGAAAATCTTTAATTGGACAAACATCCGACTTGTACTAATGATTTCATTGGTAATCTTCCTGTATTCCTTCACTTCCTATAGAAATGAGCATCGAAAAATAAAGAAAACAGAGGTTGTATTTGTAGGCAAAAACACCCTTTTTCTTAAAGAAGAAATGGTTAATAAATTGTTAATAGAAAAAAATCAGTATTTAAAAACAATCAATAAAGTTGATTTAGATTTGAAGAAATTGGAACTGTCAATCAATAAGCAGCAGATGATCCAGAAAGCGGATGTTTTTGTCAGTGTTGATGGAGTTTTAAAAGCAGTAGTAAAACAAAAAACACCAGTTGGAAGAGTGTTCAATGAAACGGGTTCTTTTTATATTGATTATGAGGGAAATAGGATGCCATTATTGGAGAATTACACAGCCAGAGTGCCGCTATTATCGGGAAAAATTGCGGTAGTAAAAAAGAAAAAATTATCTGAAGTTTTAAGGATGATAAATGAAGATGAGTTTTTGAAAAAAAACATCATCGGTGTGCAGGTTTTGCCTAACGGTAGCTTGATTATGGCGAACAGGAATTATGATTTTCAAATCGATTTCGGACGGACTATTAACATCGAAAAGAAATTTAAGAATTATAAAGCATTTTTTCAGAAGGCAATTTCAGATAGCACTTTGAATAAATACAAAAGGATTAACCTGAAGTTTACTAAGCAAGTGGTTTGCATTAAATAGATGATTATGGAAAAAGAGAATATTGCAGTAGGTTTAGACATTGGAACAACCAAGATTGTTGCCATGATAGGCAAGAAGAATGAGTATGGAAAATTAGAAATTTTGGGTGTTGGAAAATCCAAAAGTCTTGGTGTAGCTCGCGGTGTTGTGAACAATATTACGCAAACCATCCAGTCTATCCAGCAGGCAGTTATAGAGGCAGAAGCAAATTCAGGATATAAAATAAACGATGTGGTTGTTGGTATAGCCGGACAACACATTCGAAGTATTCAGCACACAGATTATGTAATCAGAACAAACCCTGAAGAAGTAATCAGCGGAAGAGATATTCAGTTACTGATTGACCAGGTAAATAAACTAGCAATGCTTCCCGGAGAAGAAATTATTCACGTATTACCACAGGAATTTAAGATCGATGGCCAGTCAGAAATCAAGGAACCAATCGGAATGTACGGCGGAAGATTGGAAGCAAGTTTTCACGTTGTAGTTGGCCAGGCGTCATCTATCAGAAATGTTGGTAGATGTATCCAAAGTTCCGGAATCGAATTATCCGGATTGACATTGGAGCCATTGGCTTCGGCTGATGCTGTTTTGAGTCAGGAAGAAAAGGAAGCCGGAGTTGCCTTAATTGACATTGGTGGCGGAACAACAGATTTAGCCATTTTTAAAGATGGAATCATTCGTCATAC
>NZ_JANXTI010000041.1 GCF_025352425.1 Flavobacterium sp.
AAATCTTTTGAAGGATTTAAAACAAGAATTTTAGCTAAAATAACAGCATTAACTTTGGTTCAATATATCAATAAATTCATATTTGATAGACCAATAAACAATATTAAAAATCAAATTATTTAATTACACCCAACGGGTTAATCTCTTAGTCAAATCATATAACTAAAAGCTAACAGTGGATGGTAGCTTTAAATGTTTACTAATTTAAATTATAATATTATGAAAAAATTACAATTACTAGTGCTAAGTTTTGCTATGTGCGGAATTACCGTTTGCGGGCAAAATAAATCTGACATGGGAAAAAAGCACACAGGAAAACCAAACATGGGAAAAATGATGCCTAACCTTAGTACATGGCCTGAAGCTTCAAGGATGGCAGCTATGGAAATAATGAAGAAATATGGTAAGCCTGATGCTTTTGGTCCGGAAATGCTTGGATGGAAAGATAAAGGTCCGTGGAAAATGATTTATATTGATAAACAGGAAACTAAACATAGCTTTCCTATCGAACATACTGATATGATGAAAACAACAATTCGTTACGAAGTACCGATAGGAAAATTTGATGATTTAGCAAAATTTGATGGAAGTATTATTGTAGATCGAACTCAAGGACTCATGAGTGCACGTTGTGATAAAGAAGCTAACAATTTTTTGGCACTCAACCTTGCAAATGATATATTAACAGGCAAAAAATCGGTTGAGGAAGCACGGAAAGCCTATGGAGATATTGTAAAAGAAAAAATGAATGGAGGAAATCCACAATACATGCAAGGGTTAACTTTTACCCCTAAAGGAAATGGTGATCCTGATATAAACACGACAGGTCTTAACAAAGAAGATGTAATGAAAGCGGCGGGATTGGCGAAAAAATAGTAAATCAGGATAAAACATTAGCCTACCCAAAATGGTAGGCTTTTTTATGAAGGTGAAGAGAAAATATATTTCTGTTTAACCTTTATTTGATTAAAGTTTTTTTCGTAAAGCTTTGCTGGTTCTCCAAAGTTACTTTTACCAATAGTATTTGGGGAGCAATTAGTAACGAATTTGTTTGAAATAAATTTGTGTTTAGATCATTTTGAGTAAATAACAATTTACCCAGGATATCGAATACTTGTATGTTTGTAATTGCCATTGCTGGAGATATCACTTCAAGTTGATGATTTGTAGTAATGATTTTTATATCATTATCTGTTATTGTTGGAATCGTGATACCCAATGTTTGATTAATGAATCGCAATTCGAAACGTTGTTCAAAATTACCATTAGTTGTAATAAAAGTATAAGGCATTGCCTTTAAATCGTGTAATATATTTGCGGTTTTATCTAATAAATATACATTTTGATTGGTAAATAATCCATCAAAATCATCTAGATTGATGCTTAATTCCCCATTTAATGTAGTGCTGTAACCAATAGGAATTACATCTGCTTCGGAGAATGGCAAACTTTTGCCCTGTATAGCTAACTGATCTGCTCCAGCCCTTGTGTAAATAGAAACAGAGTTACCACCAGCAAGCGTTTTACCATCAAATAACGAATCGAAATCATTCGTTGCTCCTTGAACATAGCCCAATAACATTTGGTTGTATGATCCCAAAGAACTTCTTAATGAAAGCCAAACACGATGTCTTTCCAATGCTTGAGAGATAGAATTTACGGCATTCGTTGAGGCATTATTTTTGAAAAACTGAGTATTGTTAGCCGAAATTCTCATTGCATTATTAAAAGTAGCAGAATATGTTCCATTGGCCGAACTTGATTTAGCTTCAATGAAGAAGCCTTGTCCTGCTGCAATTTTTCCAGTAGGCAATGCGCCACCAGTAATTGCAGAAGTTGACGTTCTCACCGCTCCGGTAAAGTTATATTTTGCATAATCATTGGCGGTGTAAACATTATTCGTGATTGCCGTGTTATGCGTCCAAAAATAAACCGTCCCATTAGTAACACTTGTATTTGCTGCTATAAATAAATCAACATCAATGGCAGATGGATACGGGTTACCTATCAAACTATAAGTACCCGTACTTTTAACAATTGAAGTATTAATAACCCCATTACTTGGAACACCAACAAAACTGGTTTCTACAATTTTTGTTGGGCTGTAAGTTCCGCTTGGAGCTCTTCCGATGTAACCAACACCTTGTGTCATGGTTGTTGCTCCTGGTTGGTTAACCCAATTATTAATTGCGGGGTTAAATTTATAGAATAATGAATTTGTTGCCAATTGGCTTAAAGTAGCTGAAACTACTGGTGATGACCAATAGGTATAATATATTGTTTGAGAGCAGTAGTTTTTCTTTTAAAGGTAATGTATCCGCTGTTTACAGCAGCATCATTTGTTTGAACTAAACTCGCACCATCTTCAAAGGTTAATGTTCCACCACCTACAATTTTTACATCATTAGTTACCATTAAAGTATGCCCGGAATTTATTACCACATTAGCTGAACTGACTTGGCAGGAACAACCGCTCAAATCAGATGATGATGAAAACGCATTGGTAAAAACAATTTTTTGCCCACTTGTTGGTGGGAAACCTGTTGACCAAGATGTACCGTTCCAGGTATTTGTTTGTGCATTTACAGTGACATTTGTTGACGAAGAAATACATCCTGATGAATTTTTGGCAGTAACGCTATAAGTTCCTGAAGATACCAAACTAAAAATACCTGTAGTATTTGTATACGTTAAACCATTTATACTATAAGTTATTCCTGTACCCGTGGGGGAATTTATGGTTATTGTCCCTGTTGCAGTAGTACACGTCGGTTGGGTAACCGAAACAACAGGTGTTGTAGTAGCCAAACCGGAATTAACAACTACCGTAATTTCTGCCACAGCAATCGGGTTTCCTGAGAGGGATGATTTCATATTAACTTGATAAACATATGAACCTGCAGTACCAGAAGCTGTTACGTTATAACTTGGACTACTGGAATATGTAGTTCCTGCTACGGGAAGGCCAGTTCCAAAAAAAGAATAGGTATAAGTTCCATTTGGTGGTGGTGTAGCTAAAAGATTGATGGTATTATTAGTACAAACGGGCGAATTAGAAGTCAAACTACCTGTTCCTCCCAAATTTATTAGATCTGTAAAACTCAAGTCTGCTCCTGCTCCTCCATTACAACTGGCTAATAAATTAGTACCAATGTAAATTAGTTCGGATGCATTACATGAGCCACCGACAAAATTTCCTCCGGATTCAATAGTCATTGATGACCCATCTCCAAGTGTTAACCTATTGTTACCGGGAGAAAAATCGATTGAAGCATTGTTTCTAATTATGAATTGAATAGCTCCCAGGCAAGTGAGATTTAAATTTGCATTCATATTCAGTGTTGTGGCAGAAGTTCCATCTCCAACATACACAATTGTACAACCACTAAACGTACTGCAGGTTAATGTACTTGCATTTACTGCTGTACCCGAAATCGTACACTGGGCGTTTAAACCTAAAGATAAAAACAAAGAAATGAATGGTAAAAATTTTTTCATATAAATTAGTTACGTAAATCGTGACAGAATAGATTTGTGGTGAGCAAACTTACAAAAGCGACTGCGAAATTTAAATTTTTGTCGATATACTACTTAAAAAATCTATAAAGAACACAATTCATATTTTAGTTAAAAATGTACCAACCAAAAAGATTTTAAATACCCTTCGGAGGAATTGTTAAATTATTGATTTTAAAGGGATTTTTTTACCAATTCGCACACTTTATAAATAAAATTTACGAGTAAAATTTCGATTTTTCATAATCAATTAATTACATTTGATTTATGATATTTTTAACATATGATAGATTGAGCAAAGTTTTACTATATTACTTTATAAAGCAGAAGAGGTACAATAATCTATTTTTGTGCGTTGTTGTCTTGTTTTGCGCCAAAATTAATGCTACTACTTTTTACGCAAGTGATAACTCTACAAAAGAAGATTTCTATACCACAATTCTCGGAAATGATTCTAATTATAGTACTTGTACAGCTCAGTGTGTCAAACTACTATAAATTGATTATAAAAACTAATTTCACCCAACGTGTTAAATTAATAACTATGTAACCCGTTGGGTGTAATTATTTAAAGTAAAAATAAATTGATTAAATATTGGTCAAGATACTGAAATTCAGTATCTTGAAGTCGCAAAACAAACCAATATTCATGTCAAATATAGTTAAAAATTATTTAAGAGTTTTAGA
>NZ_JANXTI010000061.1 GCF_025352425.1 Flavobacterium sp.
TGGTCAATTTGCACCGAAATCGGGTGGTCAATTTGAACTGGAAAGTAGTGGTCAGTTTGCTCCGAAACTGGTGGTCAATTTACACTGGAATTAGGTGGTCAATTTGACCGTTTTTTCCATCCAGTATAATTAGCACGAATGTATATAGTTGTTTATACAAATACATACATTTATATACAGTTGGTCGTGATGTTAAATAGATTTGAGAAATAAGATTAATGCAATATTGTTTTACACAATGTTTTACACTTTGAAAAAGAAAAATCTCTAACTGTTTGACAAACAAACTGTTAGAGATTTTATGTTTGTGGTACCTCCAGGAATCGAACCAGGGACACATGGATTTTCAGTCCATTGCTCTACCAACTGAGCTAAGGTACCTTGCGTTGTAGCGGGTGCAAATATAGTACGATTTTTAATTTATCCAAAACAAATACTAAAAAAAAACTATTCGTAACTTTGAACCCTTAAAACAACGCTATGCTTTTAACTATTGATGTTGGAAACACAAGAATTAAAGCCGCTGTCTTTGAACAAAATACACTTGTGGAGTTTTTTGTTTTTACAAAAGATGTGCTTCTGACAGAGACAAATTATATCTTGAATAAGTTTCAGAGAATCAAAAAAATTGTCGTGGCTTCGGTAGGAAACGTAGAAAAAGAATTGTTTTTGTCTTTCGAAAGCAAAGCGGAAATTTATTTCATAACCCACGAAAGCAAATTTCCTTTTACTAATTTATATACTACTCCCACTACCCTTGGAGTCGATAGAATGGTATTGGCTTCGGGTGCTGTGCTCCGATTTCCTAATCAAAACAGATTGGTGATAGATGCCGGAACCTGTATAACCTATGATTTTATTGATGCGAATGATAACTATCTGGGAGGGGCAATTTCTCCGGGGATTCGTTTGCGTTATCAGTCATTGAATGATTATACAGCCAAACTACCATTGTTAACAAAAAAAGAACCTGAAAATTTTATTGGAAATACTACGCATGAATCTATCCATTCTGGTGTTATTAACGGTGTTGCCAGCGAAATCGATGGGTTTATAAATCTGTACAAAACACAATACGCTAAATTTATCATAATTTTAACGGGTGGCGATACAGAATTTTTGGCTATACAATTAAAAAATACCATATTTGCCAATTCAAATTTCCTATTGGAAAGCCTGAACCAAACATTTCAATACAATCAAAAATGATTAAAAAAATTATAGTAAGCATCAGTTTACTTTTTTCATTGGCAATTTTTGCTCAAGAAGGAACATCTTCTCCTTATTCTTTTTACGGAATTGGCGATATAAAATTTAAAGGAACTGTTGAAAACCGTTCCATGGGAAGTATTTCAGTTTTTCCCGATAGTATCCACATCAATATTCAAAATCCTGCACAATTGGCAAGTTTGAAACTGACCACTTTTGCGCTTGGCGGAACTTATGCTAATACCAAAGCTAACACAGAAAGTCAAGAAGCGAAATCACGAAGAACTTCATTAGATTATTTGGCCGTTGGAATTCCTGTTGGTAAAATCGGAATCGGTTTTGGACTTATTCCTTATTCTTCCGTTGGATACAAAATCCAAAAAAACATTTATAAAATAAACACTGAGGTAACACCACTCGAAATTACAGAAGTTAAATATTCAAAATATACAGGAATTGGTGGTGTAAATAAGGTTTTTTTAGGTCTTGGATATCATCTTACCAAGAAAATAAATATTGGTGCCGATGTTCAATATAATTTTGGAACAATAGAAACCAATAATCTAATTTACCAGACATATCCACTTATTCAATACGGATCAAGGGAAAATAACACTTCTGATTTAAGAGGTGTTAATTTTGACTTAGGCATTACCTACCAGACAAAAGTGAACTCGAAATATTCTTTCTTTAGTAGTTTGGCATATACTCCAGAGGCAGAATTGACATTAGGAAATACACGTAAAATCGAAGTCGTTCAACTTTTAAGCACTAGTGCAGTACAAGTAATTGAACAACAAAACATACCAGTTGATGATACTAAAATAAAACTTCCGTCAAAATTAAGCTTTGGCTCAGGCTTTGGCGAAGTAAAAAAATGGTTAATTGGTGGAGAAATTACTTTTTTACACAACAGCGTAATGTCTAATCGTTTTAAAGATATTAAAGGTGCGACTTTTGAAAACGCTGTTCGTTATAGTTTAGGGGGATTTTTTATACCTAATTATAACTCGTATTCTAATTACTATAAGAAAGTGGTGTATCGCGGTGGACTGCGTTATGAAAATACAGGTTTGGTAATTCAAAAACCTGGTTATCCAGATAAATCGATTAATGATTTTGCTGCAAATATTGGTTTAGGAATGCCATTAAGTGGTACCTTTACAAACATAAATATTGGACTTGAAATAGGTAAAAGAGGCACACGATATTATAACTTAGTAGAGGAAAACTATGTAAACATTAGTATAGGTTTATCTCTAAGCGATAAATGGTTTGTGAAACGTAAATTTGACTAAAACTGTTATATTATGAAGGCAATTATTTTTATACTTAGCGTTTTGTTTATTACAAATAGTAGTTATGCTCAAAAGTTTGATTGTGCTTCAAAAATAACGGAATATCAAGAACTTCTTAAAGAAAAAAAAATAACTGAGGCTTTTGGTCCGTGGAGTGACGTTAGAAAAAATTGCCAAAAGGAAAACGAAGCCATTTATACTGACGGAATTCAAATCCTTCAATACAAAATTGACAATGCAGCTTCCGCTGAAGAAAAAGAAAAGTTAGTACGCGATGTCCTGAAATTGTATGACCAATACAATAAAAATTATCCGCTTTCAATTCCGGATTTTGAAGTAACTAAAGCAATGATTCTGGTTGCCAATAAAATTGATACCAAAGAAGAAATTTTTAATTTATTGGATAGCGGTTTTACCAAAGCTTCAAAAAATGTAACTGATGCCAATGCTGTCTATACTTATTTTAGCATGTATGCTGAAAGATTCAACAGTGGCGACAAAAAAATAACCTCCAATTCAGTTCTAGAAAAATATACATTAGTTAACTCGTTACTTATCCAATTGCAATCCTCCAAACCAGAAAAAAAGGATTATAAAACAGCTAAAAATGCTATTGATAAATTGATAAAAGATTTGGCAACTTGTGAAAATCTAGATGCTTTTTACACAAAAAATTATGCTGCCAATCAAGAAAATACTGATTGGGTTACTTCTGCTTTAATCAGTCTTTCCTCAAAATGCAGCGACAAACCAATCTTTCTTACCTTGGCTGAAAAGCTTTATTCTGCAAAAGCAACAGCACAATCAGCTTACTTCATGGCGTTGGGAAATCTTAAGCAAAGAAAATTTACCGAAGCAACCAAGTTTTATAATGAATCTGCGGAATTACAAACAAACCCAACAGAAAAGGCCAAAATATATTACACACTTGCTACGGGTTTACTTGCCGCCGATTTTCCAAAATCAAAAGAATGCCTAAACAAAGCATTGAATTCTGATCCAAAAATGGGAAAAGCTTATTTGTTTTTGGCACAACTTTATGCTAACGGTGCTAAAGATTGCGGTAAAACCGATTTTGAAAAGAAAGCAGTATATTATTTGGCGATTCAAACTGCCGAAAAAGCAGGAATTGCCGAGCCAAGATTAAAACCAACTTCCGATAAAATGGCAAAAGATTTCGAGGCGCAATCGGCAACACCAACCGAAATTTCCAAAGCAAAAATGAATGGTAAATCGTTAACTATTGGTTGTTGGATTAATGAAACCATTATTTTCCCTTCCAAATAATGGTGCATCCAACTAGAAATAGTGTCCCTTTTATTTTATCAATCTTTTTTTGTTTCCTTTTAATTGGTTGTGAAAGCAACTTCCGTGATGTTCAAAAAATGGGTTTTGCTGAATTTTCACCAAGCGGTGATGCGGATGGCATCAACCTAAAATACACGGATTCCGGAAGAATAACTGCCAATTTGGTAAGTCCGAAAATGCTCGATTATGCCACAGTTGAATTTCCGTTTACCGAATTCCCGAAAGGAATCCATCTAACTTTATTCGATAAAAACGGAAAGGAAACCTATATTGACGCTAAGTATGCTGTATCGCATAAGGATACTAATCTTATTGATTTGCAGAACAACGTAAAAATCTCCAATCAAAATGGTGAATTGCTCGAAACAGAGCAATTGTATTATGACCAGAAAAATGAATGGTTTTTCACCGAAAAAAAGTTTAAATTTACTTCTCCAAAAGGAGTTTCGACTGGCGAAGGAATTGATTTTAGTAAAGATTTCAAAAAAGTTAACTCCCAAAAAATATCCGGAGAAATCCAATCATCAGAATAACTATGAACTATTTAAGATTTACCCAATATGCCTATTTACTTGCCGGAATCCTTTTTAGTATTGATGCTTTTGTAAAATGGCAATCGAACGAAAACTTTACTATCAGCGGAATATTTGCTGCTGTTTGTATCTTTCTGTTTTTCTTCAGAAGAAAGTTCGCCAAAAAGTTTGACGATCACAATAAAAAAACCTAATTCATGGAAATCGGAATAATCATTCTATGCTTGATACTTTCCGCTTTTTTCTCTGGAATGGAAATCGCTTTTGTTTCTTCCAACAAAATTTATCTTGAAATTGAAAAAAAGCAAGACGATTTTATTTCAAAAATCCTGACCAAACTTACCCAAAAACCATCCAAATTTATTGCCACCATGCTTGTGGGCAACAATATTTCTATGGTTGTTTACGGTTTTTTTATGGGCGATTTGTTGATGCGCTGGTTTGTAAGGATTGGATGTGAATTTAGTGATTTTTCGAATTTATTATTGCAAACTACAATTTCAACGCTCATCGTTTTAATGACTTCCGAGTTTTTGCCCAAGGTGTTTTTTCAAATCTATGCCAATACCTTTATTAAATTCTTTGCGCTGCCTGCTTATTTTTTCTACAAACTCTTTTACTACATTTCTTCTTTTTTGATTTGGATTTCCGATTTTGTGTTGCGAAAGTTTTTCAAAACCGAAGGCGATCAGATCAATTTATCATTTAGTAAAGTGGAATTGGGAAATTTTATTTCGGAACAAATGAATGCCGTTCAGGATCACGAAACCGTTGACTCTGAAATACAGATCTTTCAAAATGCCTTAGAGTTTTCAGGGGTAAAAGCCAGGGAAATTATGACCCCAAGAACAGAACTTGTTGCTGTTGATTTATACAGTTCTGTGGTTGATTTGAGAGAACTTTTTATAAACACAGGTTATTCAAAAATACTGGTTTACATTGATACCCTTGACGATATTGTTGGCTATGTTCATTCGTTTGAGCTATTCAAAAAACCACGAAACATCAAATCAATTATGACTTCGGTAGAGTTTGTTCCCGAAACAATTTTGATAAAAGACGCTATGGATTTGTTGACCAAAAAACGAAAAAGTGTTGCAGTAGTTTTAGACGAATATGGTGGAACGTCGGGTATTGTGACAACCGAAGATATAGTGGAAGAACTATTTGGGGAAATTGAAGACGAACACGATTCGGAAGAAGAATTAATAGAAAATAAAGTAGATGATTCAAACTTTGTATTTTCATCGCGCCTGGATGTTGAATATTTAAATGAGACCTATAAATTCAATATTCCTGAGGGAGATTCTTATGAAACCCTAGGCGGATTTATTGTCGATTTTTGCAAAGAAATTCCGCAAAAAGGAACTCAGATAACCATTGGAAATTTTGTGTTTGTCATCGAAGGAGCGACGAATAAGAAAATCGAATTAGTAAAAATGACCTTATTGGATTAATTTCTGTAAAAAAAAACAAAAAATTGATGAAATTATAACTGTGTGAGTATTATTATTTCACATATAATTGTATTTTCGCAAATTGAATTAAAAATTAACAAAAATAGAAATGGCAGTTTTATCAAAAATCAGAAAACGTTCGGGCTTACTTTTATTAGCGATAGGTTTTGCTTTATTGGCTTTTGTTGTACAAGATTTGTTTACAAAAGGTTTCAAAAGTGTGTCTAAAGACGTAGGAAGCGTAAATGGAAAAGATATTTCTTTCGATGAGTTTCGAATAAAAGTAGCAAACACAGAAAAGAATTCTCAAGGTCAAAACATGACTTCAATGCAAGCCTCTAACCAGGTTTGGAATCAGGAAGTTCAAGTTGCGTTGCTTAATGCTGAATTTGAAAAATTAGGTATTCGCGTTGGCGAGAAACACATTGTTGAAGCATTCAAAGCTGACCCAAATATTGGTTCAAACCAAATGTTTTTAAATGCAGCCGGAAAATTTGACTTAAACAAGTTTAAGGATTATTTCAAACAAGTTCCAAATGGAATGCAAATGCTGAGTGAGCAGGAAAAAAACGCAGAATTAAGAGCGAAGTATGATATCTACAACTCTTTGATAAAAGGCGGAATGTATACCACACAAACTGAAGGAAAATTCAAATACGAATCAGAATCTAACAAAGTGAGTTTTGATTATGTAATGGTTCCTTTCTCTTCGATAAAAGACAGCGACGTAAAAGTGACCGATGAGGAAATCACGAATTACATGAAAACGAAAGAGAAAAAATTCAAATCGGAAGAATCCCGGGAATTGGATTATGTTTTAATAGCAGAAAAACCATCGGCTACTGACGAAGCGGAAATCAAGAAAAATGTTGACGCATTATTGTTACCAAGTGTGCGTTACAATAAAGAAACCGGTAAAAATGATACGATTCAAGGATTTAAATCAGTAACTGACAACGCCGACTTTGTAAATGCAAATTCAGATACCCCGTTTGACTCAACTTATATTTCAAAACAAGATTTACCAGCGGAACATGCTGAGCAATTATTCAATTTGCCTGCAGGAGAAATTTACGGGCCATACATGCGCGGTAACTATTATTGTCTTTCAAAAGGATTAGGTAGAAAGGCTGGAGCGAAAGTAAAAGCGAGCCATATCTTAATCAGTTGGGAAGGGACAAAAGTTCCAAACAAAAAAGAAAAAAGAACGAAAGAACAGGCTAAAGCTAAAGCAGAAGGTTTGTTAGCGCAAGCACAGGCAAATCCTGGAATGTTCATGATGTTGGCCATGTCAAACTCTGATGATTCCTCTGCACAGCAAGGTGGCGATTTAGGATATTTCGCTCCCGGACAAATGGTAAAACCGTTTAATGATTTTGCTTTCAGTAATCCGATTGGAAAAATTGGTTTGGTAGAAACAGAATTTGGTTACCATATCATCCAGGTAACGGATAAACAAGATGCCGTTAAATTGGCAACCATTGCCCAAAAAATTGAGCCGTCAGAAGCTACCAATGATAAAATTTATACACAAGCAACCAAATTTGAAATGGATGCGGCTAATAAAGATTTCGTTGCATTGGTAAAAGAAGCAAGATTGACTACAAGTCCTCCGGTAAGAGTAAAAGCAATCGATGAAAGTTTTGGCTCATTGACCAATCAAAGACAAATAGTAAAATGGGCTTTTGAGGGCGATACCAAAATTGGCAGTGTGAAACGATTCGAAATTGTAAATGTTGGTCATGTTATTGCCAAATTAAAAAGCATTGCTCCAAAAGGATTAATGTCAGTTGAAGAAGCAAGGCCGCAAGTGGAGTCAATCCTGAAAAACAAAAAGAAAGCAGCTAAAATAGAAGCAAAAATGAAAGGCGCTTCTTTGGCAGCAATTGCAGCGGCTAATAAAGTTACTGTTATGAACGCGGTGGATTTAACTATTGAAAATGCCAATGTTCCCGGGGCGGGTTTTGAACCAAAAGTAGTAGGAATGGCTTTTTCATCTAAGGCGGGTCAGGTTTCAAAACCAATTGACGGAAATTCCGGAGTATATGTAATTGCTACTAAAGTTGTCACTAAAGCGCCAGCTATCAAAAAATTTGATGATTTTATTGCTAAAGTAAAACAACAGGCTGTTGGAAACTCCGGAAGGTTTATGCAAGCGTTGAAAGACGATGCTGATATTGTAGATAACAGAGCTGATTTTTATTAATTAGCAATCTAAATTAAAAAAAAACCGCCTCGTTATTGACGAGGCGGTTTTTTTTAGAGTATCATTTCATTATAAGCAACCACAATTTCAAAGCCTTTAGATCTGAAATAATTCACTGGATTTTCTTTAGAAATACTCATTACAAAATCGCCTCCCCAGGCACCCAAACTTTTTATCACGCCATCAAAATCGGGAAACAAAACTTCTTTAACTGTTTTGAGTTCCAAAATATTGCTCATTTCAATTTCGTGATCTTGTAATGCTGTGCCAAATTCTTTTAGAGTTGCCGCTTCGGTTACAGTTTTTGTAATGGAGTCAATAGTTGCGATTGCCTGCTGGATATTACTACGTTTACCATAATAAGATGCAATTGCTGCTTTGCTGTTTTGTTTTTTATTGAGGTAAATAAAAAAGATTTTGTCTGTAAAATTAGGCTTGAAGTTTACTTTTTCGATCAGTGGTTTTTCGTTGGCCAATTGATACAGTATTGGGCTGTTATTTTGAGCGCAGGCAATATCATAGCCACTTCCACCGAAACTTCTTTTCAATAGCTCAAATGCGTCAATTTGCAGCCACTGCGCAATATTATTGATTAAGGTAGACGATGTGCCCAAGCCCCAAAATTTTGGAAAAGTCAGTTCGGTTTTTATTGCATATCCTTTTGAAGAAGTTATGTAATCAGAATTTATCAGATAGGCTTCGTGCAAAATTTCTATTAAAGTATTCTTGATATTCTTGGCATCATCAAAACGCTCTTTTCTCATAATGGATGAAAATGGAATAGCGTCCTCAAACCAAATACTTCCATCGCTGTCAAAACTCTTCCAATGAATCAGCTGCCCTTCTGATTCTTCCATCATTAAACTTTGACCAAACTTAGTAGGTAATGCAAAAGCTTTGGCGCCATCAAGCACCAAATATTCCCCGGTGATGAGTAGTTTTCCGTTACTGTAAAAAGTTTTTTTCATCTTTATAAACCCTTAAAGGATTCAAAACCCTTTCAGGGTTATTTTATTTTCTTAGATTTTCTATAAATGACACAACAGCTGAATGTGAGATGGAATTTTTTTCAAAATAACTTTTAATAACTTTACGTTCTTCGGAGGTGGTTTGAAACTGATTAAGAATATTATTGATATGCATTTTCATATGCCCTTCCTGAATTCCGGTGGTAGTTAAAGAACGTAGCGCTGCAAAATTTTGCGCCAAGCCTGTTACGGCAACTATCATCATCAACTCATGTGCCGATGGTTTTCCCAGAATTTCCAAAGCAATTTTTACCAATGGATGCAACGACGTTAAACCGCCAACGGTTCCTAATGCTAATGGAATTTCAATCCAAAAGGTAAATATTCCGTTTTCTATTTTGGCATGGGATAAGCTGGTATATCTGCCATTTCTTGATGCATATGCATGTACTCCCGCTTCTACAGCACGAAAATCATTTCCGGTTGCTAAAACCACCGCATCTACGCCATTCATTATTCCTTTGTTATGTGTAACGGCGCGAAAAGGTTCAATCTCAGCTATGCGAACGGCCTGCATCAATTTTTCAGCAAACAGTTGAGGGTTTTCTATTTTCTTCTCAGCTAATTCTTCAACGCTGCAAGAAACTTCTGCGCGAACAATACAATTCGGGACATAATTAGAAAGAATACTCATTACAACCGTGAGATTCTTTTCAGTTTCATTAAAGTCAGAATGACTTTGTGCTGCTTCTTTTAGCGTTTTAGCCAATTGTTCCAAACACGAATTGATGAAATTAGCGCCCATGCTGTCTTTGGTTTCAAAAGTGACATGAAGCTGAAAGTAATTTTCTAATTCGGTGGTTTTATTTCGAAGTTCTAAAGATGTGATTCCACCACCACGCTTTTGCATGTTTGCGGTAATACTTTCAGTAGACGCAATTAAATCCTCTTTTATCGTATTGAAGAACTTCTGAAGTTTATTTGAATCTCCATTAAAAAGAAAATGCACTTGCCCTATTTTTTCGGTGTTTAAAACAGTCGTTTTAAATCCGCCACGCGTACTCCAAAACTTAGCCGATTTAGCAGCCGCCGCTACAACCGAACTTTCCTCAATAACCATTGGCACCGAATAATATTTCCCATTGATTAAAAAATTGGGAGCAATTCCCATAGGTAAATAGAAATTAGAAATCGTATTTTCTACAAACTCATCGTGCAATTGCTGTAGTTTGGTATCGTTGTTCCAATATTGTTTTATCGTCGCAATGGCTTCCGTTGGGCTTGCAAAATATTCATTGGCAATCCAATTGATCTTTTCTTCTTTCGTTAGTTTTGAAAATCCTGCAACTGCATTATTCATGGTAAAAATAAGTGAATTATTCAGCAACAAATATAGTTATTCGCATGTTGATTTTAATTTTATTTATAAAAGAAGCAAGCCACATATAAAATGTGGCTTGCTCTCAAAATTATCTATTAACTCTAATTTTATTGTTTAATTAATTTCATTGTTTGTGAACTATTGTTGTTATCAATAGCTTTTACCAGATAAACGCCATTACTTAAATCGTTTACATCAAATTGATAATTTTCGGAAGGAATAGTATCAAAAGTTTTAACTAGCTGACCTGTGATTGTATATACCTGAACCTTTGAAACCTCTGCGTTTATTGTAAATAAACCCGAAGTCGGATTGGGAAACAAATTTAAATTGGCTACAGTATTAAAAATGGGAGAACTCAAGGTTGCCGCTTTATTACCATATACTCTATATCCTCCTGATTCAATTGAAAGGTTCATATTGGTATCGGTAACATTTAAGGTTGAATTATCCATTAAGTTATACCACGTTCCGGTAAACGGAAATCCCGCTGCAATATTTAATGTATTATCTGAAAAATTGGTTCTGACAAAAACGTAGCTTAAAGCAGCTGTTTGTATTGTACTTGTCCAAACATCTAATCTTGGGCTTCCGGTAGCGCTTAAATTCCATGCAAATTGTCCATTTTCAAAAACATCTTCTGTTTTTTTCAATTCAATCATTTTTGCCCAATTATTATAAATATTTAATCTGGCTGCATCTCCCATCCAGTTATTTACCCATTGTAACTGTGGCTTAGTATCCAACTTACAATCTGGTGCCGAATAGGAAACGACCCCATTATTACATGTCCATAAGGAAGCGGTATTTCCTAAATCTGCAAAATGCCAAATCATTTTTGGTCCGGGAACCAATAGGAATACTGAACCCATTGCAGGGAATCTTTGAAGAACCTTTGCTAAGTTTCCTTGAGTTTGCCCGGCTTCATTAAAGGCTTTGTAACCTACTCGTTCTTCATCATGGCTTTCCGGATATCCGACAAATCTGTTAGTAGTAGCATCAGCAACTCCCGAAAGATCTGCATAATTACCTTTTAACAAATTGGCATAAGGATCGTTCATTTTTCTCCATTGCATAATTCCCTTAGTGTCGCCGGAGCGCAGGTAATTTGCCCATTCTGTTTCTTCAGTGGCGGAGCCGCCTGTTCCCAGATGTTCAAAAATAATTAGAAAATTAGGGTCAAAACTCCACTGTATATCGGCATATTGTTTCAATTTAGCCACTCTGTCAGCAAGATAACTATTGGTACATGTTTGATCACCACTGGTACAACTATTTGTAAATCCTTTTGTTAAATCCCAACGGAACCCATCAATTTTGTAATCCTGAATCCAGGTTCTGATTGTCTCGGTAATATAAGGAGTTATTACATCTCCACCAGGGCCTGTTGTTCTAAAATGGTTAATATCACTTCCCACACCATATGCATGAGTAGCAGTTTGGTTGATATATGGATTTTCAGTAGTAGTTTTAAAGCCAGAATTATTGGACCATCCATCATTATCTGTATCTAACATCCACATTCTTTCCAACGGTGAACGGCCAAAAACGTGATTTAATGCAATGTCAAGTATTACTGCAATACCGTTTTGATGGCATAAATCCACAAACTCCTTCAGCTTTGCCGGCGGACCGTATCTTTTATCCAATGCCATATGATAAGCTGAATTATAACCCCAGCTCAAATTCCCTTCAAACTCCATCACGGGCATTAACTGGATAGCGTTTATTTTAAGGTTTTTGAAATAATCGATTCTATTAATCAAATTTTGGTAAGTTCTATCAGCATCAAAATCACGAACTAAAACTTCATAAATAGTTAAGTCTTTTTTCTTTGGTTTAACAAAACTTGTTGTAGCTGCACTCCATGTATAATTCCACCAAGCGGAGGGTCCTGTTTGCAAAACCGTTACTTCTCTATCTTGTCCCGGGGCAATGGTACTATAAACCGGTAAACCGGGATAAACTCCTAAAGTTACAATTTCCGGGTCATCAAAAGGAGATAAAACCAATTTAGAATAAGGATCGGCTGTTTTAACAATTGCCGGAGAACCCGCTGGTAGATTAACGACATCGCCTATCCAATACTGGTAGGCATAAAATTGTCCCGGAGTTAAGCCTGTCAACTCTAACCAAAATTTTGTAGAGCCAGAATTATTATCTTTTTTCATGGCATAAGCTGTGTTTGGCGACCAGTTGTTGAAATTACCGGCGACGTAAACAAAACTCTTAAATGGCAAGTTCACTACCAAAGTGGCCTTGGTTGGATCTGAAGGATTATAATTAATCCCATCAACCATTCCGGTTGGCAATGCCAAAGAAATTGTTCCCGGATTAATAATTACCGAAAACTTTGCAAAGAAAAATGTATTTCCCTGAGTGATTTTTAATACATAATTTTTATTGATTGTAACATTTGTATCTGTATAGGAATAGGAAGCAGTAGTTGCGGTATTTTGTGCAGTAGCAGAGCCATTAACGAATAATTCGTAAGTGGCGGGGCCATTAGTATTATTGGCAGTAACTGTAAAATTGGAGCCACTTGTTATAATGCTGTTACTATTCAAAACCGGAGCAGCTAAAGTGTATTGAAAAGCTCCGACAGGGATAAAAATATCTGGGGAAGTTTGTAAAGTAGCATCTGCTGATCTTAAAACTAAACAAATTTCTGTAATTGAATTACTAGTGGAAACTCCAAAATAAGTATATAAATCGGGAGAAATAGATAGTGTGTAATTTGAAGAAGTTCCAACTTGTGTCATTTGCGGATGCAACGGACTATTAAAAGCAGGACTCCCTTTGATGTTTTGAAATCTAACACCATTTACCGTTACGCCAATGTAAGCATAAATAACACCAGTGTAGGAAGCTAACCCTGTACCTGTTTTGTTAAAAGTAATTGTAGCAGCCTGATCTGCAAGAACCGTAGTAGGTGATGTTGTTACTTGTCCGAAAGACAAACAAGAACACATCATAAAGATTAATAGTATAAAATAATTCCTTTTCATATCAATTTTCTATTTATATAAAAGGCTATCAAATAAAAATGATAGCCTTTTTTTTATTTTAATTTTTTTTTATTGTGGCAGTAAAATATAACTTCCATCTAAATCATTAAACCAAATGTCATAAGTCCCTGCGGTTTGAACACTGATATTGTTAGAAGAGTTGAACAGTGCAGTTCCATATGCCTGAGTACTTCCACTACTACCCCAATTAGTTGACCAATTCGCATTGGCTCTAAATTTCATTTCATTAGCCGTAAGAGCTACATTAGTGATAAACCAAAGATGTGGATTGTTAACATCTTGAGTCATATTAGTATCACTTCCCCAACCATTTGCTGTTGCAGCTCCAATAATACCCATTGTTGAATAGGTAGTTGCCACTGAGCCAGTATAAGGAGTTACTGTAAAACTTCCGCCTTGGCCGGCAGTTGTGAAACTATAAGTATAATATCCGGCAGTTGCAACATTAAAAGTACCCGGATCGGATCCGCTTCCCGTATTTACAGCCAAAGTAGTATTGTCATTTGTTCCCCATTGTGGTTGCCATTGACCTCTTACTTCTAATAATTTGAATGCCCCAGCGTTAAAATAACCAGTGTAAACATAATTATTTGGAATGTTTTGATTTCTAAAAACAGGGGTATTATTATTATTATTATTCCATCCTGGTGTAGTCGCACTACCTACAAAATATAGATTAGGAAAAGTAACACTGTATGGAGTAACGATAATACTTAAAGTGCTTGACGTTCTAACTAAAACGTCTGAGCTCTCATTGGTATTTCTAGCTTTTATTCTTAAATCAATATTACCCGCAACACCAGGAGTTAATCCGATTCCTAATGCTACAGAATTTAAAGTAGCATGAGTTACTGGTAAAGTAGTTATATTGGTAACACTACCTAAAGAAACAGGGGAAGCGAAATTTGAACCTCCTAAAGCTGCTTCAACTGTATAATCTACATTAATATTTAAATCTGAATTTAAGACAATATCCGTCCAATTAACTGTAAGTACAGTATTGCCTGAGTTAGCAATTGATAGTACAAAAGGAGTCCCGCTTGCTGGATTGGTAATAACGGGAGGATTAGTTGGATATGTTGTAACGAAATAAAGTACTGAATTACTTAAAACACTACCTGAATTTATTCTTAAAAAGATTGAAATATCTTTAAAGTTTTGAACACCCGCATCTCGAATTGCCTGATTTAAATCTTCGACAGAAATTGTAAATTCTTTGATACTTGTACTACCAAGGCTTATAACATTTGTAAACTCTTCATCCAAGGACATTTCAATAGTATAATTTGAACTACCTGTTAGATCATCTTTCCAAACCACTGTTAATGCAGGGTTTTGAGGGAGTCCGAAATTTAAATATACTGAATTAATCTCAGGCTCGGTTAATTTAAACGCTGCGTCCGGCGAAGTAATTTTTAAATTATCATCCGTACCACAGGAATTTAAGACAAACATCAATGACAGTATTAATATACTACTGATTTTTTTTATGTGTATTTTCATTATACTTTTTTTTAAAGGTTATAAATTTAATGGTATCAAAATGTAATGACCTGTTAAATCATTAAACCAAACATCATAATCATCCTCAACAATTACCGGTATGTTTGCACCATTTACTGTTGCCGTTCCTGAAAAAGAAGTTGAACCTCCCCAAACTGAACCTGTATTTGTTACAAATTTCAAATCACCGGGTGTCAAATGCAAAGTATTTTTATGCCAAATATGATTATCAAATGTCGATTGAATCATTGGAGTGCTTGCTGCTGATGTTCCTTGAATGGTGATTGAGCTAAAATTTACTGCACCTGCGGTTGACAACGGTACAAATAAAAAGCTATTAGTACTATAATTAATCGTAAAAGTATAATACCCAGCGCTAGCTATTGCAGAATTATTGTTAGGAAAAGTCCCAGGATCGGAACCTCCACCAGGGTTAACATTAATTCCACCACCACCATTAGTTCCCCACTGCGGTTGCCAAAGTCCTTTTTCTTCTAAAACTTTAAATTCTCCCGCATCAAAATAACCCGCATATCTATATAAATTTGGGTTTGAACCGTCTCTAAATAAAGGTGGATTATTGTTATTGTTATTCCAACCTGGTTCTGTTGCATTACCTACTATATAATAATCTTTAAATGGGTAATTAAAATAGGGATACACATTAAATGTTATTGTATTTGATGCAACTGGCAAACTAGCCGTTGTTCCAATCGTAGAAACTACTCTTGCGTATACAGCATTCCATTGAAAAGGCGGTAAACCGGCACTACCAACAGCAGAATTTAATTGGTTAATTGAAAGCGTTGCACTATTACTACTAACGGTTGTAACCGAGACTGGGTTTGTAAATGCTGCATCTGAGCTTAATTGAACATTATAAAACACAGCGGTTTGTTGGCCATAATTAGCAGGAGTCCAATTTAGAGTAACAGCAGGATTATTCGGGTTTACTTGGTCAAGCTCTATGTCTGATATTGCTAAATTTGACAATACAACCGGTGTAGTTTCAGTAATTTTAAAATTGGCATTGTCATCAGTACATGAACTGATTACCAAAATAACGCAGAACATTTGTATTAAAATTGATATTTTTTTCATAATTTTTCTATTTTATTAATATCCTGTATTTTGAGTTAAATTAGGATTGGCTGCTAATGATTGTGCAGGAATAGGGAATAATTTAAGGTTATTAGAAATGGCTATTCCATTAGCACTATTTCCTTTCCAAGCCCAATTATATGTTCCTCCTGTATATTGACCAAATCTAATAAGATCTTGTCTTCTATGTCCTTCCCAATGTAATTCTCTCGATCTTTCATCAATGATAAATTGTAAGGTAACATCTGACGCAGTAACGTTTGCAAAATTTCCATCATTAGCTCGTTCCCTCAATGAATTGATATAGGTTAATGATTGTGAGTTTGCATTTGCAGTGCTACTACCATTAGTTGCCCCATCTCTTCTCATTTGCGCTTCAGCATACATTAAATAAACATCAGCAAGTCTGAACAGCGGGAAATCGGTGTTAACAAATGTAGAGTTTAGTCCTGGTATACCAGTTGAACTGATATTTGAAAACTTAGTTAAGATATACCCTTGGTCTTTATTAGCAATATCGCTTATTTCTAAAGATCTATCCCCACCACCAATAATTGTTTTTCTAGCATCAAAATCATAAGCTGAGCCATCGAATTTTTGAACAAATTGCTTTCTTAAACGTAAAGCACCTCCCCAACCACCGGATCCAACACCTAATGAAGCTCCGTTAGCTTCTAATGAACCTACTGAACCATTAACCATTACGGTTGTTGCGCCATAACTTTGAGTTACTTGCCCATCAGATTGAAGTGTGAAAATCATTTCCTCAGAAGTATTATTGTCTGCTTTAAAGTTATCAAGATAGTTAGGTTTCAAGGCGTATCCACCAGCAATTATTTGAGAACATTGGTCCATACAATCAGCATATCGGTTTGCGCCTGTATAAACTTCAGCATTTAGATACATTTTTGCTAATACCATTCTGGCAAATGCTTGGTCTAACCTTCCGTTTTCATTTGTTCTAGGTGCTTTTAAATTTGGCAAAACCGCATTTAATTCACTTTCAATAAAAGTAAACAGTTGCGCCCTGTCGTATTGCGGCCCGGTAGTATTTAAAGGGTCAGCTTCTGTAACTAAAGGGGCTTTTCCATATAAATCCATAAGATTATAATAAGCATAAGCTCTTAGTGTTCTAACTTCATTTCTAAAGGTTACAATATCAGCTAACAAAGCAGCATCAGTAACGCCTCTGCCACTTAATTTCTCAGGAGTTGTTTGACGCAAAAATTCATTGGCGAAAGCTACTTCACCCATTGTTCTACTAAACATACCCAAAATAATTGGATTGCTTGCATTCCAAATATTACGTTGCAACTCTTTTGTTCCCGGGTCATTTTCATAACTCCAGATAACTTCGTCAGTAGTTAAGTCTTGTAGATACCATAAACATCTACTAAATTGACTTGTCCCGGCATCAATTCCTTCTAAGAAAGAAGAACCGGCATCACCAGCACCTGTTAATGACAAATTACCATAAACTCCAGCTAAACCTTGTCTGTAAGCGTCAGGTTGAGCAAAAAAGGCTTCAGATAAAAACACATCATCATCTTTAGGCACTACATCTAGATCTCCTGTACACGAATTAAGTACGAGGAACAGACCTATTAAATAAAATGCATTAATTTTTAATTTTTTCATAGTTTTTTTTTAAAAATTTTACATTAGCACCAACTTGAATGGTACGTTGTCTTGGATAAATGGTATTATCTCTACCATCATTATTTATCTCTGGATCCAAACCTGAATATTCAGTGATAGTGAAAACATTTTGAACTCCGGTATACAATCTTAAAGAAGCTTTACCTTCTAACCATTTAGGGAAAGTATACCCTAAAGTCACATTATCCATTTTTAAGAAAGAGCCATTTTCAATGTATATGTCTGATAAAACCACGTCTGATGTAGTATTAAAACCAGTACTTAAAACAGAAGTGGGAACATTTTCCAAAACATTATTTATCAACGAATCATATTGAGCTCTTCCTGCGTTTACAGCATTATATATATGACTACCAATGCTTGCTCTTAAATTAAATGAAAAATCCAGATTTTTATAATTCATAGTTGAGGCAAAACCAAAAGTCACTTTTGGATCCGGATTTTTATACAAATATCTATCATCACCATTAATGATTCCGTCTCCATTAATGTCAGCATAAGCACCTTCAATAGGTTTTCCGGCATTATCATACAATTGTTTGTACACATAAAATGAATTTGGAGCATATCCTTCTTTGTGAATTTGAGCAGTTCCACCTGTTCCTGCTCCAGTATCTCCTAATAAGATATCAGCACCAAATGCAAGTTTATCAATTCTTCTTTTGAAAGCAGTTCCATTTAAATTAATATCCCAATTGAAATTCGTGCTTTTAACAGCCTGCCAATTTGCAGTAGCTTCAACACCTTTAGTTGAAAAACTTCCGATGTTTTGGTATCCTCGATTTGAGAAGTTACCACCATCAGGCACCGCTACTTTAGCAATTAAATCATCAGATATTTTATAAAAAGCATCAAAAGATAAATTAAGTCTATCATACAATCCAATGTCCAGACCTACATTATAAGTTGTAGTTTCTTCCCATTTTAGATTAGGATTGTACGGTTTAGAAACACCTATAGGGAAAGATACAGTTCCGAAGGTATACTGACTCGTTCCACTACCTGTTGAATACTGCTGAATATAGTAGTTTCTTGCTTCTGGATCGTCAATTTCCTGTTGACCCGTTATACCGTATCCAAGACGAAGTTTAAAATCAGTAATTGACTTTGAGCTTTTAAAGAATGCCTCTTTCATCTTCCATGCAAATGCAGCCGAAGGAAAATTACCCCAACGGTTGTCTACAGGAAATCTTGATGAACCATCTCTTCTGTATGTCAAGGTTAACAAATAAGTATCATTATAAGCAAATTTAGTTCTTCCGATATAACCTATCAGCACATTATCTGTATCTGTAGTTGTTTCAGGAAAGTTTGATGGCAAGTTTGGATCAAGAGTATTTCCTGAAGCATACGATTCGCTTTGACGGATTTGATAAGAATAACCTGCCTGTGCTTCAAAATCTAATTTTCCAAAAGTTTTGTTATAGACTAAATATGAATCGAATAATTTATTTCTTCTTGTACTATCTTCATACTCATTTTTCCCATAAGGAATATTGTTGTTGCTTGGTCCGGATGCTGCTTCCCGAGTCATTCTTTTAGTTCTTTCTCCATTAGCCTCGTCAAATCCTAAACTAACAACAGCTCTAAGTGCCGGGAAGAAGTGAAATTTATAATCAACTTCAAAATTTCCAAAAAATCTATTGCTAATACCTCTGTCCTCCGTTTGTAATAATTGAGCTACTGGGTTTCTTGTTCCTATTTTTATTGTACCATCCGGATTGTAATACTCGGTGTATCCTCCATAAGGAGAAGTCAGGTCATAAACTGGTTGGGTTGGGTTAAATCGTAAAGCAGAACCTTCAACTCCGTCAGCAAATCTATTTCTTTCGTTGGAATAGGTAGCATTCAATCTTATTTTAAGGTGATCGCTGAAAAAGTTAGGGTTTAAGGTAGTCGAAACTGTATTCCTGGTAAATGAATTTGTCAATCGCAACCCTTCCTGATAAGTGTTTCCAAATGACAAACGAGCAGGTATTCTGTTGAATAAGTTTCCTTTTATCGAAAGATTGTTGTCCACAAAATCAGTTCTTCTGTAAATTTCATCCTGCCAGTCTGTATTCGCTGTTCCTAACATACCTACATCACCAGGTCTAAGGTCTGTTATTAAAGCTCTATATTCGTCTGCACTAAACACGTCAATTTTATCAATTAATTTACCTGACCCATATTGGAAGTTATAATCAACCGCTAATTTCTTTCCGCCTTTTTTTGTAGTAATGATGATAACCCCATTAGAAGCTCTAGACCCGTAAATTGCTGAAGCAGAAGCATCTTTTAAAACGGTAAAACTTTCAATATCACTAGGATTTAATGATGCCAAAAATGATGTAGAACCAGTGCCCGTTTTAGAATCAATTGGCAAACCATCAATAACAATTAATGGATCATTTGAAGCAAATAGAGAAGAACCTCCCCTGATTCTAATTTGTGTTCCCGAACCTGGAGCACCTCCTCCTGAGTTGATTGTTAAACCAGCTACTCTACCATTCAGTAGATTTTCTGCCGTAACATTTGAGCCTTTGTTGAATTCTTTTGAAGAAAGTGTTGTAATAGAACCCGTAACATCTTTCTTCTTAACAGTACCGTAACCCACCTGAACCACAACTTCCTGCAATTGGTTAGCGCTTTCGTTCAAGCTAATATTGATAGATTTCTGACCTGAAAAATTTACCGTTTGAGAGTCGTAACCGATAAAAGAAAAGACCACCCTGTCTCCACTTTTTAGTCCTCCCAATTGAAATTTCCCATAAAAATCTGTTGTGGTGCTGTTTTGTGCACCCTGAACAATTATGTTTACTCCAGGCAGTGATTGATTCGACTTGCTATCAACAACAGTTCCGCTTAAAGTGGTCTGAGCCAGCACACCAAAAGGGAGTAAAAGGAATAAAAATAACAACTTTTTGTAAATTGGTTTCATACATTTTGTTTAGGTTAAAAAATAATTTTGTGCTTATACTTTTGACTTCGAGTGTTAAATTTATATAAAAATCTGGATAAACACTTTAAACAGACGTTAAATGTGCCGCGAAAACGTTTGCGTGTTGAAAACTTTTTTGCTTTTTTAATTATTTAACATTAATGTCCGATAAAAAATAAAAAAGACTATTTTTATTTTTTATCTAATTGTTATTCAGTTATTTAATTTTTAAAATCTCTCGTTTCTCAAAACAAGGCATCAAAAAAATGACAGTTGTTTTATTTCAGACTTATCA
>NZ_JANXTI010000072.1 GCF_025352425.1 Flavobacterium sp.
GGAATTCGGCGGCCGGCAAAGGGTTGTTTAAGGTTCTTTCTTTTACTATTGTTTCGGCATTGCTAAAATCGTTGCCGGGGCCGTTTGAGGCGAGGAACCAGAGTACGATTGAGATGGCGAGGATGATTTTTCCGGCGCCGAACACGAAGGCCTTGGTTTTTTCGATCACGTTGATGGCGACGTTTTTGAGCAGCGGCAATTTGTAGTTCGGCATTTCGACAATGAAATATGTTTTGCCTTTTATTTTCAGGATTTTATTAAGCACATAAGCAGAGAAAATAGCCATTCCGAACCCGATAAGATAAAGCAGCATCAAAGTCAGGCCCTGCATGTTGAGGATTCCGAAAAGGCGTGTGTCAGGAATGACCAGCGCGATGATGATGGCGTAGACGGGCAGTCTGGCGGAGCAGGTGGTGAAAGGTGTGACGAGGATGGTGATCAGGCGTTCTTTCCAGTTTTCGATGTTTCTGGTGGCCATGATTGCAGGAATGGCGCAGGCTGTCCCGGAAATCAGCGGTACGACGCTTTTGCCGGACAGGCCGAATTTTCGCATGATTTTATCCATCAAAAACACGACGCGGCTCATGTAACCGCTTTCTTCGAGTAGCGAAATGAATAGGAAAAGGAATGCAATTTGTGGTATAAAAATCAAGATTCCGCCGATGCCGGGGATGATTCCCTGTGAAATTAAATTGGTTAATACGCCGGGCGGAAGGATGTCGTTTGCGGCGATGCTCAATGAGGCGAAAGTGCGGTCAATGAAATCCATCGGCACTTTTGACCATTCAAAAATGGATTGAAAAATTACGAAAAGTATGATAAAGAAGATGACGTAGCCCCAAATTTTATGGGTCAGGACACGGTCAAGTTTGCTGCGGAAATCTTTGGCTACGCTGCTGTCTATTTGCATTCCTTCTTTGAGTACGTCGTTGATGAACTGGTAGCGTTTAATGGTTTCTTTTTGCTGTAAACGTTTTAAATCAGAATGCGATTTGGTGAACGAGGAACGAATTTCGTTTCGGTCGAGGTTCAGGAAATTGACGTCTTGGGTGATGACCAGCCACAATTTATACAACAGTTGGTTGGGAAATGTTTTGCGGAGGTTGTTGAAATATTCTTGGTCAATACTTGAGGCATTGAGGCAGGGTTCTGTGGAAATCGATTTGTAATCGACCATCATTTTTTTTAGTTCATCAATTCCGTAACCTTTTCGGGAGCTAATCAGCGCAATCTTTGTTTTAAGATGGTTTTCGAGATAACTTATGTTTAAAGAAATTCCTTTGAATTTCATCCTGTCGGCCATGTTGATGACAAGGATGGTTGGAATTTCTAAATCTTTTATTTGTGTGAAAAGAAGTAAGTTTCGTTTTAGGTTTTCGACATCGGTGACGACCAATGCGACGTCGGGATAAAGTTTGTCTTTTTTGTTGAGCAAAAGTTCGATAACGACATTCTCGTCGATTGAACTTGCGTTGAGGCTGTATGTTCCGGGTAAATCGAGGATGTTGGCTTTGATATTATTTGGCAATTTGCAAAAACCAATCTTTTTTTCGACGGTAATGCCAGGATAGTTTCCAACCTGTTGGTTTAAACCGGTCAACTGGTTAAAAACCGAAGTCTTGCCCGTGTTTGGATTTCCAATTAAAGCGACGTTGATGTTTTCGTTGCGCATCATAAGTCGGTTTTGATTATTTCAACTTCGATTTCGCGGGCAGTTTCAATTCTAATGGCGACATGCGAACCATTTATATTAAGATAGAGCGGGTCTCCGAACGGGGCAATTTGAAGTAATTCAACTAAATTTCCGGGCAGGCAACCCATTTCGAGTAATTTTAAGGGAACGATATCAATATCAAAATCCTTGATAATCGCTTTCTCGCCTTTTTTGAGAGAATATATGGTAGTTTGCAAAGCTTATTTAGATTGAATTCAGATTGCGAAAATACAAACAAATGTTGAATTATGAATGTTGAATTGTGAATGATTTAGCTACTGACCATTGTTGAATTGTGAATGATTTGCTATACAAAATGGTTAGTTATCCTTTTGTGACAGCCAGTTGATATCGGCAATCAATCGTTGGATTTCTTCTTTTTTTGTTCCGTCGTAAAAACCACGAACACGTCTTTTTGTATCTACCAAAACAAAGTTTTCGGTGTGCACCATATCATATAGTTCAGATGGTTTTCCCAGTTTCACCGCTAAATAGGACTTTCGTGCCATAGTGTAGATTGCTTTTTTGTCGCCGGTGACGAGGTTCCATTTGTTGTCATTGACACCGTTTTTTATCGCGTAAGCTTTCAAAACGGGAATGCTGTCGATTTCGGGAGTGACGGTATGTGAGAGCAGCATTACCTTTGGATCGTTGGCAATGGCGGCTTGTACTTCGACTAAATTGGTAGTCATCTTTGGGCAAATGGAGCCGCAGGTGGTGAAGAAGAAATCGGCAACATAAATTTTACCTTCATAATCTTTTTGGGTGATGGTTTTTCCGTTTTGATTGGTAAACGAAAAATCGGCAATTGTATGGTATTTACTGATATACTGTACTGTGCTGTCAACCATCTCGGGATTTACGTCGGACGGATTATAGATGGGTAATGATTTTTTTGGGCTCAAAGCCGAGTAAAACAAAGTGACAATAATTACCGAAAGGAGCGCCATTACTATAAAAAAGGGACGGTATTTTTTGAAGAATCCCAGCATAATTATTTTTGATGCAAAAATAAGAAAATGAAGTATGTTTTAATTTAAATTAACAGAACGTTATTTTTACCAGAATTTTATATTAGATATAACTATTAATTATATTTTTGTCGACAATAATTAAAATATTGAAAAAAGATGAAAATGCAATTTTATAAACAACTTCTTTTTGTAATTCCTGCAATTGTGGGGTTTACAGAATCTCAGGCACAAAAAGGCCCTGTGAAAACAGAGCCGGGCATCAATGTTTCTTTTATGGACAAAAAAGTGAAGCCGAGCGATGATTTTTTCAGATTCGTAAACGGCGCGTGGCTTGACAAAACGGCAATCCCGAGTGACAAAACCCGTTGGGGAAGTTTTGATGAATTGCGTCAAAATACGGATAAAGATGCACTGGCTATCTTAAAAGACGCTGCCAAAAATCCAAAATATGGTTCAAATACAGATCAGGGGAAAGCCATAAATATGTATAAATCGGCGATGGATACAATAGCGAGAAACAAACACGGCATTGATCCTATACGTCCTTATTTAGCAAAAATCGATGCGGTTAAAAGCATGGCAGACTTGCAAAAACTGATGATGAGAGAAGAAGCTAAAGGCGGAGGCGTTGGATTCTTTGGTGTTGGAATTGGAGCAGATGACAAAAATAGCAACCGAAATGTGGTGAGTCTTGGACCTGGAGGATTAGGGTTGCCTGATAGAGATTACTATGTTTCTGACGATAAAGACTCTAAAGAAAAAAGAGCAAAATATGTCCTTCATGTTGCAAGAATGTTGCAGTTCTTGGGAGAAAAGTCGGATCAGGCGAAATCAAACGCCGATAAAATATTAGCTTTAGAAACAGCAATGTCAAGTCCAAGATTGGACAGAGTAGAAAGAAGAGATGCCAGAAAGCAATACAATCCAACAGCCATTTCTGATTTACAGAAAATGGTTCCTGCTATTGATTGGAATACATATTTAGTAGAAGTTGGATTTAAAAAACTCGATACTGTTATCGTAAGCCAGCCTCGTTATATGGCAGCTTTACAAAAAATCTTTACTGATAATAAAGTAGAAGACTGGAAAGAATACATGCGTTGGATGTTGTTAAGAGGTTCTGCTTCCACTTTATCAACAGATATTGAAATGGCAAACTGGGAATTTTACGGAAAAACATTAACCGGAGCATTGAAACAAAGACCACGTCATGAAAAAGCACTGCAGGTGGTAAATGGTACTGTTGGAGAAGCTTTAGGGAAATTGTATGTTGAAAAAATGTTTCCTGCTGAAGCAAAAGGCAAAGCTGCAAGAATGATTAAAAATGTCATTAGAGCTTATGAAAACAGAATTAACAACTTAGCATGGATGTCAGCCGAAACTAAAATAAAAGCTATTCAAAAACTAAATGGTTTAACAATCAAAATTGGATATCCTGACAAATGGAAAGATTATTCTACTATAACGATTAAAAGTCCGGACGAAGGCGGAAGCTTTTTTGAAAACGGAAGAAACGTAGCGGAGTGGAATTGGAAAAAGGATTTAGAAAAACAAGGGAAACCGGTAGACAAAACCGAATGGGGAATGTCGCCTCAAACCGTGAATGCATACTACAATCCATCATATAATGAGATTGTTTTTCCGGCAGCAATTTTGCAACCTCCTTTTTACAATTATAAAGCAGATGAAGCTGTTAATTATGGTGGAATTGGTGCTGTTATAGGACACGAAATTTCTCATGGATTTGATGATGAAGGTGCAAGATATAATGCAGAAGGAAATCTTGTAGATTGGTGGACTGAAGGAGATTTGACGCAGTTTACAGCATTAGGAACAGCCTTGGCAGATCAATATTCAGCTTTAGAGCCTTTACCTGGAACTCATGTTGACGGGAAATTTACTTTAGGTGAAAACATTGGAGATTTAGGTGGAATTAACGCGGCTTATGATGGTTTACAGTTATACTTAAAAGAAAATGGAAATCCGGGACTAATTGATGGATATACACCAGAACAACGTTTGTTCATTTCATGGGCAACTATTTGGAGAAGCAAAATGCGTGACGAAGCTTTGAAAAATCAGGTAAAAACAGATCCGCACTCACCGGGAATGTACAGAGCTTATGTACCGTTGTTAAACTTAGATACGTTCTATAGCGCGTTTGATATTAAACAAGGTGACGGAATGTATGTTGAGCCAAACAAAAGGGTAAAAATTTGGTAATCAAATTCAAATTATAAATAAAAACCTCAAGTTAATCTTGAGGTTTTTTTATACTTTTTATTAGACCAGCAATACTAACGATTGTCCAAATGCCTTCAAGTATAATAAATGGCCAAAACATAATCAGTATGGAAGCGTAACAGGAAATGGCACCACCGATAATATTTAAGGAATAAAATAATATCCCGTCTTTTCTAATCAGGTAAAAAATATTCAGGAAGTAAGCAACGAGAACCATTCCAACACCAATCGTTCCTATGATATCATTCACATTCATAAGCGTGTATTTTGAAATTTATACTTTAAAACGGTTTCAATTTTATCACTTAAAACAGTTTTCCCAACTGAGATTTTTGTTTGGTCAAATTCAGGTAAAGCTAAATGTAGTTCCAAAGCTTTTTGGGTGTAATATATTTTCCGTGCAGGATGAAAGGGTGCAACAGCGTTGAAAGTTTCGCCGAAACAATTTTGTTCAATTATCGTTTGGATGATTCCGATACAATCAGTTTGATGAATTAAATTAATTGCAGCTTCCGAATTTTCTAAATTTTTTCGTCCCGCCAAAAAATGTATTGGATGGCGGTCGTCGCCTATTAATCCGCCAAAACGAATGACAGTAGTTTTGAAAGATGCATTGCTTTGTAAAAGGTTTTCGACTTCCAACAACTGTTTTCCGCTTTCAGATTCAGGATGTGGTTTTGTTGCTTCTGTGATTATCGAATTGTTATCGGCATAAACCGAAGTCGAGCTGATAAAAACAACCTTTTCAATCTTTGATTTTTCGATAAACGGAATCAGATTCTGAATTTTTTTGACAAAATTTTCGCTTGAAACACTTCGCAATTTTGGTGGAATATCAATAATCAGAAATTCTGAAGTTGTAAGGAATGAATTCATTTCTCCTTTGATTTGGAGTTCCGAAACTTCAATCTGAAAAGCCTTGATTCCGCTATTTTCCAAAATAGAAATTTTCTCCAAAGAAGTTGTCGATCCTTTAACGGAAAATCCTTTTTCCAACAATGACTTTGCTAGAGGCAAACCCAACCAGCCACAACCTAAAATGGAGATTTGCTTCATCGTTTTAAGCTGTCAGCAGCAATCGTTAAACTATCTCTTTGGGCTGAATGTCTAATAAAAGTTGGTTTTTTTTCAGTAACTTTTGGTGATGGTTTTATTTTCTGTTTGATAACCACCGCATCGTTCAAAACAAAAGGCGTTGGAATCATTCCATGTTTTCTTTGGGTCATTTTCAGCAACCGATTTGCCAACAAATCAAAGGAACTTTCTACTAAATCTAAATCGAGTTTTTGTGAATTTGAAATGGAGAATTCCAATTCCAACGGAACATTATCTACTACATAATACGTCAACAATTTACCCGATGTTTTCGAAGCAATATTGCTTTTAAAATCTATCGATTGTACACCATTGGCTTTTAAATTATGGATTTGAGTATTGTTATTTACAAAAATATCATAACGATTTACAGCTCGGTTGGGCGTGATTTTTATTCTGTACAAATGCTGATTTCCTTTAACAGTATCGCGAAGAAATTCAATAGTTGGTTTCGGAATAGCTGACATTGGTGCATTAGCCATAAAGGTATATTGAGAGCCGTATTTGCTATACAATTTATCAGAATTTAAAGCTGTTGTTGCTTTTGGGTTTTCACCTAAATAGCTTTTCGTCCACTCATCAGGATTGGTATCATATGTTGCCCAATTTGCTTTGTTTGAATCGACATCTAAAATATAAACCAAACTATTTGGTTTTGCTTTTTCATTGGTATAACCCGAACTTTGATGCGCTTTGACAAAGAATCCAATCGAAACCAAAATGAAAACTACGGCCCAAATTCCTTTCTTGAAAAACGAACCAAAAATGGGTAACAATAAAGTAAAACTCAAAACCGTTAAAACAGCACTTCCAGCCAAAATTTTTAATCCCAAACCAATCGGAAACATTTGAATAAACGGCACTAAAATTATCAGTGTTGGAATAGCCAAAAGACAGTTTAAAAACCAGCTCGACTTTTGCGTAAGCACATAAAATCCAAGCATCAATGAACTCGCAATAACCGGAATAATCAAAAATCCGGCGCCTTGTAGTTTAAATGCAATTCCAAGATTGATAAGCAACCAGATAAATAATGGTGCCACCATTTGGCTCATTTCCGGATTTCGTCTGCCGTCGTTATGATAAAACAAAAAGCAAATTGCGATAGTCAAACTAACAAAAGCGTAAATGTAATCGTGACCGTTATAAGTAAATCCTTGAAGAATGTCATTGTATCGCGGATAAAAATTCAGCAACAACTTCCACCCTACATATGTAACTAAACCTGCTGTAAAAAGCGAGCCAATAAGCGGAACAAATCCTTTGATGATTTCGTCCAAACGTAATGCGCGTTTTCCCAAACCAATAAATACAAATAGAAAAAATAGTCCAAAAGCTATAATAAGCATCGGAAAAATCCACCCAAAAGGATAACTCACAAAACCCAAAGGAACATTGAAATAAACGTTGTTATCAGTCGAATTAAAATCGGTCAAATCTGCATTCGAAAAATAATTCAACAACGGGAACAAATAACTTCCCTGATGTGCCAACGTTTTCGGGTCAAGATTTTCAAATTTATCTTGTGCCGTATGATAATTAAAATGACTGTCGATAAATGCAAAATTGAATCCCTGAATTTTCCCCTGTTCCCTAAAAACAGTCAAATCGGTATCGTTTGGTAACATTTTATAAATGCTGTACATCAACGAATTTGAAACAGGATATTTCACATTTCCAGCCTTGAACGCATCAACCATTTTGGCATTTCCGTCGTTGGTTTCCATGAGCATATAGCTTGGCCCTGAACTTCCGCGCGCTTCAAAATTCAAAACCAAACCAACTTCTTTGGCTAGTTTATGTTGCGTCACAAAAAGCGCTGCACCATTCAAGCCTAATTCCTCGGCATCGGTAAACAGGATAATGATGTCGTTTTTATGCAGTGTTTTATTATGCAGAAAAGCACGAATACCTTCCAATATTGTAGCAACGCCAGATGCATCATCGCTTGCGCCTTTGGAGAATGAATGCGGAGCAGAATCATAGTGTGAAAGTAGTAGTAATGCCTTAGTATTTTTAGAGCCTTTTATCTTGGCAATGATATTTTTTGCCTTTACCAAAGTTCCTTTTTCGGTCATTGTAAAGCCTTCCTGAATCGAAGTTTCTAAATCCAATTCCTGCAGTTCTTTTTGGAGATAGCCGGCAATAACTTCGTGGTTTGTGGAACCCACAAAATGAGGTTTTTTCGAAATTTCCTTTACGATTGTCAAAGCTCTTTTTGTAGAAAACGCTGAAAGTGGAGCTTCTGTTTTGTCATAACCTTGTGGCATCATAAAGAAGAAAATACAAAATAGCAGCGCCACAAGCACCAAGAGGGAATAAATGGAAGTATTATTTTTTCTCATTAAAATAAAATTAATGTTCTTTTTTTACTAACATATAAAAATCGTTATCCAAAAAGCGATAACCTTGGTCATACACAAAATAATAAGTGTTGCCAGTTCCCGTATTTAGTATGTTGGTATAAAAATCAAAGTCAAAACCTTTACTTAACAGCTTGCTTTTGGTGGTTTTTGATTTCCCTTCAACATTTAGGTCAGACAAAATTCGGTAATTTTTGCGCAACTTATTGTTGATGTTACGCATATAATTGGTGCTGTCCTTGTTTATTTTGTTGTTATAAGCATTACGACAACCGTCGCTGCAGAACTTTTTATCCTCGCGACCTACAATTTTTTCACCACATTCTAAACAGGTTTTATTCATAATTACAGCAGTATAAATAGACTTTATTTCAACTTTTTTATTTGATACAAATCGTGTCTTCGGTCTTTTAGAATTCTGACACTTCCGTGTTCGTGAAGTTTTTTTAACAGGTCCAAATCGACATCAACAATTAAAGTCATCTCAGTATTTGGAGTTGCCTCAGCTTTTACTCCATTACTCGGAAATGCAAAATCGGATGGAGTAAAAACAGCTGTTTGCGCATATTGGATATCCATATTATTTACTTTTGGCAAATTCCCAACACAACCAGCAATGGCAACATAGCATTCGTTTTCTATAGCGCGAGCTTGGGCGCAAAGTTTTACTCGTGTGTAACCATTTTGCGTATCGGTAAGGAAAGGGACAAACAAAATCTCCATACCTTGATCAGACATTAACCGTGATAATTCGGGAAATTCTACATCGTAACAAATCATGATTCCGATTTTTCCACAATCGGTATCAAATGTTTTGATTTCCGATCCGCCTTTCATTCCCCAATACTGCACTTCATTTGGCGTAATATGGATTTTAGTATATATTTCAAATGTACCATCCCGTTTGCATAAATAACCTACGTTGTATAAAACCCCATTTTCGAGGTGAGGCATACTTCCTGTAATGATATTGATGTTATAGGAAATGGCAAATTCCAGAAATTTTTTTCGAATAGGCTCACTATAATTAGCAATCTCCCTTATTGCATCGGCTTCAGAAAGATGATTATAATCGGCCATTAGTGGCGCAATAAATAATTCCGGAAAAAGGGCAAAATCACTTCCATATCCGGATACCACATCGATAAAAAATTCTGATTGTTCAAAAAGAGCTTCCAAATTGGCTAACGGTCGCATTTGCCATTGGACTAAGCCAATTCGAATGACCGTTTTTCTGATATTTATTAGTTTAGGGCTTTTGTCATAATAAATATTATTCCATTCTAATAAGACTGCGTATTCTTTGGAGTTTTTGTCGCCCTCAAGATAATTTTGCATCACTTTTATAACGTGAAAATCATTGCTCAATTGAAAAGAAAGCACGGGATCGTATATTTCTTTCTGACGTACTTTGTCAATATATATTTTCGGTGAAATCTCCTTGTGGTGTTTAGTATAATTTGGAATTCTTCCTGCAAATACAATTGCCTTAAGATTTAATTGTTCACACAATTCTTTACGCGTATCATACAATCGTCTTCCAAGTCGCAACCCTCTGTATTTTGGATGAATAAAGACGTCAATACCATACAACACATCACCCAAAGGATCGTGAGTAGAAAAGGTATTATTACCGGTGATTTCCGCATAATTGTGTTTTTTATTCGCGGTGTCTTCATCTACGATTAATGAAAGTGCAGAACCTACAACTTTATCATCGACTACAATCACCAATTGCCCTTCAGGAAAAATAGACAACAGTTTTTGTATATCACGTTCTTTCCAATAGGAGTTTTCCAATTCGCTGTAAGCTTCCATCATTGAATTTTTCAATTCCTTGTAATCTTCAATGCGTAAATTTCGGAGTTCAACCTTATTTATTTCTGTTTGCATAAAATGCTAATTTTGATAAAGGTATATAAATAATATCCATTTACAAACGGTTACAAACAACTACAGCCGAAAGTAAATGGTTAATTACCGAATAATTTTTGACAGTCGCCACAACTTTGCCTCGTCGGAAATGAGAAACCGAAAACTCACAACCGACAACGGAAAACAAAAAATAACAATAACATTAAATTTTAAACGCCATGAATGCAATGAAAAACAAAGTACAGTTAATTGGAAACGTAGGACAAGAACCAGAAATCAAAACGTTTGACGGAGGTAAAAAAGTAGCCAACATCACCATCGCTACAAATGAGTATTACACTAATGACAAAGGGGAAAAAGTTGAAGATACGCAATGGCACAAAGTATCAGCTTGGGGCAAAGTAGCCGACATCATGGAAAAGTATGTAACCAAAGGCAAGGAAATCGCCATCGAAGGAAAACTTACACACAGAAGTTATGACGACAAAGATGGTAACAAACGTTACGTTACAGAAGTAGTTGCCAATGATATTCTTTTGTTGGGGAAATAATAATTTCAAATACCACTGGCAAGCGGCAAAGTGAAAATTTTGCCGCTTTTTTATTTAAAGTAAAATGGCTAACACATCAGAGAGTTTTTCGAGCGTTCTAAAATTAGGATGATCTACTGTATGACTGATTTTTTCGTGTTCCCAGGTAGTGTGAAAAGGAATATGTACAGCATAACCACCAATTCCTAATACAGGCAAAATATCCGATTTCAAGGAATTTCCAATCATGAAAAACTCTTTTGGCTCAATCTCCAATCGCTTTAATAGTTTCTCGTAATTCACTTCCTGTTTATCCGCCATCACTTCAATATGGTGAAAATACGGACCAAGTCCAGAGTCGTGAAGTTTTCTTTGCTGGTCTTTCAAATCGCCTTTGGTCGCTACGATTAATTTATATTTTCCCTGAAGTGATTTTAGTGTTTCTTCTACACCATCTAAAAGTTCGATTGGTCTTTGCAATAAATCTTTTCCTAATTCAATAATTTTCCCAATAACTTCAATAGACAATGTGTTATTAGAGATATTCATTGCAGCTTCAATCATTGACAGCGTGTAGCCTTTAATTCCATAACCGTATAAATCTAAATTGCCAATTTCAGTCTTAAATAATTCTTGAGATAAGCTATGATGCGATAAATAATTTCCCATCAAAGCGCAGAATTTTTGTTCCGTTTCCTGGAAATAAGGTTCATTGACAAACAAAGTGTCATCAGCGTCAAAGGCAATTACTTTAAGATTCATAAATTATAATTAATTTTTAAATTCCATTATCACATATTGTTTGGATTCATCACTGTAATATCCAACATATGCTTTGTTATCATTCGAAAAAAAAGTAGGCAATCTTAGATTTGAATAACCATTAAAATAGTGGCCAATGCTATTGCTCGAATAAGTGTTAACCTTTTCAGCTTGTAATTGAAAATCTTTTGAGAATAAGGAATTTACAGAAATGGTATTTCTACTGGATATATAATTATAATATAATCTGGTAGAACCACTAAATAAAAGATAAGCTGTTTCTGAAATTAAACCGCCGATAGCACCACCGCTAATTCCCGGATAAAAACCACCTCTGTTTTCCGGATCCGGATTACTTTTTTGAATTCTTCTTGAAACGCCACCAAAAGAAACTAAATTTTTATCTTTATAGCTATAGCACGTTATCCCAACACTGTATTTTGAAAGCGTATTTATAAATTGATTTGTATTCACAATATTTTTTTCCGTATCAGGATTGACCCATTCGCAGTTAAAACCGGAGCTTTTAAAATTAATTTCATTATTTAGATTAGCATGTAGTTCTTTTACGGTACTTCCATCTAATTTTTTTATGTCTACCGATAAATCATTCGGTGAAACAGAAATTTGATATAAGTTATTTTCAAATAAGAACGAGTTGGTATTTGTGGTGGTAATACCTTTTGGTTTGGCAATTTTTATTCCTTCAAAGTTAAAATCCTTGAGATTTATTTTAAGCAGTTGTGTTGATAACGGACTATTATCAAAAGATAAAACCAATTCATCATCAGTAAAATAAGCCTTTCTTTTTTTGGAACAAATTGTAATTGAATTTGGAAATGTGGAATCTATATTCTGTAGTTCAAATGAAGATTCAAAAGAACCAAATTCCTCAGCAAACAAATCATAAATAGTGGCGCTTTGATTACTTGAATTATTAAAAATAATCTTTTCCGTATTTATTGTTTTTAGCGTTAATTCATTATTATTTGAAAAACAATATAAGCGTAAAGCACTTGAATTGTTTATTACTGTTAGGCAGTAAAAATTGCTGTTATTAGAAAATGTTTGTAAAACAGTTTCATTATTAAAATCCAGATTTTTTGATGTCAACAATGTATTTTTTGTAGTGAAATCAATATTCTGAAAAGTAAACTTTTTGCCGTTTTTTGATGTCCAAATCAAATTTATACTGGAATCATTTGTAGTAAATCCTACAATATTATCCGGTTTATCATCAGTAATTGAAGTTGTCAGCGTATTAATCAAATTGAACTTTTTGTCATAATGTGATATTTTGACTTCTTTGGCATTTGCAATAAAAATATAAATTTCATTTTTTGATTTATCTACATAACTAAAGGAATTCCCTTTTTTTATGATAAAAGGAAGAGAGGTCATATAGTTTTGTGAATAAACGATACAAGTCAATAAAAGAAGGAGATAGGAAAAAGTTTTTTTCATTAAAGATTACTTTAGGGTGTTAATTTAAGTAAAAAACTCCTTCACGAAGAAGGAGCCTTTGTTTTTTATACGGTTTAAATTGATTTTTAACTTATTAAAGCCCCATTATCAACGCCGTCACCATCAGGATTTACAAAAATCAATTTGCCTTCAGCATTACTGGTCATCAAAATCATGCCTTCACTCTCTACACCACGCAATGCTCTTGGTGCCAAATTGATTAAAACCGTTACGCGTTTTCCAATAACTTCTTCAAGTGAAAAATGTTCCGCAATTCCCGAAACTATGGTTCTCACATCCAAACCAGTATCCACCTTCAATACTAAAAGCTTGTTTGCTTTTGGCATTTTTTCGGCTTCGACAATAGTTCCGACGCGCAAATCCAGTTTGGCAAAATCCTCAAAAGTTGTGGTTGGTTTTTGATGCTCGGTTACTTTATTTCCCATCGCATTTGATGTTTTAGTGGCTTCTAGTTTGTCAATTTGTTTTTGGATTTCAGCATCTTCAATTTGGGCAAATAAAATTTGTGCTTCCCCAATTTGATGACCGGCAGGAAGTAAGTCAGATGTTTCTGAAACCGAATTCCAACTAAGGTTCTTACTCTTTAAAATGGTTTTCAATTTATTTGATGTAAACGGTAAAAACGGTTCGCATAAAACCTGTAAAGCTGTAGCAATCTGAAGTGCCACATACATTTGGGTTTGCACTCGTTCCGGATTGGTCTTAACCATTTTCCATGGTTCTTCGTCTGCCAGGTATTTATTCCCAAGTCGGGCAACATTCATTAATTCAACTTGCGCTTCCCTGAACCTGTATCTTTCAATCGAGCTTGAAATCACAGCCGGATAGGCTTTTAATTCAGCTAAGGTTTGAATATCAATTCCACTAAATTCGGCTGGACTTGGAACAATTCCGTCGTAATATTTATTGGTTAAAACCACAACACGATTAATGAAATTCCCGAAAACCGCAGCCAATTCGTTATTATTTCTCGCCTGAAAATCTTTCCAGGTAAAGTCATTATCTTTTGTTTCTGGGGCATTCGCAGTTAAAGCATAACGTAAAACGTCCTGTTTATCCGGGAAATCCAGTAAGTATTCGTGCAGCCAAACTGCCCAATTTTTGGAAGTTGACAATTTATTTCCTTCCAAATTCAAAAACTCATTTGCCGGAACATTATCTGGCAAAATAAAACTTCCTTCCGCTTTTAGCATCGCCGGAAAAATGATGCAGTGAAAAACAATATTGTCTTTTCCTATGAAGTGAACCAATTTAGTATCTTCTTTTTTCCAATAATCTTCCCAATTTTTTCCTTCTCGTGCTGCCCATTCCTTGGTTGCAGAAATATATCCGATCGGTGCATCAAACCATACGTATAATTTTTTGCCTTCGGCACCAATAACAGGAACGTCTATTCCCCAATCTAAATCACGTGTCACAGCACGAGGTTTTAATCCGTCATCCAACCACGATTTTACCTGACCAAGCACATTTACTTTCCAGTCTTTTGCATGGTCTACTAAAATCCATTTTGATAAAAAATCCTGATACCTATCCAATGGCAAAAACCAGTGCTTAGTTGACTTTAAAGTCGGAGTTTCACCGGTAATTGTTGATTTTGGATTAATCAAATCGGTAGCATTCAAAGTGGAGCCACATCGTTCGCATTGATCACCATAAGCTTCTGGATTGTCACATTTTGGGCATGTTCCGGTTACGAATCTGTCAGCAAGAAACTGATCCGCTTTGGCATCATACAATTGCTCGGTAACTTCTTCAATGAAGTCATTATTATCATATAATTTTCTAAAAAATTCCTGAGCAGTATCGTGATGAATTTTAGAGGATGTCCTCGAATAATTATCAAACGAAATTCTGAAATCTATAAACGACTGCCGAATAATTCCGTCGTATTTATCAATAACTTGCTGCGGTGTAATGCCTTCTTTCTTGGCTTTCATCGAAATAGCAACGCCATGTTCATCGCTTCCGCAGATAAACGCAACATCTTTCCCCTGCAATCTTAAATAACGGGCATATATGTCGGATGGCACATAAACGCCGGCTAAATGCCCAATATGAATCGGGCCATTAGTGTAAGGCAAAGCGGCTGTGATTGTATATCTTTTTGGATTTTCTAACATATGTATAATTAAAGATTCTGAATCTTCCGAATGTTCAGGACAGAATGAAGTGCAAAAATAAGTATTTTTAAGCCACGAATTCACGAATTAATTTTTGGATTTGTTTACTTTTGAAATGGCTATTTTTCAAACCAAAATGTATTAATGCGAACGTTTGTACTTTTACTATCTTTAATTTCAATTTCCTCTTATTCTCAAAAAAAGATGATTACACCACCATATCTTCAAAAAGGCGATACTGTTGCCATCGTTTCTACTGCAAGAAAAAATATTGATGACAATTTAAAACCAACTATTGATTTGCTTGAAGGCTGGGGATTGAACGTAAAAATAGGAAATACAATTGGGTTAGATTATTATCAATTAGCAGGAACGGAAGAACAACGCGCAGCAGATTTTCAGGAGCAAATGGATAACCCGAACATCAAAGCAATTTGGTGCGTTCGTGGCGGATATGGAACGGTGAAAATTATAGATAAATTGGATTTTACCAAATTTAAACAAAACCCAAAATGGATTGTTGGCTTTAGCGATGTAACCGTTTTACATAGTCATTTGAACCGAATAGGAATTGAGTCGTTACATGCAACAATGCCTGTTGCCATACCAAGAGCGACGGATGAAGCCAAAAATTCGTTGTGCGCTGCTTTGTTTGGCGACAAATTGCAATACACGCTAGACTGCGACGCTTTGAATCATTTGGGCAAAGCCAAAGGCGAATTGGTTGGTGGGAATCTTTCGATTTTATATAGTTTGTTAGGTTCTGAATCGGCGGTTAATTGCACGGATAAGATTCTTTTTATAGAAGATTTGGACGAATATTTATATCACGTAGACCGAATGATGACAAACTTAAAACGCAATGGATGTTTGCAAAGTTTGAAAGGAATAATTGTTGGCGCTATGACTGAAATGAAGGACAATGAAATTCCGTGGGGAAGAAATGCGTTGGAAATTATAGAAGATTCAGTGAAAGGGTTAAACATTCCGGTTATTTATAATTTTCCGGCCGGACATATCAGAGACAATCGCGCATTGATTTTCGGCAGACAGGTTTCTATGGAAGTGAATGCTAAGGAAAGCAAAGTGATTTTTGAGTAAATGGCAGAACACAATGAACTCGGTAAATTTGGGGAAGAATTGGCTGTAGAATTTCTACAGAAAAACGGCTATGACATTCTGGAAACCAATTGGACATTTCAGAAAGCCGAAATTGATATTATTGCCCAAAAAGGAAACATTCTGGCTGTTGTTGAAGTTAAAACACGATCGAGCATAGAGTTTGGATTGCCTCAGGATTTTGTAAAACCAAAGAAAATCCAATTGCTGGTCAAAGCCGTAAATGAGTACACAGTTTCTAATGATTTGGACGTTGAAATTCGCTTTGATATTGTTGCGATTTACAAAGAAGATAAAGCATATAAAATTGAGCATATTGAAGATGCTTTTTACCATTTTTAAAAAAAACCTTCTCGAAATTATTTTGCAATGTTATTTAAATAACTTTACGAAAAAAAAATCAATCCATGAAAAAGAACATTGTATTAACCGCATTGTTTTGTATAACCAATTTGTTAGCGCAAAATAAGGTAGCCCAAAAAGTATCCGAATTACAAGCTTTAAAAGCTAGTTTCACACCCATATCTGTTTTATCCACAACTCAAAATACTATTGACAGGGATGTCAACAAGGTTGTTGACGGAGCAACTTTAGCCACAATAAATCTTGAAAAAATCAAAGAAATTGTTGCTAATCAATATGGAGCTATTGAATTAGAAATTCCCTACCAAAATCAGAATATTGCTGTGCTTTTGTATAAAGTCAACCCCTTTCTGGAAGGTTTTCACGTTGATACTGACAAAGCTAAAAACATTAGCTATCAAAAAGGAGTCTACTATCGTGGAATAATAAAGGACGAGAACGCATCAGTTGCTGCTTTCAATTTTTTTAACGGTGAATTTAATGGTATTGTTTCAAGTTCATCATTTGGAAATATAGTTGTCGGAAAATTAGACAAAGCAAATAATCAGACAGATTATATTGTTTATTCTGATGCAAAAATGAAAGTGTTAAATGACTTTGATTGCCATACTAAGGAACAGGAAAGTGATAGCCAATCAAAGGGAAATTCGAATAGAAATGTTGCTAGTGACCGCTGCGCCTCAATGTATTTTGAAGTAGATAACAATCTGTTTGTTCAAAATGGAAGTGATATAGCCACAACAACCAATTGGATGACTTCGGTTTTTAATAATGTGCAGACCTTATACAATAATGATGGTATTTCAGTCGGTTTAAAATCAATGTTTATTTGGACTACTGATGACCCTTATGAGAGCGTTGGTACAACTTCCGGGGCATATTTAAATGCTTTCCATAATATTACTCCTGTATTTGATGGAGATGTTGGTCAACTTGTCGGTATTGATCCGGGTGGTTTGGGAGGAGTTGCCGTTGGAATCAACGGACTTTGTACTGAAAACAATTATTCCTATTCCGATGTGAATTTTAGCTATAACACCGTACCTACCTATTCTTGGACGATTCAGGTCATTACCCATGAGTTTGGTCATCTTTTAGGATCAAGACACACGCATGCTTGTGCTTGGAATGGAAACAACACGGCGATTGATGGATGTGGGCAACAAGCGGGATATACTGAAGGAACTTGTCCCACAGGACCAATTCCAGACACTGCGGTAAAAGGTACTATAATGAGTTATTGTCACTTAGTTTCGGGAGTTGGAATTAGTTTTACCAATGGCTTTGGACCACAACCGGCAGCAGCGATATTAACAGCGGTAAATAGCGCAACTTGTTTGAGTACGGATTGTTTGTCCAGTTGTCCGAATACAATTAGTGAAGTTACTGTTTTATCAATTACGCCAACCTCGGTAGCCTTCACATGGACAGACATCGGATCCTATTCATCATGGCAGGTCGCTGTTACGCCATTTTCGTCATCAGCAATCGTTTGGAATACAGTTACAACCAATAGTTATACTGCGACTGGATTAAGTCAAAACACCTATTACAAAATCAGGGTTAGACCAGCTTGTGTGGGATTTGAGCCAGCAGCAAGAACGCAAATAGTTGCTACAACATCAACTAATTTCTGTGCGAGTCTTCCATTTACAGATACAGGAGGCGCTACAGCTAATTATACCAACATGGAATCTTGGGTAAGAACAATGACACCTAACAATTCCGGTTTAAAATTAAAAGTTGCTTTCTCCAGTTTTAATTTGGAAAACAATTACGATTATTTATACATATACAATGGTTCAAATGAGTTTTATCCCGACTTAACTTCGGGCGGACTTACCGGAACTTCTAATCCGGGTATGTTTAACTCAACAGCTACAGATGGTTCACTAACATTTAAATTTTATTCAGATCAAGGCGTAGTTGCTGCTGGTTGGATAGCTACAATAACTTGTACAGGAACGTTAGGAATTGACAATACAAATTTCTTAGATTATAGTTATTATCCAAATCCAACTACCGGAAAAGTAACCATTAGCTCTAAAGATGCCATTACCGAAGTTGATGTTTATAATGTTCAGGGACAATTATTGTTTCACCAAAAGTTGAATGAATTAAACACTAACGTTGATATTTCTCAATTTACAGCGGGGACCTATTTTTTCAAACTTAAAATTAATGGCAAGGAAGCTAATTTCAAGATTTTGAAAATGTAAATTTTAGTTTAGAATGATATTAAAATCCGTCTAGTTTTAGACGGATTTTTTATTTACTGTTTCATCAATTCCATAAACTCCAATGCTTTGTTTATGGATTTAACATTTTCAAAAGTGAGTAGTAACCGCAAACCGTTTTTGGTTTCTTTCTCCTTCATTTTACAAATGTTTCCATGTTGCTGAACAAACTGCAACATTTGCCTGAATTGCTTTGAGTTGTAATAGGCGGATTGCTGATCACCCACAAAATAACCAATCAGCTTGCCTTGCTTCATAATGATTTTTTCAATTCCCATTTGCATCGCTATCCATTTGATCCGGATACTGTTTAAAAGTGATTTTGCCTCTTTTGGTAATGCCCCAAAACGGTCAATAAGTTTGGTTTCATAAGCTTGCAATCCGGCTTCATTTTTTATAGTTCCGAGTTCGTTATACAAATTCAGACGTTCCGTAATGTTGTTGATGTATTCATCAGGAAACAACAGTTCGAAGTCAGTATCAATTTGTAATTCTTTTACATATTCTTTGGTATCAACATCATTTCCGTCATCATACAAGTCTTTGAATTCATTTTCTTTCAATTCCTCAATGGCTTCGTTCATGATTTTTTGATAGGTTTCAAAACCTATTTCATTGATAAAACCACTTTGTTCTCCGCCTAGTAAATCGCCGGCGCCACGAATCTCCAAATCCTTCATTGCAATGTTGAAGCCGCTTCCCAGTTCACTGAATTGTTCCAAAGCCTGAATACGTTTCCTCGCATCATCAGTCATCACTGAATATGGTGGACAAATAAAATAACAGAATGCTTTTTTATTGCTTCGGCCAACACGTCCGCGCATTTGATGCAAATCGGATAAACCAAAATTATTCGCATTATTGATGAAAATTGTATTTGCGTTGGGCACATCCAAACCACTTTCGATAATGGTTGTGGCAACTAAAACATCGAATTCTCCATTCATAAAGCCGAGCATCAGTTCTTCCAATTTGTTACCTTCCATTTGACCGTGACCAATTCCAACTCGGGCATCGGGAACCAATCGCTGAATCATACCGGCAATTTCCTTAATGTTTTCGATTCGGTTATTGATAAAGAAAACCTGCCCGTTACGCTGAATTTCATATGAAACCGCATCGCGAATCAACTCTTCATTAAAACCAACAACCTGAGATTCGATTGGGTAACGGTTTGGCGGAGCGGTAGTTATTACAGATAAATCACGTGCTGCCATTAATGAAAACTGTAAAGTTCTTGGAATTGGAGTTGCTGTTAAAGTCAATGTATCAACATTGGCAGCGATGGTTTTCAGTTTGTCTTTTACGTTGACGCCAAATTTCTGCTCCTCGTCTACAATCAATAGGCCTAAATCTTTAAACACTACATTTTTGCTTACCAATTGATGTGTGCCAATCAAAATATCCAATTTTCCCGAAGCCAAATCTTCGATTGTTTTTGCTTTTTCTTTCGCTGTTCTGAAACGATTTAAATAGCCAATATTGACCGGCATATCTTTTAATCTTTCGGTAAATGTTCTGTAATGTTGGTATGCCAAAATTGTCGTTGGAACTAAAATGGCAACTTGTTTGCTATTATCCACAGCTTTGAAAGCCGCGCGAATAGCGACTTCTGTTTTCCCGAAACCTACATCTCCGCAAACCAATCTATCCATCGGACGGTCTTTTTCCATATCCGCTTTGACGTCTTGTGTAGCTGTAATTTGGTCTGGCGTATCTTCATAAATGAATGAACTTTCCAGTTCTTTTTGCAGATAACTGTCGGGAGCGCAGGCAAAACCTTTTTCCAAACGACGCTTCGCATAAAGCTGGATTAAGTTGAAAGCAATATGTTTTACACGCGCTTTTGTTTTTTGTTTTAGGGTTTTCCAGGCATTTGAACCGAGTTTGTAAATCTTTGGTGGCGTTCCGTCTTTTCCGCTGTATTTCGAAATTTTGTGTAGCGAATGAATGCTCACATACACAATGTCGTTATCGGCATAAGCCAACTTGATTGCTTCCTGAGTTTTGCCTTCAACCTGTATTTTCTGCAAACCGCCAAACTTTCCAATTCCGTGGTCAATATGGGTTACATAATCGCCAACAGCTAAGGAATTCAATTCTTTCAGCGTAAGCGGCTGCTTTTTGGAATACCCATTTTTGATGTTGAATTTGTGATAACGTTCAAAAATTTGATGGTCAGTATAACAGGCAACTTGATTTTCTTCGTCAATGAAACCTTGATACAACGAGGAAACGATTGTGTGATATTGCTTGCGGATGTTCTCGCTGTTTTCTTCATCAATACTTTCAAAAATATCATGAAACCGATTTGCCTGAGCCGCATTTGAACAGAACAAATAATTGGTGTAACCATTAAAATGATTGTCGCTCAAATTGTTTAGCAGCAAATCAAATTGCTTGTTAAAAGACGGTTGAGGTTGTATGTGAAATTCGAAAGATTTGATTGTTTTGAACAGCGGTTTGTTCGCTAACTCGATAATAGAAAAATCGGATGCTTTGCGTAAAAATCCTTCCTGATCAAGGAATAAATGCTTTGGCTCAGCATGTTTTACATCTTTGGAAAGTTTGTCAAAAGTTTCAATTGCTTTCGCGAAAAGTTTATCCAATTGCGAAGTTAGAAATTCAGTATTTTCAATACACAAAACGGTTTTATCACTTATATAATCTAAAAAACTTTCGCGGTTTTCCTGAACAAATTTGTTTTCCAGATTGGGTATAATGGTAATCTTGGTTTGTTTTTCTATCGAAAGTTGCGTTGCAACATCAAAGGTTCGGATGCTGTCGACTTCATTTCCAAAAAACTCAAGACGGTACGGATTATCATTTGAAAACGAAAACACATCCAGGATTCCGCCTCGAACGGAAAATTCGCCGGGTTCGGTAATGAAATCAACGCGCTTGAATTCGTATTCAAACAACACTTCGTTGATGAAATCGATGGAAACCGTTTCGCCAACGGAAACCTTTAAAGTATTTTTTTCAAGCTCCTTTCGGGTAACTACTTTTTCAAACAGCGCTTCGGGATAGGTAACAATTACGGCCGGTTTTTTACGCGAATTGATTCGGTTTAAAACCTCGGAGCGTAATAAAACATTGGCATTATCGGTTTCTTCAATTTGGTACGGTCGACGATAGGAACTTGGATAAAACAGTACATCATTGGCGCCAATCATCTGTTCCAAATCGTTTAAATAATACGCTGCTTCCTCTTTTTCGTTGAAAATTAACAGAAAAGGTTTGTCGCTTTGCTTAAAAATTGCTTGGAATACAAACGAGTAAGACGAGCCTAAAAGTCCTTTTAATTGTATTTTGGCTAAAGGATTTTCAAGTGCATTCGTAATTTGTTTGACTTTCGCCGAATGGAGATACCCGTTGTATAATGAAGTTAAACTCAAAATTTATTTTATAATTTTTGGTTCAGGATTTGTCGGGATAGCTCGGGCAGTATCTAACATTCGTCTCATATCACTTTCGCCATCTTCCATTTTAATTTCGCTTTTCCCTTTGATTTCGTTTAGTTGCCATTGCATGGAAGCCACGTCGCTATTAATTTCCTGCACTAACTGTACAATCTTTTTATCCGGGATCTGATTCAGGTGAATGTATAGGTTTATTGCATTGACTTTGGTTATAACAACCGCAATTCTGCTTTTTATTTCGGGCAAATTATATTTAATGGGAATATTGTTATTTAATTCAGCCGCTCGTTTAGAAAGTGTTTTGGCTTTTTGCTGAAAAGCGCCAATACTGCTTTTGGGCTTTTGACCCAACTCACTAAGGAATACGCGCCATTCTGCCCAATTGGTAGTCAATTCCTGGGAAGTTCCATTTATGGGTTGTGAGGTAAAGTTCCAACCGTTATTAATATTGGCAAATATGGCTTCCCTTTTCTGTGTTTCTTTTTCCTGTTCCAAGGCACGAACCTTTGGATCTTCCTGACAAGAAGAAAGGAATATTAAAAACAATAATAATGTCGAAAAAGATAATTTCATCGGAGGGATTAAAGGCACAAAGGTACAAAGGTAAAAGGAAACTATAGTAAGATGACGTTAAAGGGATTATAATTTTATTAAAAAGAAAACTGTCTTTTTGCAGAAGTCACTTTTCTTAAAAACGGTATCTTTGTTTTATAAAACCCCACTACATGAGCACAAAAATCTTAATAATTGGAGCCTGCGGCCAAATTGGAACTGAGCTGACGCAAAAGCTAAGAAGCATCTATGGTAATGACAATGTTATTGCTTCCGATATCAGAAAACTGAATAACGACATTGTTAATAATGGTATTTTTGAAGTTGTCAATGCTTTGGATTACAATCAAATTGAGCACTTGATAGAACAATACCAAATTACAGATGTTTATCTGATGGCTGCTTTGCTTTCGGCAACTGCAGAAAAGAATCCTGCTTTTGCCTGGGATTTGAATATGAATTCGTTGTTTCACGTTTTGAATCTGGCGAAAGCAAAAAAAATAAAAAAGATATTTTGGCCTTCGAGCATTGCCGTTTTTGGGCCTACAACTCCAAGAAATAACACACCGCAATACACCATTATGGAACCCACAACCGTTTACGGTATTAGTAAACAAACAGGTGAAAGATGGTGTGAATATTACCACAATATTTATGGTGTTGACGTGCGCAGTATTCGTTATCCCGGCTTGATTAGTTGGTCGACTGAACCTGGTGGCGGAACGACAGATTACGCGGTTGATATTTATCACAAGGCTTTGAAAGATGGGAAGTATGAATGTTTTCTTTCGGAAGAAACGGCTTTACCAATGATGTATATGGATGATGCGATTAGGGCTACTATAGAAATAATGCAGACATCGAGCGAGCAAATTAAGATTCGATCTTCCTATAATTTGTCGGGGATAAGTTTCACACCTGCAGAAATCGCTATGGATATTAAGAAGCACATTCCGGAATTTAGTATTTCTTACAAACCTGATTTCCGTCAGAAGATTGCGGATAGTTGGCCTGCATCTATAGATGATAGTTCGGCTAGAAAAGATTGGAATTGGGAACACAAATTTGATTTAGCATCGATGACTCGAGAAATGCTAACTCATTTAAAATAGAAAACGCTGCCTTTCCCAAGACAGCGTTTTCTTCTAAACAAAACAAAACATATTATTGAACAATAGGATCTCTTAGTGATTCTAAAACAGCAACTATATCAGTATAAAGTTGTGTATTGGCAGCAACACCATTTTCTACGGCAGCCGCTCCAACGTAACCTTCAAATTTAGTGTAGTTAGCATCAGTTGCTGTAGTACCCATTCTTGAATTTGTCATAGGATTGTGTGCTGTTACCATATCTAAACCGGAATAAGTGTTTACAGCATTAGTTCCTCCCGTGTTGAAGGAGAAAAAGTCGGTTAGATTATCTGATAATTCAGCCAAATTAGTAGTGTTACCTGCTTGAACTTCTGCTACGAGCGGCGCAAAATGTGCTCCTAAATTTCCTGAAGCATTAGAACTAATATCGGCAACAATTAAGCCTATCGTTCTATTTATTACTTTACGATAGCTTAAACGTCCTTGTTCGATCATTTGTCCGGCATTATCCGGATCGGAAACCAATGTTGTTCCTCCCAATCTTGCGTAGATTGAGGCTGGCGGAGCAGGATTATCATCTTTACTGCACGATGTAACAGTAAATGCTCCTAATACTAATGCACATAGTGCAAATTTTGAATACTTAGTCATAGTTAATATAACCCGTTGGGTGTAATTAAATAATTTGATTTTTAATATTGTTTATTGGTCTATCAAATATGAATTTATTGATATATTGAACCAAAGTTAATGCTGTTATTTTAGCTAAAATTCTTGTTTTAAATCCTTCAAAAGATT
>NZ_JANXTI010000074.1 GCF_025352425.1 Flavobacterium sp.
AATCTTTTGAAGGATTTAAAACAAGAATTTTAGCTAAAATAACAGCATTAACTTTGGTTCAATATATCAATAAATTCATATTTGATAGACCAATAAACAATATTAAAAATCAAATTATTTAATTACACCCAACGGGTTATAGATAATAATAATATAGGTTTGTGTGGTGCTTTTCCAAGCGTTTGATTAGATGCGCGATTAAGTGACTGTAATTGTGTTCTGTACTTTTGAATTAGGTCATTAATTGTCATATCCATTAAATTTTCAGTAAATCTAGTAATTATATCTTTTGACTAAATCCCTATCTCAATTAATACTCCCTTTTTAACCCACCAAAAAAATTTTAACAATTTTGTGACCAAACCATTAAAAAAATTTAAAATAGTCACAAAAATTGTGGCAAACTTTTTGATAAAAGTAACATGGTCACAAATATGTTAAATTTTGCAATGAAGAAAACTACTATTACTATCACCTCCTTATTGGGACTTACACACAAACAAATGGCGTTGCTTTTACAGGTAAGCCGCAGCCAGTGGTCTATGTACGAATCGGGGAAACGCCATTTGCCCCTCAAGGCAAGACAGCTTTTAGCTGAAATGATTGGCTTTTTAAAGTTCGAGGACAAGGGAGCTAAGGTACGGCAGCTGGTTATGGAACAGGAAGAAGCGGAGAAAAAGGACTTAGAGAAACAGCTTAGGGCGAACGATGACCAGCTGTATCTAATTGGCAAAGCGATAACCCAAATCGAGGTAAAATACAACGGGAACCTTGCCGCCATAGGGTTTGTGGACTATATTGCAACCCTGCCACACACCAGACAAAAACTGGATGGCGAGCTGTTAGAGATCATAGCATCCGCAGCCGAGAGAGCCATAAGGAAATCGGGCATGGCCAATCTTAAGGCATTGCGGCGGAAACAGGAACTGCTAGAACTCGAAAAATTAATTATTGGCTCCGCACTCAATAAAGTGACTAAAAACCTGCACGAAATAAGGGCTTAACGTCCTTCTTATAATTATAGATATCATAGTTAACGTGTTAAATATTTCTTAAAAACGTATGTTTTTGTAAGTTTTGGCATGCAGTTTGTCTTTTGGCATGTATATAAATTTTTAAATATTTAACATTATGATTTACTCATTACAAAATTTAACACAGACAGTGGACTGTGATGTGTTATTAAGTCGGGCACAAAAAAGAAAAGCCGATCTGAACCACAAAAGGTATTCAGAAGAGGGCTTAACAGTAAAGTACGGCGAAACGTCGGCGGAGGTAGAGGCATCCTTACAGGTGATTCTTGCAGAAATCGCCGCCGAAAAAACAATTATTGTTACGCTCCCGGATGGTCCTACAAAAGAGGAACACATCTACAAGAAAAAACAACTGGAGTATAAACAGTTGGTGCTGGAACATCGTAAGGAAAGCTACGGCGCGGTAGCGTTACTGGAACAGGAAATGGATTTAGGAATTCTGGATCAGGAAATTGTTGAGGTAAGTGCCTTCATTGATGCTGTCACTACAAGGAAACAGGAACTTGCAGCTTAACTGCTAGCCCTGTAAATTTGAAAGCCGTCCTTTTTGGGTGGCTTTTTTTATGGCCCATAGGAAAAATAAACGATACAGAAGTACGCTTTTAGTGTACTTTTTTTTTGATTGGTGCCATTGTACTTTGTTATCCATTTCACTAGTTACCCTTCAGGCAACCTCAAACAACAAATCTAAAATTCAAACCCATTAATCATATAAATCAATCACCAAATGTTATAACTGTGGATATGCCGTTTGAACTATCTTGAGCGTAATAGGGAATAGTTAAACGACCAGGAAATAAATATGGAGACATCACACCGCAATTACGGGCTTTCTAAAGTTAAGGAAGAAAATTTTAATGAAGAGGTATTCCTTAATCCTATACCGCGTTCTGTGCTACGGCCGAACGCATTTATTATTCTTGATGGGGAATGGCGTTTTTCGGAAGATCATGACGGAAGCGGATTGCTCGACAAGTGGTACAACGGCCATGAATATACCGATACCGCTGCGTGGCCCGGCTCAATAGAAGATCACATCACAAAGGTGCATGGCGCCGCAGCAGATCGTGTGTGGCATGATAAAATAGTGGTTTGGTATGAGCGGGATTTTCCGTTGCCGCACGCTGAAAAGGGGGAAAGCCTCAAAGAAATGCTACAGCTTACTTTTGGCGCCTGCGGCTATGAGACACGTGTTTGGCTTAACGGATTTCCGTTAGAAACTATTGAAGGTGAAGAAGTGCACCAAGGCGCTTACACCTCATTCTCTTATGAACTCGATGCCATTAAGCTGCGTCCGGTGAACAGGCTGACGGTTCGCATTGCCGATACAATGGACCCTGATACGCCACGCGGCAAACAGGAATCACATGTGTATAAGCGTGGCGGAATTTGGTACCAAACCTACAGTGGCGCAGTGCGAAGCGTTTGGCTCGAGACAGTAGAGCGCAACAGGTTAAGGTCGCGTGTGGGTGCCATAAGTTTTATTGAGGACAACCTGGTGCGATTCAATTTCACAACGCGTATCCATGATCCGGGCACGTATACCCTGAAATTAAAAATTTACCCTAAAGAGGGCGACCGTCAGCTACTTTTGGCCGCTGACGAGTACATACTTAATTTAGACGTAGGTCAGAAAGGTCAGCGGATTGTTATTCAGATTCCGAACGGGGAGCTTTGGTCTCCTGATCATCCGTATTTATATAAGCTCGTGGCGCAGCTGGTGGATTCCAACGGCCATATTGCCGAAATTGAAACGGTATTCGGGATGCGCAAGATTGAGTCGCGCGGCAGCCGGATATATTTAAATAACAATCCGCTATACCTTGATGGCATCCTTTACCAGCCTGGAACGGCTACCTACGAAGAGATAAAATTGCATATGAAGGCGATGAAAGCGCTCGGGTGTAATTTGGTTCGGATACACATTTCGGGCGTAGACCCGCGCATCTACAATCTTGCCGATAAAATTGGCATACTGCTTTGTGAGGTTCCGAGCACGCACCAATCTAACGACATCAGTCGGGAAAATCACAAAGGGGAACTTTTACGAATGCTCGCCTTGCTGGGGACGCATCCATCCATTGCCATCTGGAGCCTTTACAACGAAGATTGGGGCGCTCAGGATATAGCTACAAGTCCGGAAACGCGGCTGTATATTATAAATCTTTATAACTATATGCACATCACATATCCGCAGTTTCTTGTGGTAGATAATGACGGCTGGCAGCACATTTCTTTTGAGGGCAAGTTGAAGTCAGACTTGCTTACTGTGCATTTATATACACCAGACATTGAGCATTGGCGTAATTTACTCGATGGGCTTTGTGAAGGACAGCTTAACGGAGTTGCAGCTTTTCCGCTGGTTGTTGGCGACCCTTTTTTTTACCGCTCGCAAGTACCTTTGCTTGTAAGTGAATGGGGCGGATTTGGATTTGAAAATTATGGAGGTCCGGAAGGCGATTCAGAACGGACCCGCCTTATTGGCCTTTTCAAAAAAGAACTAAGAAGACGACCGATAGCAGGCGATATTTATACGCAAGCCACCAACATTGAAGACGAAAAAAACGGGATTATCAATGCCGAAACTGGTGAACTAAATGTGTCGCCCGGTTTGCTGAAATCATAAAAATAAAAAAGCCCAATACTTTCGTATCGGGTTTTTTAGTAGTGTAAGAAACGGGATGTTACTTTATAATCCCGCACAATCAGCTTCACCAAAAGGGCCATCCTCATCAAATAGGTCTTCTATATAATTAGGATTCAAATTTCCTTCATTCAAGGAGCTTTCGAAGTAAAGTACGTATGGATCTTGTGTTGTCATAAGTGTAGTTTTTAAATTTTGTTTGTTTTTATTTGTGAATGATAATATTATGATGCCAATGGCAAATGGTACACTAATGTTGAAAGTTGTTGCTGTATGTCGATATTGCTTTCTATGTAAAGCTGTTTCTTTAAACTTGACATTATTTCATATTTTTTTTCTTCGTCCAGGTTGCTCAATCGGGATTGCAATATTGCCAACGTAGGGTATTTGTAAGGTGTCGATTTAAGTCTGTTGATAATGTAGCGTGAATCCATAATTATTTATTTTAATATTATTTTGACTGTTATTTCTTTAGCAAAACTAGGTCTGTTCAAGAATTATTTGTTACATTATTATGCCCATACATTACATAATTTCATTGCAGGAGCTTAATATAAAAGTAGTGGCTTTTTTATTTATTGTTGAGTTGATTTCCAATGATGCAACTGTTGCACCAACGTTGAAAGCGGCAAGAGTATGTCCATATTACTTTCTCTATACAATTGTTTCTTTAAGCTGATCAGGATTTCATGTTTTTTTTGTTCGTCAAGATTGCTTAGTCTTGTTTCCAGTATCGCTACTGTTCGGTATTTGTATGGGGTTGATTTAATTCTCTCGATAATGTATTCTGAATCCATAATATCGTTATTTAGTGGTTACTATTCTAAGCTAAAGTTACCTATATACTACCTATTCTATGTTATACTATTCTTTCAATAGCTTACAAATTTCCGTTGGAAAAATCTGAGCACGAACCAACTAACAATAACCAGCGCTTCTGTAGAAATAAAAAAAGGACTGCCTTTTGGGGCAGCCCTTTCTAATTAACGCAATCAGCAATGCATTATGCAATTTCAATTCGTTTTGCCGGTTTAGGCAATGCTTCCTCTTTTTTCGGAATGGTGAGATAAAGGATGCCTTCGGTATATTGTGCGTTTATCTTGTCTACATCCACAATATTCTCGGGCAGCGTAAAGGTTCTTCTTAGCGATTGAAAGCTGAATTCCTTTCTGTGGTAATTATCAGAATCTGTTTCAGTTTCGAACTGTTTTTCAGCAGAAATAGTAAGCTGGTTTTTATCCACTTCTATTTTAAAATCTGCTTTTGTCATTCCCGGTGCCAACATTTCGATGGCGAAGTTTTCGGTAGTTTCCTTAATGTTTACTGCCGGAATTACCGCATTGCTTTGGTCAAAAAAATTATGATTCCCTTCATTAAAAGCATCGCGATTAAAAAGGTTGTTTAAAAGCATTGGCCAGCTGTTGTTAATTACGGGCAGTCTTTTTAAAGTTTCCATGATAATTTAAATTTTTAAAGTTAGACAATGATTATTTTTTTACTTCCCAAACAAGTTTTGTGCCGATGGTATTTTTGGTGAAAAAATGACAGGATTTTTGCGCTGTCATTAAAATAAAAATGACATTTTTTCAGAAAACAGATGCTCCAAAGTTGTCTTTGGGGCGTAAGCAGCAAATAAAAATTAAATCTTATCCAGCGCCTTTCTTTTAATACTTCCAATTTCTTTAAAATACGTTGGCGTAAGGCCTGTAATTTTCTTGAATTGGTTGGACAGGTGTGCCGCATTGCTGTATTCAAGTTCAAAGGCAATTTCCGATAAGGTAAGCTGGTCATAAATCAGCAGCTCCTTGGCTTTTTCTATACGTTGTTCTATAAAGTAGTTTTCTATTGTCCTTCCTTCTACAGCCGAAAACAAACTGCTCAGATAGGTGTACTCGTGGTGGACCTTATCAGATAGGTATAAGGAGAGCTTTAATTTTCCGTCTTCATTAGAGACCTCGTTCCTTGCCCTTTTTATAATGAGTTGTTTTATCTTTTCGACGAGGCCGCCTGTCTGGTTGTCAATCATTTCAAAACCCACATTGTAAAGTTGTGTCTTTAAATAGTCTTTTAGTTCCCCGGATATTTCCCCGACTAGATGTATTTCCCCAAAAGTTACTTTTTGAAATGGTATTGCAGCGGTTTCCAAGATAGACTCAACTGCCATCACGCAGCGTTGACAGACCATATTTTTGACTAATAAGGTGGTAGCATTCATAGGGCAAAGTTACTGATTATTTGACACCAATAAATAAGCCGTCATTTTTACGGAACGGCTTAGTTGATTACTTATGGATACGGTTAGTTACCGGCTCCGCAGGCGCAGTTGTCTCCACAATTGCAGTCAGTACAGGTACAATTCGGATTGTTACAAATAGCGTTTTTCTTTGCTGGTGCACATTGGCACGTTGAGCGTGTTTTCATGATAATTGCTTTTTATGTTATTATTATGCTGCAAAGATATAGGGACGCAATAAGACAGGTATTGTAAAACTTTGGGTTGCGATTGTATAATTTTGGGTTATCTATTTTTCTACCCAAATTAAATCCCTAACTGGATTTTGGTATTGTGTTGTATATTTTCTACCACAATAAAATCCCTAACGGGATTGTAATTTTCTGCTAAATAAGAATATAACGGAGAAGGAGAAGCCCATGCGTAATATAATATTGAATCCCTTTAGTCTTATATATCCCTTTAGGGATTTCATCTGGGTAGCCAAAATGTATAATATGATGAAAAATCCCTTTAGGGATGATATAAATTACATTGGCTCTTTAAATAAATAACGTTCATCATACTCAACCTCAAATAAATGTAAAAACTCTAAATATTCCTCTCGGAAAGTTTTCACTGCATGATGTTGCTCTTGATTTTTAATATAATCAATAACAGAAGCTACTTGAGATTTAGAATATGAAAACGCACCATAACCTGCTTGCCATTCAAATTTTACCTTTAAAAATTTCTTTTCATTTATCCATTTTGAAGAATTTCCTTTAATGTCTTGCAATAAATCAGAAAGTGATTGTGTCGGACGCATGCCAATAAATATATGGATATGATCCGGCATACCATTAATAGCTAACAGTTTATGGTTGTGATATTTGATTATCCCCGATATGTACTGGTAGAGTTCGTTTTTGAACGAGGAATGTATTAATCCGTTACGGTGTTTTACTGCAAAAACCGTTTGAATGTGAATTTGTGTATAGGTATTTGCCATTTTATATCATATTAGCATTTATAATAATATACCATCCCTAACGGGATTTTGGTATTGTGTTGTATATTTTCTACCACAATAAAATCCCTAACGGGATTGTAATTTTCTGCTAAATAAGGAAATAATGAATAAGGATTAGTATACTTTTTATGTACTTTTTAAGAAAGTGGTAGTTCGCCCAATTAAGATATTAGTTTCCAAAATAAATTCTAGGTTTAAGCAATTGGGATACCGAGTACGGAACTACATTCAGGTTACTTAATACTAATTACGATGGATCAGGCTTTGCCATTAAATTAATAATAATAACCAATAATTAGGCGATTTGGCATTAAAAATTCGTAACTTTCAGCAATTTCCCGCATTCATGAATATATCCCATTTAGTCGAAAAGGAATCCATTACGATTCTAAAGCCAGCAAAAAAAGATATACTATACTATACTATACTATACTATACTATACTATACTATACTATACTCTTGAAATAAGCGCTGAATTAAATGTCCCGACTAATCTCCCCGACAAAAATAATTAGCAGTTCCTTATTATGACATATAGGAACAAGATAATAGGCACCGTTTAGCGGAGTCTTACAGTTACAAATTAATTTAAAACAGTAAAAATACAATGTTATGAAAGAACCGGCTTATATTATTGCCATTGGTGCATCGGCAGGAGGGTTGGAAGAGATTAACACCTTTTTTGACCATACACCTCTTGACAGCGCGGCATACGTAATCGTGCAGCATCTTTCCAGTAGTTTTAGAAACAGGATGATCGAAGTATTGGCAAAACATAGTAAGCTGACCATCAAGGAAGCGGAAGAAGGCATGAAGGTGTATGCCAATGTGGTATACCTTATCCCTAACAATAAGTTCATGACGATTAAGGACAGAAAACTGTGCCTTACGGATAAAAGCCAGGTGCAGGGTCCGCATCTCACTATAAATACGTTCTTTAAATCGCTTGCCGCCGACTGTGGTATAAAGGCAATTGGCATAATACTCTCAGGCTTTGGTTCTGACGGAAGTGAAGGAATCAAGGACATAAAACAAGCCGGAGGGATGATAATTGCCCGAAACCCCGAAACGACACAATTCAACAGTATGCCCGCAAATGCCATCGCTACTGATATGGTTGATTTTATCCTCGAACCCGAATTTATGCCAAGGGCAATTGAGTCCTACATCCATCATAGTGAAACCATGAAGGTGGACAGCCGCAATGAAGAAAAAGCAATGGAGCGGATTATAGAATACCTCGCGAAAAAATTGCCTTTCGACTTTTCCGATTATAAAATGTCAACCATTCTTCGCAGGACTAAAAGAAGAGCAGTAACCCTAAACCTCTATGACCTGGACAAATACCTCGAAATTTTAAAAGAGTCTCCGGAAGAACTAAAAGCTCTTGCCCAGGATTTCCTGATTAGTGTAACGTCTTTTTTCAGAGATATTGATTCGTTTGAACAGATTAAGAAAAACGTACTCCCACATATATTGGGAAGCCTCGGACCCAATGACGAAATTAAAATTTGGGTTGCCGGTTGCGCCACCGGGGAAGAGGCCTATTCGCTTGCGATAATGCTAAAAGAACAATTAACAGGAGACTTTAAGGATAGGGTAGTAAAGATTTTTGCTACTGATATTGATTCCGCTGCTTTGATTACAGCCGGAAAAGGAAGTTACCCAGCCGAGAGGATGAAGAATGTAAGTGAATCGTATTTAACAACCTATTTTGATATAAAAGGGGATAATTACGTCACAGGCCTGAGATTCGCAGAATGTTGATTTTTGCCCAACACGATCTTGTGAAGAATCCGCCTTATTGTAACATGCATTTAATAAGTTGCCGTAACGTCCTCATTTATATGGCTCCCGCATTACAGGCAAAAGTATACGCCATGTTACTCTTCGGACTAAAGACTAACGGATATTTGTATTTAGGGACAAGCGAAAGCCCTTTAACTATCATGGATAGTCTGGAAGAGGTTAACAAAAAATGGCGTATTTACAAAAGCCTTAAAAATAAACGAAGTGCTACTTTTGAAACGTTTTCACTTCCTGAATTGCTTGATGTACGCCGCAGTGGTTCCTACAACAGGGAAGATACTGTGAAGCACATGACCAATTTAATGACAGACAATGTGAATACGGTACTCGCTGAATCAATGAATTATCTTGCCATATGTGTTGATCAGGAAAATACGGTTTTAAAATCTTATGGGAATACAGCCAAATACCTGGTTCAGCAAAATTTCAATAACAATTTGATCGAATTACTTCCCAAACCGCTTGCTGTCGCCTATAATGCCTTAAGTAAAGAAGTACTGAAGACTGATGTGACAACCAACGTGAAAGGCATAATGGTTAAACAAAACAACACGGCGATGGCCGTTAACCTTTCTGTAAGCCCGTTACTGCTTGATAGTGGACATAAAGGATTTGTTGCTGTTTTTAATGATGAGACTTCGCTAAGCTCAAAAAAAGAAAATTATCCCGTTTTCGATGAAAAGGAATACCACACCAAATATACCGATACACTGGAGGAGGAATTAAAAAAAGTTAAATCAGAATTGGTTGACGCTTATGAAAAACTCGAAACTTCCAACGAAAATATGCAGTCCTTTAATGAGGAATTGATTTCTTCAAATGAGGAAATGCAGAGTACAAATGAGGAAATGCAGTCTGTTAACGAAGAACTGCATACCATTAATGCCGATTATCAGTTAAAGAATAAAGAACTTCTGGAAACCAACGACGACCTTAACAATTATTTCCGCAGTAATATCAATGGTCAGCTTTTTATCGATAACGAAATGAAGCTGATGAAGTTTTCTCCCGGAGCGGTCAAGCACATCAACTTGCTTGATACAGATATCGGACGGCCAATAACCCACATTTCAACAAACATTAAATTCGAGACCATCATTGCCGACACCAAGTTGGTGCTCGAAAAAGGCGTCGTAATCAGCAAAGAGATAGAAGCTGAGAATGGTAAGTGGTATCAGATAATGATCATGCCTTACATACAGGCAACCCACAGAAATAAAGGTGCCATTATTACATTCAACGATATTACCGAGTTAAATCAGACGCAAACAGAATTGAAAAGGAAAAACCAAAGCCTGCTCCGTATAAATGCCGATTTAGATCATTTTATCCATGCCGCATCGCACGATCTTCTTGCGCCATTAGGCAATATCGAAGCCAGTATCAACATATTGAATGAAGAATTACCCCAGAAGGAAGTTGCGGTTTCAGAATTTTTAGGAGTGATTAACAATTCCATTCGGACATTCCGTTCATTGATTAACGATATTGCCACTATCGCAAAAGTTGAAAGTGACATGATTGTAACCGAAGAAGTAAACCTAAACGAAATAATAGATAATATCGAATGGAGCCTGAGAAACGAAATGGCAGAAGCAAAAATTAAAATAGTCAGGAATTTGGAAATCCCTTCAATTCAGTTTTCAAAGAAAAACATGAGGAGTATACTATTCAACCTGATTTCGAATGCGATAAAATTCCGCAGCAAAAAATCACCGATGATTACCGTAAGTACCTTTAATGAAGGAGATTATTGCGTTTTAACCGTGGAGGATAACGGAAAAGGGATACCAAAAGAGTCACATGATAAAATTTTCGAAATGTATGGAAGGCTTCATCAGGATATTGAGGGCAGTGGCATCGGACTCTATCTCGCAAAAAAAATAGTGAATGCCGCAGAAGGCAGCATTAGGGTGGAAAGTGAGCCCGACAAAGGGACAAAATTCATTATCCGCTTAACGAACCAAATACACAAAGTCTTATAATCATCCTGCCCCAAAGGCAATGATAAAATAAATAAAATGTTTAGCATAAAGCAAAGTACGCGTTCAAGTGGCGGGATGGGTGAAATTATCAGCTCTAATGATTGGAGTGCGACACCTATAGGCATTATCGAAATATGGCCTTTGGCCTTGCGTTCCACACTTGGAATTATGCTCAACTCAAAATTTCCTATGTTCCTGTTTTGGGGAGACGAATTAACCTGCTTTTACAATGATGCCTGTCATCTTTCCTTAGGAATTGACGAAAAACATTCCGACATTCTGGGGAAACCCGGCGCCGAATTGCTTCCTGATGTATGGGTCATTATTTTGCCGATAATAGAGGAACTGAAAGCTACCGGAGAGGCTTCCTGGCATGAAGACCAATGCTTTCCCATTCAAAGAAATGGAAAAATAGTGGATACCTATTGGACATCAAGCTACAGCCCTGTCAATGATGAGTCAGGTAAATTTGAAGGTGTCTTGGTGACTATGAATGATGTCACCGAGAAAGTAGAAGTGCGAAAAAAATTGGTAGACGTTGAAGGGCGAACGAGACTCGCGACAGAGATTGCGGAGATTGCCACCTGGGAACTTGACCTTCAGTTACATAACTTGGTTCATTCCGAGAGTCTTGCGACCATATTTGGGCATGATAGCAGCGTAAAACTTAGCTATGAAGGGTTAATGGAGCAAATAAACCAGGAGGACTTGGTTGACATTGTGGATAAGGCTTTCCTGCTCGCAATGCGCACCGGAATTTATAAATATGATGCACGTATTATTAAACAAAATGGTGAACGGGGCTGGGTACGTTCACATGGAAAAATATTTTTTGATGCCAACGATGAGCCTTTAAAAATAGTAGGAACCCTGATTGATATAACGGAAGAGATCAACCGAAGGGAAATTTTGATGAAGAGCGAGTCAAAGTTCAGGTTACTGGCTGATTCGATGCCACAGCTTGTCTGGACAGCCGATGCTGCTGGAAATCAGAACTATTACAACCTTTCTACATTTACATATTCAGGCATGACCACTTTTTCTATAAAAGATACCGAATGGCTTATGCTTGTCCATCCGCATGAAAGGGAAGAGTATAAGGATAAATGGGAAAAAGCGATAGCAACGGGTGACGATTTTTTATTTGAGCATCGATTACTCCGCCACGACGGCGAATATAGATGGCAGCTTAGCCACGCCCTTGCACAAAAAGATACATTGGGAAATATACAAATGTGGGTGGGGACAAGCACAGATATACAAGCACAGAAGACCTTTACTGAAGAGTTGGAAAAACAGGTTTCGGAGCGTACTGCCGAATTGGAAAGTAGCAATCAAAACTTGGTAAAGATGAATATTGAATTACAGTCCTTTGTATATGTTTCAAGCCATGATTTGCAGGAACCCCTTCGAAAAATACAAACCTTTATCAGTAGAATTACGGATACTGAAGAAAGTCAACTTAACGTAAAAGCCAAAGAACATTTCCAAAGAATTACTTCAGCTGCCAAAAGGATGCAGTCATTGATACAAGACCTCTTGGATTATTCCCGGACAAATTTGACAGATAAGGTTTTTGTTCTCAAAAACCTACATGATATAGCTGAAGAAGTTTTGGAAGATTACAGTGAAATAATTATGGATGCCAAAGCCGTAGTAACACTTGATGATTTAGGTGAGGCAAAAGTAATCCCTTTTCAGTTCAGGCAGCTTTTGAGTAATCTGATCGGAAATGCATTAAAATTCACAAAACGAGGCACTGTTCCTCACATTGATATAAAAGGAAATCGTGTCACAGGGGAAAGCATTAAAAGTTTGGGAGCAGACACCAATTTAATGTACCACCACATAAGTGTTGCTGATAATGGTATCGGTTTCGACATGGAATACAGAAAGAAGATTTTTGAAGTGTTCCAGCGTTTGCATGGCAAAGTGGAATATTCAGGTACAGGTATCGGTCTGGCAATTGTAAAGAAGATAGTAGAAAACCACAACGGAATAATAACAGCCACAGCAACCTTAAATGAGGGAGCAACCTTTGATATTTATATTCCCGAACTGTAAAAATTAAGGAAGAATTTAAAATCGCTACAGTCAATCTTAGACAAGAAAGTGTCGTATGAAATTTAGCAGACAATTCCATGATTTCTTTGAAAGCGAAAAAGCGGGCGGACTCATTTTAGTATTCGTGACGCTCCTTTCCCTCGGCCTTGCGAACTCGGTATGGCAGACAAGCTACATTAATTTTTGGCATCTCGACTTGGGTGGCTATAACATCGTACATATAATCAATGACGGGCTAATGGCAATTTTCTTTTTACTCATCGGATTAGAGCTGGAGCGTGAAGTGTATGCCGGTGAACTTTCATCGGTAAAGAATGCGTCACTTCCCATCTTTGGTGCGTTGGGCGGGATGTTAGTTCCGGCCGGACTTTTCTTAGCGTTCAACTTCGGGACGCAAACACAATCGGGCGCAGGTATCCCAATGGCAACGGACATTGCATTTGCTATTGGCATTTTATCTTTATTAGGCAATCGGGTTCCTGTTTCCCTTAAAATCTTCCTGACAGCTTTGGCGGTAATGGACGACTTGGGAGCAATAGTTGTTATTGCTATTTTTTATACCAAATCATTAGCGTTTACAAATTTATTTATTGCTTTAGGCATTTTCGGGTTGCTTTTAATTTTAAACCGCCTGAAAGTGCGAAATCTGATTCCGTATTTAATTGGCGGTGTATTAATGTGGTATTTTATGTTACACTCAGGAGTTCACGCAACAATAACGGGTGTGCTTTTGGCTTTTGCAATTCCGTTTGGTGACGGGGAAGAGAAATCGCCGTCATTTATAGTTCAACACTTCTTACATAAACCTATCGCCTTTATTATTCTTCCGTTGTTTGCATTAGCCAACACTTGCATTGCAGTAGGCGACGATTGGCAAAGCGGTTTAAGCCAAACAAACAGTGTTGGTATTATCGTTGGACTAGTAGTGGGAAAACCTTTCGGCATTTGGCTTTTTTCATTTATTGGCGTTGGCTCGGGGTTGTGTGTGCTGCCGACAGACTTGAAGTGGAAAAACATTATCGGTGCGGGTTTCTTAGGCGGCATCGGGTTTACCATGTCTATCTTTATTACGCTTCTTGCATTCGACAAAACAGACATTGTAAATAATTCTAAAATTGCGATTCTCATCGCTTCATTTATCGCGGGGACAATCGGTTTTATTTGGCTCAGGCTGACACTTCAAAATAAAACTCCTTTACCGGCAGACTCCTGAACCTACCAGCTACAATATGTTGTTCCCATTTCAAATAGGGAACCTGTTTTAGTTTAGTGATAATGCCAAATCAGCCGTGCATCTTCTCTGTCAAGTACTTCCAATAGCGTTTTGGCACGTGCCTGATATGCAGTTTCATGTTTTTACGGGCTTTAATGTTGGTGCTTTTAAAGTAATCATTCCATAACAAACTGGTATTAATAGGAGCCCTCAAAGATAAGGAATAGGATGATGAGGTCGCATTGCACAAATGTTAATGTGAGGATTCGTCACAAGTCGATTAGAAATAATGAATCGAAAACTTTAAATTTTATATCTTTACTTTAGTAGAAATACAAATTAAAATAAGATGCTTGAAAAAATATACAATCTTCCGACCCCATTTCAAATTGTTAGTGACCCCGCATCCATTATTGTTATTGCCATATTTCTTTGTTTTTTAGTTGCAGAGGAATTATTTCCCGGCAGACCTTTACCCCGCATCCGTTATTGGAAAATTAAAGGTATTTGTGTGTTTATTATTTATTTTTTTCTTTCCTCTTATCTTCCCTTACTATGGAACGATTATTTTGCTAAATATCAAATTTTGGATGTGTCTTCATTAGGCGATTACTGGGGAGCTTTGGTCGCCTTATTGGTTTACGAACTAGGCGTTTACTTCTGGCATCGTTCAATGCATCAAAGTAACCTGCTCTGGAGGGTCTTTCATCAGATGCATCATAGTGCCGAACGGGTTGATACCTACGGTGCGTTCTTTTTTAGTCCAATGGATATGATAGGATTTACCTTTCTTACAAGTCTCGCTATGGTATGGATAGGCTTCTCCGCGCAGGCAACTATTTATGCTATTTATGGCGCCACATTCTTAGCGGTTATTCAACATGCCAATATCAAAACACCGCAGTGGATTGGGTATGTTTTTCAGCGTCCCGAATCGCATTCACTACATCACGAAAAAGCAGTTCATGCGTATAATTATTCCGATCTTCCAATATTTGATATTATATTTGGAACATTCCGAAACCCTAAAGACTTTGCGCAGGAAACAGGGTTTTATCATGGCGCATCGTTTAAGATTGGCAAAATGATTCTCTTTAAGGATATTAATAAAGAATAAAAGCCGAAGCATAAAAACTGCGGAATGACAAGCAACAACTCACTATGAAATGGATATGCTTCTTATTGATATTACTCCTGGTCACCTCCTGCAAAAAGCAGGAGGTGATAGAAACCCATGATGTTTTAAAAACAAGCGATACGCTGCCTGAGCCCACTAAAACCAAGCCCATAGCAGAGATTCCCAGGAAATATTCCAATGAACGTTTTAAGGATGTGACTGTAGAAAGCGTAGGAGAAAATAAATTTCGGGTAAAAGGCAAAGGACAAATTTTTGAAGCAAGTTTTAGCTGGGTAATTGAAGATGGACATAATGAATTGCAAAAAGGTTTTCAGATGACAGATGCCGGTGCTCCGGAATGGGGCAATTTTGATTTCACTATTGAAGCCTCCAAAAAAGAAGAAAACTCCACTTTAACGCTGATTTTATTCGAAGCAAGTGCCAAGGATGGTAGCCGACAATATGAGTTGCCAATAGCTTTGGATTAATACCTACTGATTTCCCCTGCCATTGCATAAGCAAGACGGAAAAGGGTAATGTGGAGGGGTAAACATCAAACCGCCTTAATCACATACGTTACAATCCCCCAAACGATGAGTTTGTTGTCTTCGATGACTTTGATGGGTTGAAAGGCGGAGTTCTCGGGCATAAGCAATATGTAATCTTTCTCAATTTTAATTCGCTTTACTGTAAATTCCCCGTCGATAACACAAACTGCAATTTTTCCGTCTCTTGGTTCTAGGCTTCTGTCGATAACCATGATGTCACCGTCGTCTATGCCCGCACCCGTCATTGAGGAGCCATCAGCTTTCGCATAAAAGGTAGCTTCAAAATTTTTTACCAGTACTTTGTCTAAGCTGATTTTGGTTCCATCAAAATCGGCCGCGGGTGATGGAAAGCCTGCTTTGATGCCACCTGAGAAATAAGGAAGTTCTTTGGAGTTTTCCAAATCAGGAGTAAAGAAGGAAAGCTTGTTTTTCAACGACATGGTATTTCCAGTATTTCGTTAAAATCGGTTGTATATTTTTTGGACAGATGGTTTTGATTCATAATCCAGGTATGTTGCAAATCCTGATTTCCCAAGCGTATTTTGCGTTCGCCCGTTTTTTTATAATAGTCATCCATCACTTTCATGAGTTTCAAATGCTTTGGGTTTTCTTCTTCAAAAAGATGAAACTGTTTTTGGTTTTCGGGAATCAATCCAGTTACGATTACTCCCGCTTTCAGATAAGTTTCCCCGGATTCATGGAGTTTCTTTAAAAGTGAAACAGCTACGCTACTAAGTGTTAAACTTGAATTGCTGGCAAAAGACAGTGTTTCCATCTGACTGAAATAATACCGTTTGTCCCGGTTTTGATATTGGTCTTTGACTAGTATCACGATTACAGTGTGGCAGCAGGAATTTTGTTTGCGCAATTTTTCGGCACAGACCGTTGCAAAAGTCGAGATGCGTTCTTTGATATCATTAATATTAGAGAGTTTCTTTTTAAATGTTCGCGTGACGGCGATACTTTTTTTATCTTCCAAAGGGTTGTCTAATGTCAAAACCGATTTGCCTTCAAGTTCACTTTTTAACCGAAGACCGATGACACCCATTACGCTCTTGATAAAACTTTCATGTTGCGGTAAGGTAAAATCGTAAGCGGTATTGATGTTCCTGGTTTTCATTTTCTTTTTTAAACGGGAACCAATGCCCCACACATCTTCAATCTTGGTCCATTTCAAGGCTTTTATGCGCTTTTCCGTGGAATCTATCACATATACACCTTGGGTTCTTTCGGGATACTTTCGGGCAATTTTATTGGCGACTTTGGACAAGGCTTTAGTTTCGGCAAAACCAACGGAAACCGGAATGCTGACCCATTTTATAATGCGGGTTTTCATCTGTAACCCATACTCGTGAAAATCGGTTATGGTTACGCCCTCAAAATTCATAAAAGCTTCATCGATGCTATATTCTTCCACATGTGGCGTAAAACCTTTTAAAATGGTCATTACCCGCTGACTGACATCGCCATACAAAGGATAATTGGAAGAGAAGACAAGGATATTTTTGGCTTTTAGTTCCTGTCTCACTTTAAATTCGGGTGCGCCCATAGGAATACCGAGTGCTTTGGCTTCATCGCTACGCGATATAATACAGCCATCATTATTGGATAAAATAACAATAGGTTTCCCTGCCAGTTGCGGCTGGAAGACTCGTTCACAGGAGGCGTAAAAATTATTGCAATCTACTAAAGCATACATGGGATAAAATTAAGGATTTTGTAGCGGAACAAAAGTTAATTTTATGAATTGTTGATAACAAAAAAGCCCGTCAAAATTCCTATTGATGGGCTTCAGTGTATTTTTAAATAGTCTCTTTTAGTTTAATAAATTTGTCACTAATGATGGATAGATTCCCATTAAAATATTTAGTAAAATAGCAACAACCGCTACAGCATAATATACAAAAGGAACTGCCTTTTTATCTTCGGAAGCTTCCTTGGTATACATAGCCAAAATAAGTTTGAAGTAGTAACCTACGCTTATGATTGAGTTAAACACAGCCGCAATCACAACAACGAAATAACCTGCTTTTATGGTTTGGGTAAACAACATGAATTTGGCAAAGAATCCTGAGAAAATCGGAATTCCGGCCATTGATAAAAGTGATGCCGTTAAAATAGAAGCCAACAAGGGATTTGTTTTTCCTAATCCGTCAAAGTTGACAATATCTTCATTGTCTTTGTCTTTGGTCACATAAATGATTACGGCAAATGAAGCGATACCAGCCAAAGCATAAGCGGCTGTGTAATACAATAAAGTAGCACCGGCGGTCGACATACTAAGCAAAGCCATAAGCATAAAACCGGCATGGGAAATACCCGAAAATGCCAACATACGTTTTACATTTTTTTGACGTAACGCCATGATGTTTCCGACAGTCATGGATAGGATTGAAATTATTACAATAAGCAATTCTACTTTTTCGGATAATTCAGTTAAGCCACTCAATAATTTAAAAAGCGTAGCCATAGCAACTACTTTTGCCAAAGTACTCATTGTAGCGGTTGTCATCGAAGGCGATCCTTCATAAACATCGGGTGCCCAAAAATGAAATGGTGCAGCCGCAATCTTAAACAGCATTCCGATAATGATGAGCGTGATTCCAATTGGAAACCAAACCGGTAATCCCGCACCCTGAGACAGGTCATAGATTTCTGCCATATCGAAATAACCTGTAGCGCCATATACTAAACAAATTCCAAACAGAATTATTCCCGAGGCAAACGAGCCCATTAAGAAGTATTTCATTCCGGCTTCGTTGCTTTTTACATCCAATCTTCGGCTTGCCGCCAAAATGTATAATGAGATGGACAACACTTCAATTCCTAAGAAAAACATAGATAAATTTCCGAAGGAAACCATAGCAACCGCACCGGATAAAAGGAAAATCTTTATGGCAATAAAATCAGAAATCTTGGTTGGATGGTCTTTGTAAAAATCGCCACTCAAAGCGACTAAGAAAATAGTCAGAATAATAAACAAACTTGAAAACGCGACAGAAAACTTGTTTACTACAATCATATTGTTGTAGAAAGAATTAGGACTATTAAATTCCGATATCGTAAGTCCAAGAATGGCTAATAGTCCAAGAACAGCAACCGGAACCAATAGCTTTCTTAAATTAAAGATTTCAGCGATGAGGCAGAAAACGCCTAAACCTGATATGGCAATTAATGTATTCATTTTTGGACTATCTATTTATGTTTGATAAAATTTCGTTTAAACTTGGCGTTACCAAATCGACTATCGGTTTTGGATACAATCCGAAGAATAATAAAAAGGCAATGATAAGGATTAACGTTATTGCTTCATTTGGAGTTACGTCTGCAAAAACTTTCGCATTGGTTTCGCCCAACATTGTATTTTGGAACATTTTCAACATATAATATCCGCCCAGGATAATGGTCGTTCCGCCAAAGATTACAAACCAAATATTAATTTGACTTAAACTGTATAAAACAGTAAACTCTCCAACAAAGTTGAATGTTCCCGGTAAGGCCACCGAGGCTAAAACCAAAATCATAAACATCGAAGAGAATTTCGGTGTTTGTGTTCTGATACCTCCCATTTCGTCAATAGTTCCGGTTTGATATCTTCTGTAGATGATTTCCGCAGCAAGGAACAAACCAACAATAACAAAACCATGTGCAATCATTTGTGAAACAGCTCCGCTTAATCCGTCAAGCGTTAAAGTATAGCAACCTGCAGCGATTAAACCAACGTGTGCCAATGAGGAATAAGCCAATAATTTTTTCAAATCCTTTTGACGCAACGCTACGATTGAACCATAAATTACTCCGGCAATACTCAATCCAATCAGCAACGGCATATAAGTTCTGGCAGCATCCGGCGCGATGGGCAATTGCCAACGGATAACGCTGTACAATCCCATTTTAAGCATAATTCCCGATAAAAGCATTGTTCCAACTGTTGGTGCTTTTTGGTACACTTTTGCCTGCCATGTGTGGAAAGGAATAATCGGAATTTTAATAGCATAAGCTAAGAAAAAGGCAAAGAAAATATAGCATTGCTCTGTAGCCGATAAATCTAATTTATATAAATCTTCTAAAAGGAAACTATCCGCTTTTGAGTATAAATAAGCGAAAGCAACCAGCATGAATAATGAACCTCCTAAAGTATAAATGAAGAATTTCAATACAGCCTTTTTACGTTTTTCAGCGTCACCATGACCCCAAATAAGTGCAATAAAGTAAATCGGAATCAACGCTAATTCCCAGAAGATATAGTACAATAAACCATCAGCGGCCAAAAAGGTTCCGGTCATAGCAAATGCCATGAATAGGACTAATGAATAGAAATTTTTACTGTTATTAAATGAATTTCCAAAGGATGAAAAGATAATTAATGGAGTCAAGGCTGTAGTCAATAAAACCATTGCCATTGAAAGCCCGTCGGCTTTAAACGCTAAGGCAACTTTTGGAATGTCAATCCAGGCAGAAATGAAACTTATGTTTCCTCCATTGCAATACACTGACAATAAATTAAGCGTTGCGGCAAGTGCTCCCAAACTAAAAATAAGCGCCACTTTGGAAGCCCATTTATCTCCTGAAAAATAAGTTGCTAGTGAACCGGCAAGAAGTAAAATTAATATAGTAGTTACATCCATCATGTAAAATTATTGAGCTATAAATAAATAGGTTATGATACCAAGAACACCAATCACAAAGGCGAATAAATACAATCCGATACTGCCTGTTTGCAATTTTTTACCTTGCGTTCCAATACCATTGGCAACCGTTCCAAAACTGAAAACGATTTTTCCTAAAGCAGGTTCTAACGTAGTTCTAAAGAAATTAGACAAACTATTTAAAGGCCTTACAATTAGGAAAGTATAAAATTCGTCAACGTAATATTTGTTGTAAATCGTTTTGCTGAAACCAATGATTTCTGAATCTTCCTTTGGCACAAAAGCTTGTTTGATATATTTTGAATAGGCCCAAAGAACACCAAAAAAAGCTCCGGCCAACGCAATTCCCATCAGCATATATTCATGCTTCCCTAGGGCGTGCTCTTCGTGTTTTGTAGCCAAAATGGGTTCAAGGAAATGATTAAGCCAATTGCTTCCCGGTAAGTTTATCGCACCACCAACAAAAGCCAGAGTTGCCAATATAACCAATGGAATAGTAATCAGGCTTGGACTTTCGTGTAAATGATGTTTTTGTTCTTCGGTTCCGCGGAAGTCTTTGAAGAAAGTCAAATACATCAATCGGAACATATAGAAAGCGGTCATGATAGAAGCGATAGAAGCCACTATCCATAATACTTTGTTATGCTCAAAAGCAACCATCAAAATTTCATCTTTTGACCAAAAGCCTGCGAATGGAAAAATACCGGCGATGGCTAAAGTGGAAATCATCATTGTCCAAAATGTGATAGGCATCGCTTTGCGCAAACCGCCCATTTTTCGCATATCCTGTTCACCATTTAATCCGTGAATTACCGAACCAGAACCTAAGAATAAACAAGCTTTAAAAAACGCGTGTGTGATTACGTGGAATACCGCAACATTGTAGGCTCCCAAGCCTAAGGCCAGGAACATTAATCCCAATTGGGAAACAGTGGAGTAGGCCAATACTTTCTTGATGTCGTTTTGGAGTAAACCGATGGAAGCCGCAACCAAAGCTGTTGTGCCACCAACAATGGCTATGATGTTTTGAACTTCCGGAGTTAAATCAAATAGGAAATTCATTCGGGTAACCATAAAAATACCTGCGGTTACCATCGTTGCAGCATGAATTAAAGCCGAAACCGGCGTAGGACCTGCCATAGCATCGGGTAGCCAAGTATAAAGAGGTAATTGAGCGGATTTTCCACAGGCTCCGATGAAAAGGCAAAGAGCCGCGAGTCCGAGTAAGCCTGTATTTGCAGTCCCAACAGTTATTCCGTTATGCATTTGCGTATAATCTAAAGTTGAAAAAACACTTGCCAAAATAAACATTCCGATAAGAAATCCTAAATCTCCAATACGATTCATAATGAAAGCTTTCTTGGCAGCATCGTTATACGATTGGTTTTTATACCAAAATCCAATCAATAAATAAGAACACAATCCAACGCCTTCCCAACCGATGAACATTACCAATAAGTTGCTTCCAATTACGAGCGTAATCATGAAAAACACAAAGAGATTCAAATAGGCAAAAAACTTATGCATATTCTCGTCATCATGCATATAGCTTATCGAATATAGGTGAATCAACGAACCGATTCCGGTAACGAACAATAGCCAAATCAATGACAACTGGTCTAATAAAAGTCCGAAGCTTATTTTGAAATTATGCACTGAAATCCAATCAAATAAGTTGATTTCAAATGGTTTACCGGATTGCTGTAATTGTGCAAAAAAGCAAATGCTCATTAAGAACGAAACTAAAACAGTTAACGTTCCAATCGCGCCGGAGACATTTCTGCTTACTTTTTTTCCAAAGAAAACATTGAAAAGAAATCCAGCAAATGGAGATAAGAGTAATAGTAAGGCCAAATTTGTTTCCATCCCAGATTATCCTTTTAAGTTCTTTAAATTAGCAATATCAATGGAGCCAATATTTCGAAACACCGAGACTAAAATCGCCAAACCAACGGCAACTTCGGCGGCAGCTACAGCCATCGAGAAGAAAACAAATACTTGTCCTTCGGCATCCTGATGATAGGTTGAAAAAGCTACAAACAATAAGTTTACGGCATTTAGCATAATCTCAATCGACATGAATACGATAATGGCGTTTCTTCTGTACAATACGCCAAAAACTCCGATGCAAAATAAGAGCACCGAAAGGAAAATGTAGTTTTCTATACCAACCTGATTTAAAATATTATTCATTATTTCTTCTCTGTTTTTTCTTTTTTAGACAATAAAACTACTCCGATCATTGCGACTAACAATAGGATAGAGGCAAACTCAAACGGAACCATATACTCGTTAAGCAATATTTTCCCCAGAACTTTTATCGATTGATAATCTTCACCCGAAGTATCATATTCGCCGACAATAGTTTTAGAGTGGATAAAGATAGTTACCAGCACTACGCTCATTAATATGAAAACGGTAATGGCGCCAAGACGTGTAATTCGCGGTTTATGCACTTCGTCTTCCTTATTGAGATTCATTAACATGATGGTAAACAGGAAGAGTACCATAATAGCTCCGGAGTAAACAATAATGTGAACAATGGCCAAGAACTGCGCATTGAGTAATAAATAATGACCTGCAATTGTAAAGAAACAAATCACCAGATAAATGGCACTGTGGATTGGATTTTTGCTATAAATTGTCAAAAATGCTGATGCCAATGTAATGGCTCCTAAAAAGTAAAATATAATGGTTATAGGTGACATTAGTTAACGTTTTTAAGCCTGTCTGCCGCAGGTAGATTGTTATTTTTCATTGCCATATCCAAAGGCATTACCAATTTGTCTTTTCCAAAGATGAAATCTTCCCGGTCATAACTTGCAGGAACCAATTCTTTGGAAATCGTTAGATAGATGGCATCTTTTGGACAAGCTTCTTCACACAAACCACAGAAAATACAACGTAACATATTGATTTCATATATCGATGCGTATTTCTCTTCACGATATAACATTTCTTCACCAGGTTTGCGCTCTTCAGCCTTCATTGTAATGGCTTCCGCCGGACAAGAAAGGGCACATAATCCGCAAGCGGTACAGTTTTCCCTGCCAAGTTCATCACGTTTCAGCATATGCTGTCCACGATAAACTGGGCTAAATTCACGCGTTTGTTCCGGATAGTGAATGGTAGCTTTTTTTCTAAAAAAGTGTTTGATGGTAATAAGCAATCCTTTGACGATGGCTATTAGATATAGTCTTTCCCAAAACGTCATTTCCTTATTGGAAACCTGAGTTTTTCTGCCGGAAAGCGATATATTTTGAATTGATGCTGACATAATTTCTTTTCTTATTTAAAAGCCAGGATACAAACCCCTGTTATTACTATATTGATGATAGAAAGCGGAATTAAAATCTTCCAGCCTAAATTCATCAATTGATCGTATCTAAATCTTGGTATTGTCCAACGAACCCACATATAGAAGAAAATAAAGAAGCATATTTTAACAAATAAAACTCCCATTCCCAGTACGTTAGCGGTATTCACACCAACATGGTCTACCATCCATTGCATTCCGGGATAATTGTATCCTCCAAAATAAAGCACTGCAATAATTGTGGACGAAATAAACATATTTGCATATTCGGCAAACAAATAGAATCCCATTTTCATGGATGAATACTCGGTGTGGTAACCACCAATTAATTCTGATTCGCATTCTGCTAAATCGAAAGGTGTTCTGTTTGTTTCTGCAAAAGCACAAATCAAAAAGATTAAAAATCCAACTGGTTGATAGATAACATTCCAATGCCAGCCATGTTGCTGCATCGTAATTTCTTTTAAACTTAATGTTCCGGTCATCATTATCAAAGCAATAACAGAAAGTCCCATCGCCACTTCATACGAAACCATTTGTGACGCAGCTCGCACCGCGCCCATTAAGGAAAACTTATTATTGGATGCCCAACCGCCAATCATGATTCCGTAAACTCCAATAGAAACTATGGCGAAAATGTACAACAATGAGCCATCAATATCAGTCGCCTGCAAAACGACATCACGTCCAAAAATGTGCAATTTATCACCCCACGGAATTACGGCACTAGTCATCAAAGCGGTGCTCATTGCAATGGCCGGCCCTACGAAAAACAAAAATCTATTTGGTGTATTCGGTTCAAATTCTTCTTTGGCGAATAATTTCATTCCATCGGCAAGCGGTTGCAATAAGCCACCCCAACCTGCGCGATTCGGGCCAACGCGGTCTTGTAAAAAGGCTGCGACCTTACGTTCTGCCCAAGTGGAATACATGGCCATAACCATAGTTATCGCAAATACCACAACAATCAAAACACTTTTTTCTATAATGAAGGCACTATCCATTTTGTTTTGAATTTACCGGGTTACCGTCTATTTTTTCGTTGTAATCAATGTCAGACATACTGATTTTTACACGGTCGATCTCTCTACCCTGAAGAATTCCCTTTTCGGTATTGATCACTACTGTATCGGTTTTGCCGAAATATTTATTCTGGTTGATTACCGAATCTTTTTCAAATTTTCTTGGACCTTCAATTACCCAATCCGCCACTTCTTTTTTATCGAAACGACAGGTGTTACAAATAAACTCTTCGACTTCGTGGTATACATCTTTACGCGCTGTTACTCTTTGGATTTCGTTACCAAACATCCAAAGCGTAGTTTTTCCGCAGCATGTAGGACAATCTCGGTGTGCATCAAAAGGTTTGTTGAACCAAACCCTTGATTTGAATCGGAAAGTCTTGTCAGTCAAAGCGCCAACGGGACATACATCAATCATGTTTCCGGAGAATTCATTGTCAATTGCAGCTGAAACACAAGTCGAAATTTGCGAATGGTCTCCACGATTTAACACTCCGTGAACTCTTCCGTCAGTTAATTGATCAGCTACTTCAACGCAACGCTGGCAAACAATGCAACGGTTCATGTGTAGTTGGATTTTATCACCAATATCTTCCGGCTCAAAAGTTCTTTTTTCTTCTATAAAACGCTGTTGTAGTTTTCCGTGTTCGAAGCTTAAATTCTGCAAATCACATTCTCCGGCCTGATCACAAACCGGGCAATCCAAAGGGTGATTTATCAAAAGGAATTCGGTTACGGCATTTCTGGCGTCCCGAACTCTGTCTGAAGATTTGCTCGCTACTTCCATTCCGTCCTGACAGCCTGTTACGCATGATGCCATTAATTTTGGCATTGGTCTTGGGTCGGCTTCGCTGCCTTTGGATACATCAACTAAACAGCAACGGCATTTTCCGCCGGTTCCTTTTAGTTTGGAATAATAGCACATGGCTGGCGGAACAACTTCTCCACCAATCATACGAGCCGCCTGCAGGATGGTTGTCCCTGCTTCAACTTCAATTTCCTGACCGTCTATAGTTACTTTCATTTACCAATATTTTACTCCTACGGAGTATTTTTATTACTAATGTTTATTCTTTAGCCCCGATTGTAGTGGAAATTCTTTTTTGTATTGCCCTGTAGCTAAGCGAAAGGGAAATACAAAAAAGATTGCAACGAAAGCGGGAAAATGGATGGCAAAATATGCCCAAGCCATTCGCTCATAATTATTTTAAACTTCTTGCTTTGCTACTAAATGCTTTACTTTTTCGAAAGGTTCAGCCACAAAGTGATTTCTATCTTTAATTTTTTCAGGGAAACGGATATGGTATTCAAATTCATCTTTAAAATGACGAATTGCAGCAGCTACAGGCCAAGCAGCGGCATCACCTAAAGGGCAAATAGTATTTCCTTCAATTTTTGCCTGTATGCTCCATAACAATTCGATATCTTCTTCGCGTCCTTGGCCATTTTCGATTCTCCATAATACTTTTTCCATCCAACCTGTTCCTTCACGGCATGGCGTACATTGACCGCAGCTTTCGTGATGGTAAAATCTTGAGAAATTCCATGTATTGCGGACGATGCAGGCACGGTCATCATAAACGATAAATCCACCTGAGCCCAACATCGAACCTGACGCGAACCCACCATCTGCCAAACTTTCGTAAGACATTAGACGATCTTCACCGGTAGCTATTTTGTAAATTAAATGAGCCGGTAAAACAGGAACAGAACTTCCTCCCGGAACCAATGCTTTCAATGGCCTGTCGGTTTGCATTCCGCCACAATATTCATCCGAATTCATGAATTCGTAAACGGATAATCCCAAATCTATTTCGAAAACACCTTGGTTTTTAATGTTTCCCGAAGCTGAAATTAACTTGGTTCCTGTAGAACGCCCAATTCCGATTCCTGCATAATCAGCACCTGAATTGTTTACAATCCAAGGCACAGCCGCAATGGTTTCAACGTTATTTACGACAGTTGGATTTTGCCAAAGTCCCATAACTGCCGGGAATGGTGGTTTAATCCTAGGATTTCCACGTTTTCCTTCAAGGCTTTCGATCAGCGCTGTTTCTTCTCCACAAATGTAAGCTCCGGCCCCAATCTGAACATATAAATCCAAATCATAACCTGAGCCTAATATATTTTTTCCTAACCAACCGGCAGCTTTTGCTTCGGCAATGGCTTTCTCTAAAATTTTGTAAACCCACATATATTCTCCACGAATGTAGATGTAGGAAAGGTTGGCACCCAATGCGTAACTTGATGTAATCATTCCTTCAATCAAAAGATGAGGAATAAACTCCATCAAATATCTGTCTTTAAAGGTTCCCGGTTCCGATTCGTCAGCGTTGCAAACCAAATGTCTTGGTTTACCCGATTTTTTATCGATAAAACTCCATTTCATTCCACATGGAAATCCGGCACCACCACGACCACGAAGGCCGGAAGTTTTTACTTCTTCAACCACTTCATCCGGAGTCATTTTTTTCAGGGCTTTTTCCACTGAAGCATAACCACCTTCTTTGCGGTATACTTCATAGGTTCTGATTCCCGGAACGTTGATTTTGTCTAATAATATTTTTCTTCCCATGATATTATTTATCGTGTAAAGTGACTTTTCCTTCTTTGCAATCGGCAATTAACTGGTCGATTTTTACTTCGGTCAAATGTTCTTGGTAGAAATCACCCAACTGCATCATTGGTGCATAACCACAAGCACCAAGGCACTCAACGCCACGAACTTCGAAAAGTCCGTCAGATGTAGGTTCACCAACTTTTACGCCTAATTTATTGCAAGTGTAATCCATCAAATTCTCTACACCATTTAAACAACAGGCAGAAGTTTGGCAGAATTCGAACATGTATTTTCCGATTGGCCTTTGATTGTACATGGTATAAAATGTTACGACTTCATAAACTTCAATCGGTTGTATTTCTAAAATCTCGGCTACTTTATTTTGTAAATCGATGCTTAACCAATTGTCATGAGCATCCTGAACTTCATGCAAAACCGGCAATAAAGCTGATTTTCTTTTGTCAGCAGGATAGTGACTGATTAACTCATTGATACGAGCCATTAACGGTTCGGTGATATTTATTTGTTGGTTTATGTGGGCTCTTTCCATAATTATTAAGCGTCTAATTCGCCGGCAATTACATTTAAACTTGATAATATTACGATTGCATCGGATAACATTCCGCCTTTAATCATTTCGGTGTAGGCTTGATAATAAATATAGCAAGGTCTTCTGAATTTCAATCGGTATGGCGTTCGGCTACCGTCGGAAATTAAATAGAATCCTAATTCTCCGTTTCCGCCTTCGACAGCATGATAAATTTCATCTACGGGAACCGGAACTTCACCCATCACAATTTTAAAGTGATAGATTAAGCTTTCCATATTCGTGTAAACATCTTCTTTTGGAGGCAGGTAATAATCGGGAACATCAGCATGGATTGGGCCTTCCGGTAATTTAGCTAATGCTTGTCTGATAATGCTCAAACTTTCCCAAACTTCGGCATTACGAACGCAGAAACGATCGTAGGTGTCGCCAGATTTTCCAACAGGAACATCAAATTCGAAATCTTCATATGAAGAATATGGCGCCGCTTTACGAACGTCGTAATCAATTCCGGACGCACGTAAATTTGGTCCGGTCATGCCGTATTGCATTGCTTTTTCCGCAGTAATTGGGCCAACGTCAACAGTTCTGTCAATAAAGATTCGGTTTCTTTCAAAAAGATTTTCGAATTCTTTCCATGCAACCGGAAATTCTTCAAGAAAAACATTCAGTAGTTCAAAGGCTTTTGGAGACCAATCTCTTTCGAAACCACCAATTCTTCCCATGTTGGTTGTTAAACGGGCGCCACAAATTTCTTCGTAGATTTCATATACTTTTTCCCTGAATTGGAAAACATAAAGAAAACCAGTGTAAGCTCCGGTATCAACGCCAAGTATTGAATTACAAATCAGGTGATCAGTAATTCGCGCTAATTCCATAACAATAACTCTTAAATATTGTGCGCGTTTCGGCACTTCAATATCCAATAATTTCTCAACAGTCATCCACCAGGCCATGTTGTTGATTGGCGACGAACAATAATTCATACGGTCTGTCAATACATTGATTTGGTAAAACGGACGGTTTTCGGCAATTTTTTCAAAGGCTCTGTGAATGTATCCTATGGTTGGTTCGGCATCTAAAATACGCTCGCCATCCATCAATAAAATGTTTTGGAAAATCCCGTGAGTAGCTGGGTGAGTTGGACCTAAATTCAAGATAGAAAATTCGCTTCCGTCTTCGTTTCGGCTTTGCTCTATGATTTTAGCATAACGATGCTCTGGTGATAATAATAAATCTGACATTTATAATGTTGAATTATCCATTTGAGTTTTTACTGGTGTTCTTCCGAAGAAACGATCGTCTTTATCTGTTCTTCCGCTGTCTTCTAATGGGAATTCCCTTCTCATTGGGAAAGAAACCATTTCGTCCATATTTAAAATACGTTTCAGTTGCGGATGTCCTTTGAAATTGATTCCGAAGAAATCCCAGGCTTCTCTTTCCATCCAATTGGCGCAAAGAAATAAATCGGTTATCGTCTCTACTTCAGCAGGATCCGGCATAAATGTTTTCACCCTAATTCTGATATTTTCAATCCAATTGTGCAATTGATATACCACAGCAAACTGATGATTTTCATCATTGTCGGGAAAATGGATTGCGGTCAAATCGGTTAAAAAATGGAAGTTTAAGCTTTCGTCTTCTTTTAAAATTTGGATTACTTCGTGAATAGTTTCTGAAGTAGCTTCGAAGGAAAAAATATCTCTTTTCATTTCAAAATTCAGCACATTGTTGCCGAATTTTTTAGATAGATTTTCTTGTATATATGCAGTTTCTAAAGCCATATTATAGGTTGTAAGAAGCTAATAATTCTTTGTATTCCGGTGAACTTCTTCGTCGCACCGATTCGGTTTTCACTAAATCCTGTAATCGCATTACTCCATCCACAATTTGTTCAGGTCTTGGAGGACAACCCGGAACGTAAACATCAACAGGAATTACTTTGTCGATTCCTTGTAAAACGGAATACGTATCAAATACACCACCCGAACAGGCGCATGCTCCAACAGCAATTACCCAACGTGGCTCTGACATTTGTTCATAAACCTGACGTAAAATTGGTGCCATTTTTTTAGAAATTGTTCCCATCACCATCAACATATCTGCCTGACGTGGCGAAAAACTAACTCGTTCCGAACCAAATCGGGCCAGGTCATAATGCGAAGCCATTGTTGCCATAAATTCGATTCCGCAACAAGAAGTAGCGAAAGGTAATGGCCAAAGCGAATTGGCACGAGCCAACCCAACGACATCGTTCAACTTTGTAGCGAAGAAACCTTCACCAACAACTCCTTCTGGCGGAGCAACCATATTTGGTTTTGAATCACTCATTGATAATTCGTAATTTATTATTCGTAATTAAATCTATTCCCATTCCAGTGCCTTCTTCTTTATGATATAGAAGAATCCCACCAGAAGCAACATCATAAAAATTACCATTTTAATCATTCCTTCAACACCCAATGCCTTGAAATTGATTGCCCATGGATATAAGAAAATCACTTCGACATCAAATAATACAAATAGGATAGCAACCAGGAAATATTTAACTGAAAACGGAATCCGAGCGTTACCAACAGATTCTATTCCACACTCAAAGTTTTTGTCCTTGTTTTTGGAATGTCTTTTTGGACCTAAATAGCCAGAGCCGATAATAGTCAAAACTACAAATCCTACTGCTAAACCTGCCTGCATAAGGATTGGTAAATAATCTAATTGATTGGATTGCATAATGGTATAATTAGATGGAAATAAATCAGGCACAAATATACATCGCATTATTTAATTCGCAAAAACAGAAAGACAATCGTTTCCTATTTGTTAGTGTAAAGCTAGCTATTTAAAACAATTATAAATAACTATTTAACACAAAAAAACGTCCCGAAATACGGGACGTCATTTAATTCTAGGTAATCAAAAATTAATATATATTAGTCTTCGATAGCTACTACCTGAGCTGCTACTTTACCTTTTCTACCTTCTTCTTCATCGTAAGATACTTTGTCTCCTTCTGCTAAATTTTCAGTTTTAACTCCGGTAGCGTGTACGAAAATGTCTTTTCCAGTTTCATCGTCTGTGATAAAACCGTAACCTTTTGATTCGTTGAAAAATTTTACTGTTCCTGTGCGCATTTTGTAATGTAAAAATTATTAATAATGGTCAAAGATAAATTTTTTGACGACATAACAAGCATTTCAATGTGAAATAATTAAAAATTTGTTAAATTTTCACAGCTGTATTAAAAACTTGATAGAGAATTATTTGAGAGAATTTAAAAATAAACACAAAAAAAGCAACCGTTTTTAGGCATTTAAATGATAGCTTCTTAAATTTATGTGAATTTAATATTAACCCGTTGGGTGTAATTATTTAAAGTAAAAATAAATTGATTAAATATTGGTCAAGATACTGAAATTCAGTATCTTGAAGTCGCAAAACAAACCAATATTCATGTCAAATATAGTTAAAAATTATTTAAGAGTTTT
>NZ_JANXTI010000075.1 GCF_025352425.1 Flavobacterium sp.
TGCCACAGGAATATATTATTGACAACGAATCAGGAATTAAAAACCCTATCGGCATGGCGGGTATTCGATTAGAAGCAAATTTTCATATCATCACAGGGCAAATAGCTGCCGCCCGCAATATTTATAAATGCGTTCAAAAAGCAGGTTTGGAAATTCCAGATAAAACGGGATTAACATTAGAACCACTAGCTTCCTCCGATGCTGTTTTAAGCGATGAAGAAAAGGAAGCCGGGGTGGTATTGGTAGATATAGGAGGAGGTACCACGGACATTGCTATTTTCCAGGATGGAATCATTCGTCATACAGCTGTAGTTCCTTTTGGTGGAAATGTAATCACAGATGACATCAAGGAAGGCTGTTCAATCATCGAAAAACAAGCAGAATTATTAAAAACAAAATTTGGTTCAGCGTGGCCGGGTGAAAATAAAGACAACGAAATTGTTTCGATTCCGGGGTTAAGAGGAAGAGATCCAAAAGAGATTTCGCTAAAGAATTTGTCAAAAATCATTCACGCCCGTGTTGTTGAAATTATCGAGCAGGTTTTCACCGAAATAAAAGCATACGGACACGAAGATCCACGCAAGAAACTAATTGCTGGTATCGTTTTAACTGGTGGAGGTTCGCAATTGAAGCACATCAAGCAACTGGTAGAGTACATCACCGGAATGGACACGCGAATTGGGTATCCAAACGAGCATCTGGCAGGCAATTCAAGCGAAGAAATTTCAAGTCCATTGTTTGCAACAGCAGTAGGATTGGTAATGAACAGCATTGAAAACAATTCGAACAGTGCGTACAAAATTGAATTAAAAGAAGTGGAAGCAACTCCAAAGCAAGTTGTTTTTCAACCCGTAATTGAAGAAAAACTAGAAGAAATTTCCAATGTAATTGAGGACGAAATCGACCTTGAAACGGAAACCACAGAGCATAAAATAAAGAGATCATTTTTTGACCGTTATGTTGAAAAGATCAAAGACTTTTTAGATAACGCTGAATAAGCCATCAGTTATCAAAAAAGCATTAGAATAAGAAAAGTCAAAACAAAATACAAAACATATAATACCTAATAAAACCAGAAGTATGATAAGCAACTCAGAATTTGGAAACATCTCATTTGATTTACCAAAAAATCAATCAAATGTGATTAAAGTAATCGGAGTTGGTGGCGGTGGAAGTAACGCTATCAATCACATGTTCAAACAGGGAATCAAAGGCGTTGATTTTATCGTTTGTAACACCGACTCACAAGCACTTCAAAACAGCCCGGTGCCAAACAAAATCCAATTAGGTGTTAATCTTACGGAAGGTCTTGGCGCAGGAGCAAATCCCGATGTGGGTCAGCAATCCGCCATCGAAAGCATTGGCGACATCGAAAAGATGTTGGATACCAATACCAAAATGGTCTTCATTACCGCAGGAATGGGTGGTGGAACCGGAACCGGTGCTGCGCCCGTAATTGCCCAATTGGCCAAAGAACGAGATATTCTTACTGTTGGAATCGTAACTATTCCTTTTCAGTTTGAAGGTAAAGTTCGTCAGGAACAAGCATTGTTAGGTGTTGAAAAATTAAGAAAACAGGTTGATTCCTTAATTGTTATCAATAACAATAAATTGAGGGAAGTGTATGGAAACCTTGGTTTCAAAGCAGGATTCTCGAAAGCTGACGAAGTGTTAGCTACCGCTTCACGCGGAATTGCGGAAGTAATTACGCACCATTACACTCAAAACATCGATTTAAAAGACGCCAAAACTGTATTGGAAAATAGCGGAAGAGCCATTATGGGTTCTGCTACGGCTAGTGGAGAAAACAGAGCAAAAGAAGCTATCATTTCTGCTTTAGATTCTCCTTTGTTGAATGATAATAAAATTTCAGGTGCCAAAAACGTATTGTTGCTTATCGTTTCAGGTAATAATGAAATTACTATTGATGAAATCGGAGAAATTAATGACCATATTCAGTCTGAAGCAGGTCATAATGCTAACATTATTATGGGTGTTGGTGAAGATGATACTTTAGGTGATTCTATTGCAGTGACAATTATTGCTACAGGTTTTAATGAAGAACAACAAAACGGAATTTTAAATATAGAAGCCACAAAAATAATTCACTCATTAGATGGAGAACATAAATTAGAGCGTGATTTAACAAAAAAGTCCGTTGAAGTTTTCAAGGCTATTGATGTTGAAGTAACCGAAGCGAAAGAAGAGAAAATTGTTTTTGAATTAATCGAAGATGAACTTGAGTCGCCCGCTACTGTCACTTCTATTGATGAAAACGAACTCATTGCTATGAATCATTTCATCAGAAACCTGGATGTGACTTTTGAAATCGTTTCGCCAATAAATGATATTGACTTCAAAGTAACTTCTCTGGAAGTTAAGGACACGAGCGTTAGCGAATTGGTGAAACAAATGAAAATGATTGCCCCGGAAACAATCGAAAAAGAAGAAGAGCAAATCACTTTTACTTTTGATATGCCGGAAATGCCGGCATTCGAAAGAGTAGAGGAAGTAAAGCCAGTTGAAGCTGTTGAAGAATCCAGAATTGTTTTTGATTTATCTGAATCTGCAGTAAACGATATCATGGTTAATGAGCCGGTAGAGTTTGTACCAGTAACCGAACTTAGCGAAGGCGGAATCATCAAATATTCTTTGGAAGAATACATGGAGTTAGAGAACGACTTGTTAAATTCTAAACCTGCGGCAGCTGCACCAATTTTGGAGGCGCCAATTGCAGAAGAGTTGAACATTACAATGAAGGTTGAAACTACCGAAAGACCGAACGCCATTGTAAGTCATTTTGAAGACATTTCACCCGTTGAAATGACTATCGAGGAAACTTTGAAACACAGAGCTGACGATAGAAGGAAAAAATTGAAAGAGTTCAACTATAAATTCCATAACAACCCTTCAAAAATTGAAGAATTGGAGAAAGAACCGGCGTACAAACGTAACGGAGTGGATCTGTCAAGTAATGCTCAAACCAATACAAACTCTCGAATGTCAATTGGAACAGACAGCAATGATGATGCACAGCTGCGTTCAAACAATTCATTCTTGCACGATAATGTAGACTAGTCTACAGATAATCCTTGATCATTAACCCGAAAGTCTTTATGATTTTCGGGTTATTTTTTTTACCTTCGCGAAACTTATTGGGAGCGAATGGTTCGGGCATTTTTGCCATCCGTGTTCCTGCTTTCCACATCTCGTCCCAAAAGACGAGATTGCTGCAATCAGGGCTATAAAATCAACCATTTTAATCTAAGGAGTCAATAATCTAACAATCTAAATATGAGTTTATCAACCCAAATAATGGACGAAATTAAAAATGCAATGCGCGCAAAAGACACTGTTGCGTTGGAAGCATTAAGAGCCATCAAATCTGAAATTTTATTAGCGCAGACTTCATCAGGTGCTAAAGAAGAAATTACAGAAGCAGACGAAATCAAAATATTACAAAAACTGGTAAAAATGCGTAAAGACAGTGCCAGCATTTTCTCCACTCAAAACCGTCCGGATTTAGCCGAACCGGAATTGGCACAAATTGCTGTAATCGAAAAATTTCTTCCGGCGCAACTTTCAGAAGCCGAAATAGAAACAATCATAGCCAAAATTATTGCAGAAACTGGCGCATCTGGTATTGCGTCGATGGGAAAGGTTATGGGATTGGCTTCAGCACAAATAAGTGGAAGCGCAGAAAGCAAAACGATTTCGACGATAGTTAAGAAGTTGTTAGTTTAAGAATAAAATGGCTCCGTAGTTCAACTGGATAGAATATCAGATTTCGGCTCTGATGGTTGCAGGTTCGAACCCTGCCGGGGTCACGAATAAATAAGGGAATAAAATAAATGTCTAAGCTGGCTTAAGCATTTATTTTATTCCCTTATTTTCAAAGCGGAGCTTTGTCTGGGAAGACGCAGTCAACCCTGCCGGGGTCACGAATAAACACTAAAGTAGTAAAAATGAAAAGTTTGCTTTATCATTTTTACTACTTTAGTGTTTTCTAAGGCACGCTTCGATAGAAAACTCACATGTCTAATGTTTAACAATATAAATTTGATATCATGAGGATAACAATTCAACTACATCATAAAAGAATTGCATTACAATATGTAACTGCTTTTCTATTCTGTTTTCTTTACAGTAGCTCTTTTGCTCAAATATATTCTAACGGCAATTTATCTACGGGAACGTTATCAAAAAGCGGTGTAACATCTCCAACAAGCTATACTTGGAGTGAACTTCAAAATGATACAGGAAATACAACAGAGACGAATAAAAGTACCGGATTTGCTGGTTATTTTAATACCGCAGGAACTACAAGTTTTCAATTAGGAGATGATTTTATTGTACCCGCCGGACAACAATGGAATATCACCAGTTTCGACTTTTTTGCTCATCAAAATAGTTTCACAGGGGCGACTATTCCAGTGGATCAACTAAGAGTTCAAATTTGGAATGGCAACCCTTCTCTGCCAGGTTCAGGGGTAATTATTGGCGATATGACCAATAGTATTTTAGATGCTGCCAACAGCGACAATACCTTTATGTACAGGATTCCAAATTCAATTATTGGGAATCCCGTTATTGCTCCGAATACGAATAGAAAAATATGGAGAATCAGAGGCACTATTTCTGCGACTTTATCACCGGGGACTTATTGGGTAGTATCCCAGTTTCATGCAACAAATGATGGGTCTATATTTGTTCCATCGGTTACTGTTTCAGGTAGTCGCGGTCAAACAGGGTGGAACGCAAAACAAAATTTTGTAGCTAATACTACACCAGGAACCGTACTTGGTTGGGCTGATATTATAGATGTAGGTGATCCTGCAAGCGCGCCGGATGTTGCTCAAGATTTGCCTTTTGCTATAAATGGAACAATTACTACATTAGGCACACCAGAAAATGATTTTTCGTCAGCTGTTTTGATATATCCAAATCCAGTGAAAAACAGCTTTACTATTACTATGCCAGCAGCAGCTAAGATTGACAGTGTCGAAATTTACGATTTGTCAGGAAGAAAAATTAAGAGTATAGATAAAGTAGATGCTGTTGTGAATGTTTCTGAACTATCAGTTGGAAACTATACTTTAAAAGTAAAATCGGGTTCTTCTATTACTATAAAAAAGTTTACTAAAGAATAGATTATTTAAGCGTTGATAAATCTTTTAGATCACTAATAGTTTGAGTTGGATTACTTGATTTAAACACAAAATTTCCAGCAACAAGTACATCTGCTCCGGCTTTTACTAATTGGGCTGCATTTTTATCTGTAACACCGCCATCAACTTCTATAAGTGTGGAAGCATTTTTGGCAATAATCAGTTTTTTAAGTTTTTCAATTTTAGAATAAGTGTTCTCAATAAAAGACTGGCCCCCGAAACCCGGATTAACACTCATAATACATACCAAATCAATATCGTTTATTATATCTTCTAATAAATCTACATTGCAATGCGGATTTAGGACAACTCCGGCTTTCATTCCCTCAGCCTTTATCGCTTGTAATGTTCGGTGTAAATGAGTACATGCTTCATAGTGAACACTCAAAATATTAGCTCCTAAGTCGGCAAAAGTTTTAATATATCGGTCCGGGTCAACAATCATCAGATGTACGTCGATGGTTTTTTTTGCATGCTTTGCTATTGCCTCCAAAACCGGCATTCCAAAAGAGATATTTGGTACAAAAACACCATCCATAATGTCAATATGGAACCAATCCGCTTCACTGTTGTTGATCATCTCGATGTCGCGCTGCAGGTTGGCAAAATCAGCAGCAAGGACAGAAGGTGCAATTAGTGTATTCTTCATTTTGTAGTATTGTGTTGTTTGGGCAAAGATAGAAAAAGTTTCTCTTTTACCGCAGATTGCGTGAAGGATTGGAGCAAGTACCCTGTACTGCGGAAAGCCTGACCCGAAGGGGCACGCCCTAATTCTATAAAAAAATAAAACTCCGGTAATCAGCCGGAGTTTCAATCATCAATCAAAAAACGAACAGTTAATCAGACTGTTGTTATTGTTATTAGGATTATCCTAAATATGTTTTTAATATTTTACTTCTTGAAGTATGTTTTAATCTACGAATTGCTTTTTCTTTAATTTGACGAACACGCTCACGGGTTAAATCGAAAGTTTCTCCAATTTCTTCCAATGTCATTGGGTGTTGATCACCTAAACCAAAATACAAACGTACGACATCTGCTTCTCTTGGAGTTAAGGTTTCTAATGAACGCTCAATTTCTGTACGTAAAGATTCGTGGATTAATTCTCTATCCGGATTTGGAGATTCACCCGAACGCAAAACGTCATAAAGGTTAGAATCTTCTCCTTCTACAAGCGGCGCATCCATTGACAAGTGACGACCAGAGTTTTTCATAGACTCTTTTACATCGTTCACTGTCATGTCAAGCTCTTTTGCAATTTCCTCAGCACTTGGCGGACGTTCGTTTGATTGCTCTAACAAAGCGTACATCTTGTTGATTTTATTAATAGAACCAATTTTATTCAGAGGCAAACGAACAATACGTGATTGTTCAGCTAAAGCCTGAAGAATAGATTGACGAATCCACCAAACTGCATACGAAATGAATTTAAAACCACGGGTTTCATCAAAACGTTGCGCCGCTTTTATCAAACCTAAGTTTCCTTCATTAATCAAATCGGGAAGTGTTAAACCTTGATTTTGGTATTGTTTAGCTACGGAAACTACGAAACGCAAATTGGCTTTTGTCAATTTTTCTAACGCTTTTTGGTCGCCGGCTTTAATTTTCTGCGCTAACTCAACTTCTTCATCAGCAGTAATTAAATCAACTTTTCCAATTTCTTGTAGGTATTTGTCTAAGGATGCAGTTTCACGATTGGTTACCTGCTTGGTGATTTTGAGCTGTCTCATTTATTTGTTTCCTTTAGTTTAAAGTGTTCAGGTGGTTGTACGGTATAATCTTTAAAAAGTTACAAAATCATTAAAATAGTTTAAAAACAACAATATTTGGAACTCACCATTTGTTTTTAATTTGTTAATAACTTAAAGTGCTTTTTAAGAAAATACTTGTTTAAATCGTTTTTTTTTTGCTTTGTGAAGTTTCTTTATAATGCTTTAGAAATTATAGAGTAACAACCAAACAACTCATCATGAAAACACAAAAAATAGTTTTACTTCTCCTTTTTGCACTAGTTTTTTTTAGCAGTAAAGCGCAGAATTTATATCTCCGCACTATAACGGGAACGCAAACAGCATACTCAATAGCAAATATCAAGAACCTAATCTTTTCAGGTGGAAATCTTTTAGTAAACAATACAACAGGGTCTAACGGAACATTTGCTCTTTCTAGTTTACGTTATTTCAATTTTACCGATTTAACTTTGGGCATATCTACAATTGAATTGGTTAAAAGCAAGTTTTATGTTGCAGGAGGTAAAATGAAAGAAGCAGGAACTACGCATTGGTTATCTTCTAACACAGGTGCTGACAACAGCAGCGGTTTTACAGCATTACCAAGCGGTCAGCGCTACAATGATGGACAATTTCAATTTATTGGTGCAAGAAGTATTTTTTGGACATCCAATCGCACATCTCCAAGTGGTTTCCCCACTTCTTACGTTTTCTCTATAACGAACGACTATGAAAATTTACAATGGCTATAATAATTGGACAGCAGGTTATGCGGTACGGTGCGTTAGCAATTAATAAATGTTAAACTTAACCCGTTGGGTGTAATTAAATAATTTGATTTTTAATATTGTTTATTGGTCTATCAAATATGAATTTATTGATATATTGAACCAAAGTTAATGCTGTTATTTTAGCTAAAATTCTTGTTTTAAATCCTTCAAAAGATT
>NZ_JANXTI010000076.1 GCF_025352425.1 Flavobacterium sp.
AATCTTTTGAAGGATTTAAAACAAGAATTTTAGCTAAAATAACAGCATTAACTTTGGTTCAATATATCAATAAATTCATATTTGATAGACCAATAAACAATATTAAAAATCAAATTATTTAATTACACCCAACGGGTTAAAGTATAGATAATTGAGTCTGAAATAATGACTGTCATACCCCATCACGAAAAGCAATGATATGAAGTGGGGCTACTGGGTCTTCTGTCTATATTTTAAACTTAAACTCTCCTTGATATATTAAAAATTGTCAATGGGGGGCAGGGGGGCAAGCCAAAAAACAATATTAAACATCACTCTTAAAATTATATTTTATGAAAAATAATAAAATTATTCTAGCTAAAATAAAAATTGAGAATTTATATCAATAAATTATTAAATTAAATATTCGGTTTAAATTCTACCTTTCATACCGAATACACCATCCAATCATTAGAAAATTTGGTAATACTTCAAAACATTTATAAAGAGGTTTAAAACATGCTAGAACACTAAAATTAAACTAGATACAGCCTGTACAAAAGTTTCAAATAAAAAAATATTTTTCATACTGCACCAGATTTATAATAGAATGACCTTTGTCAAGAAATCAGGTAGCTACTCTTTCAAAAACAATTTATGAAACTTTAAAAATATTTAATCTATGAAAAATTACAGCAGTTTATTCCAAAGAAAAGGGTTCGAATTCAACGGACAATTGTACAACAACAAATCATATACCGAGGCTTATTATGAATTAGTTAGAGATGTACTAGAACAAAATCACGGTTCATTTAAGAATCATATCGCAATTAATAAAGCATTCGGCAAAACAATTTATTTGAATTATAACGATATGCCAAGTTCTGTTAAAAACAGAAGACTTTATAAAAAATTAGGTGATTTATATGTGTTAAGAAATAAAGATATTAAAGGATTTAATTCAGCTATTCAACGAATTGGAAAAGCATTAAAAGTAGAGGTAGGAATCTAATGCGAAATGTAATTGTTTTAATCGCAGAGAACTTCGAGAGTCGATATATCAATGTAGAATTTGATTCGGTTGAAATATAAATTAAAGAGATTAAAAAAGTTGAGCAAGAAGTCTTGCTCAACTTTTTAATAAGAAACCCATGTAAATACTGATACTTACAAGAGTTTTGTGGTGGTCGCTCTTGGTTTTAAATTTATTTTATGTGTATTTAACCAAAATAGTTAATTATACCCAATAAGGTATAATATAAATAAAACAACTATTTTTACACCTCATAGGGTATAAATTAAAAATATTTTTATACTTTTATACCCGAAAAGGTGCACATTATGGAAATAAGTAAGTTTGTTAAACAAAAAAGAACCTCCGCTAAATTGACTCAACCTGAATTGGCGGAGAAAGCAGGAGTCGGTCTTCGTTTTTTGCGGGAATTGGAACAAGGTAAAGAAACCCTACGATTAGACAAGGTAAATCAGGTGTTGAAATTATTTGGATATCAAGTTGGAGCAGTTCAACTAAAATTTGAGGAAGATGAGAAAGGCTGAAATAAAAATATATGATAAAACTGCGGGTTGGTTGAAAGAAGACGAAAATGGATATCATTTTAATTATGATAGTTCTTATTTGAATGCTACAAGTCCTGACCCAATTAGTTTGACATTACCTTTACAAGAAAAACCTTTTACAAGTAAAATCTTGTTTCCTTTTTTTGATGGTCTAATTCCTGAAGGGTGGTTGTTGGATATCGCCCAAAATAATTGGAAACTAAATCCAAGAGACCGAATGGGACTATTGCTAGCTTGTTGTAAAGATTGCATAGGTGCGGTAAGTGTTCATCCATTAAATAATGAGGAATTATGAAAAGATGTCTCTATTGTTACGAACCCCTAACGGAAAATGAAATAGATTTTCACAGCACTTGTTGTAAAAAAATATTTGGACAATCTACTCCTCCTGAATTACCCTATACAGAAAACCAAATGGAAGATTTGGCTTTACAAGTGGTAAAAAGTCAAACTACTTTAACAGGGGTTCAAGCCAAATTATCTTTGGAATTAACACCAAGTGAAAAAGGGGATGGAAAAAGGTTTACGATTGTTGGTTTATGGGGGGATTATATATTAAAACCACCGACTAAGAATTTCAATCAATTACCGGAGGTGGAAGACCTAACAATGCACTTGGGAACCATAGCAAAAATAAAAATGGTACCACATAGTTTAATACGATTACAATCAGGGAATCTTGCATACATAACCAAGAGAATCGACCGAATTAAAGGTAAAAAACTTTTAATGGAGGATATGTGTCAATTAACAGAAAGAATGACAGAAAACAAGTATCACGGGTCTTACGAACAGATTGCTAAAGTTCTTTTGAAACATTCCACTAATCCGGGGTTGGATTTGGTAAATTTCTTTGAGCAAGTGTTGTTTTCATTCTTAACGGGGAATGCAGATATGCACCTAAAAAACTTCTCTATAATCAAAACAAATGAACAAGGTTATGTACTATCCCCTTCTTATGATATGGTGGCAACGGCAATCGTCAATCCTGCTGATGATGAAGATTTGGCACTAACTCTTAATGCCAAGAAGAAAAAAATTAGTAGAAAAGATTTTATAACGGTATTCAATTCTTTTAAATTAGACAACAAACAACAAGAAAACATTTTTAATAAAATGGAGAAGTCGAGGGAAAAATGGATTCGTTGTATTGATGATAGTTTTATTAGTGATGAGTTTAAAGTTACCTACAAAGAATTGATAAATAATAGATTTGGAAGAATATCATAAATTGAAATAGAGTAAGGAATTTAGAGTAAGGAATTATATAAAAACACACTAAAACAATAATAAATCCTCTCTATTTTATAGGTTTTGATGGATTTAATTATTTTCATAACCCTGAGGTCACGGGTTCAACTCCCGTCCTCGCTACACCAAAACCCCTTAATATTCAGGTATTAAGGGGTTTTTTATTGAAAGTCAATCTTATTAGAGTTTTACGGAGTAAGGAAATGGAGTAAGGAATTTTAT
>NZ_JANXTI010000083.1 GCF_025352425.1 Flavobacterium sp.
AGGGGGGTCAGTTTAGCCGGGATTTACAATAATGTTCTTTTGAGTTGTAGCTGTAAATTCGCTTTTGCCAAGAAGTAAATCCGAAAGTTCTTCTAAATTCAAAAGCCAATAAGGAAGTTTCAAACTTCCATTATCTGTTGAATATGTATTTGAGTTTCCTTTAAAGGCAATTGGATACTCATTATGTGGGTCTAAAATTACTATTCTCGGTTTCCAACTTGCAAAATCCTTTTGCTTATCAATTATACTTTTCAATATTACAGTTACTGCACCTGATTTTCCTGAACCTGTTGAACCTAAAATTGCCGTATGTTTTCCTAACAATTCATTCAAATCTGCAAAACAATTTGTTCCTCCCGTTCCGCTGTATGTTCCAATTTTTATTAAGTCAATTGAATTTTCTGCCGATGTAAAAATCTGTTTGAGTTCAGAAGTAGGGGTGAGATAAACCTTTTGCAATGGTAAAGGGAAACTTGAAATTCCTCTTTCAAATTTTAATTGCCAGTTTCCTGATGCCTCATGCCATTCGCCTTCACCGAATAAATTAAACTCAATTACCCTTGCATCATTGTCTCCTTTATTTCCAATTTGCAATTCTACAATGTCTGACTTCATTCTTAAACGGCTCACATACCCGTATAAAATTTTTCTGCCGAAATGAATTTTAACAATTGACCCAAACTGTCCAATGTAATATGTGTTGCCTTCAAAAATTCTTGTAAGGTCTTTGATTGATTTTTCTAATTCAGCAGTAATGGTCACGCCATCAACTTCAATGATGTTACCAATACATAAATTCTCAATCGGCTGTGCTGGATTTTGATTTATTGCTTGCATAATTATTTGTTCAAAATTTCAGTTAATGATTCAAACTTCCACCAGTCAATGTCTTTTCCTCCGTCTTGTATGGTAATATCATTATGATAAAAACCTTTCTTGGTAAAGAATTTTAAATGCGGTTTAAAATCTTTGTTCTCAAACCATCTTTTTAAAGTCGGGTTATCATTAGGAGTATCTATTTCAGAAAATATTATTACTGTTAAATTTTTTGCTTCGCTTAATGCTTTTTCAATTTCTATGTTTATATGATTGTCAGCAAAGCGGTATCCGCAAATTGTCAAAACTGCTTTGTCGTTTTGTTTTAAAATGTTTCGGTAGTTATTGAGCAATTGTGCAAAGGGGTCATTTTGAGTTTCCTTGTATTTTGTAGCACATGGATAAATGAGAACATTATCATTAAAGTTGTATGCTGTATGTTTAGATTTCTGTTTTAATCTTCGTGGTAATTTATCATCATCAGAAATGCACCAGTCCAAAGAACCATGAAGTTTGAATAATCTTGCTTTAATACCACTGTCATTAAATACGGAAGTATCCCACCAACCAATTGCCGCACCTCTGAAACCGTCTGCATAATTTATTTTGTTCATTGACAATGCATCTTCAATTAGAGTATCGTAGTTAAGAACAAAATAATTTGTCGGGGTTGCGAATTGACTTTTACCATTATCAAGCCGGTAATGAATTGCTTTTATGAAGTCAGTGTGAGTTTTAAGTTCAAAGTTCTTTTCCTCAATTGATTCAACAATTAGTTTTTGTATTTCAATAACTGCACTTTTTAAATCTTCTTCCTTGTAAGTTTTGCCTCCCAAATCAATTGTTGGATGTGTGCTTCCTTTATCAACTCTGCGTTCAAGGATGGCAGCATAATCAACAATTTCTGAAATGTATTCTTCAATGGTAATATTTGGGTCTGTGATGAAATTTTTAATTATGATTTCTAAAATCTCTTTTGATTTGCTTGCAGCAGTCATTTTAGCTTTTACTAAATCTGCTAACTCACCAGTCAATGGCAATTTTGCACATTTACTACAACCTGCACCAATCAGAAAAGAACGATTACAACTTTGGAGTGTTTCCAAATATTCATTTACTATTTCTATCAGTTCAGGATTTGTTATTGTAAAACTCATATTAAAAAGATTATAGTTGTAGTTGATACTTTTCAATTAAAAACTCATTTACTTCTTTTTTGGATACACCATTAGAGAGAAAATATCTTTCGTCTGTGGTTAATTCGCAAATACCAAAATTCTTTACATAGTTTTTTGCATAAGAAAAGTAACCTGCTGAATATGGCTTGCTGGTATTTGTCATATAATACTCAAACACCTCTGATTCTAAAATACGTTTTAGTAATTTTAGTTCGTCAGCCGATTCATTGAAAACTGCATAGCCGCAGTAAATAAGCATTTCCTTATTATCTGTGAAAACAAAATGAGGAGATTTAGCCATGTAAGGAAACATCAGTTTGTATCCCTTATCTGTAAGTGCCTGGGTTCTGCCAAAGGCAAACCATGCACCATAATCACCATTACCTTTATCTCTATTCAGTAGTTGCTCTCTGTTAGCTTCAAGATATTTATATGTTTTTGGAAAATTTGATTTTAAATGTGGCTCACTCATTAACGATAAGGGATTGATGCCATTGGTGTATGGATAAATCAGTTTCTCTTTTACCTCCTCAATTTGGTGTTCGTATTTTAGAATATTAGGTTTAATGATTTCTCTGCAAATCGCTTTCTCTATTTCGTAGCGTTTACTGTCTCGCAGTAAAATATAATAATCTTTGGTTTCTGCAATTGGTTTAAAAATATAAATGTCATTACTTAGTGTAGCAATACCATTTCTTATTTTGTATTTCTCACCTAATGATATTCCTGCACCTTCAATTTTGTTTATATTTTCAATAACCCTTTTATCGTTTAGCAACCAACCTTTTTTAAAGTCGAGGTTTTTATATTGTATTTGACTAAATAATTTTGTGCCGTTTTTAATAAGGGATATTCCTGTTTCTTTTTTGAAGGATATGGAATTTGATTTTCTTTTTGAAATTAAGCAAATGCAGGTGTAAGCAGATTTGTCTTCAAATATTTTTTCATGTCCAAAGTCAATTATACTTACTTCGTACTTTTTTTCTTGTAAGTATTTTCTTAACTCTCTTGCATTAACACTTTTATAAAAAGAATTTACTGTGATGTAGCCCAATGTTCCAGTTTCATTAATATTTTCTAACCCGATTTCAAAGAAAGGAATATACAAATCAGGATTACCCGATTTTGTTACAGCCCAATTAGTAAGCAAAGATTTAGAAGCATCATCAATATTTTTTGCCCTTACATAAGGTGGGTTTCCTACTATTAGGTCAAAGCCTTTGTTGACTTTTATCTTTTTCTCTGTTCCTTTCCATTCAAAAGAAAGAGCATTACCTGTATGAAGGTGAAATTCAAATTCAGGTTTATCTTCTCCATTGGATATTGCCAGTAATGACAGAAGAATTTTAGCCCTTTCAATACTGCTGTTACTAATGTCTAAACCAAAGATATTATCCTTAAATATTTGGGAAAATGATTTGGCGGTACTTGCTTTTATTTTATTTGCAAAAGTGAATAAGAATGCACCACAACCGCAGGAAATATCAGCCGCTAAAATGTTTTGTAGCGGCTTTTCTATTTTCTTTAATGAATGTTCTACAATGAAACCCTTTATGTAGTTGGGAGTATAAACTGCACCATTGATAACCTTTTCGCCATTTGGTATTGCCAATTCAAATGCTTCTATAACATCATCAAAAGTGAGAGGAGCATTAATTTCTGAAATAGTTTTGTGCAATGCTGATTTTCCTGAAATCAATAGTGATTTTATCAGCGTATTATTTTTAACTTGTATTGAATTTGCCCTGACAAATACAGAAACAATAATCTTATTCAATGAAAATTCATCTTCTTTGAATTGATTGATAATATATTTTAATTCTTTCTGCATTTTTTTTTAGTTAATACTTTCTATCCTGTTTACATTTCTTCCTCTGCCATTAAAAAAAGCTATTTCATCAGCCGATAAGTCATAAAGCTCATAACATAAATTATCTAAAATATCCCATTGGGCTAATAACAAGTTTGCAAAGGTTCTTTGTTGGTTTGGCGAACCGCCAATAAACTTTTTTTGTAAATCCTCGATTTTGTTTGCAGTCTCAGCCAGTAGAGTTTTCAATTCAATGTTATTTGTAAAATTTTGGCAAGGAAAGGGAACTGGTTCGAGAAACTGTTTATTGAATTTAAAATAACCGTTTGATTGCGGATTTGCTATTGTCCTTGCTAAAACTGAATATACGGTTGAGTTGATTACTGCTGATAAAGCATATAAAGTAACTTCATCTTTCTCAGGTGCTTCAACAAAAAACATATTGGCATTGTCGCAATAAATCTCATCGGAGAAAGTAATAGTTGCAAATGTATCCAGTGAAGTCATTGGAATTAAAATCTTGGGATACGTAGCCCCATGATTATTTGCTCTTGTAAATAAATGCCAGTATTCATTAGTATATTTTTCAGGAAATTTTTTTGGCAATGTTTCTACTGCTGCTTCTATGGTTGCCTTGTTTCTGCTCAAATAAGCCCCAGCAAGCGGAAATCTGTTTACAAAATTTGCAAACAAAATTTCAGATACTTCACCATCGGCAACATCATAAGGAAAGATTACAAAAACGTCTGCCGAAGTCTCTCTGTAGGGATGAAAACTTTCATTGCAAATAAGCGGTCTGCAAGCTGCTAACTCAATTTCTATATCTTCTTCTGTGTGTGATTTGCCTTTTATAATTCCGCTTGCAACGGAAGTTGGTCTAATGTGATAGGCTCTATCCCAAAGTACTTGAATACCTACTTTAACGGTTGCATAATCACCAAAGCATCCCGATTGTAAAAGCCTTGTCTTTATATCAATCAGTTGTTTATCGTCAAAACTCCAGGGGTTTGCATTTACTGCAGTTGAAGATAATGTTATGTATTGTTCAGGTGCAATCTCTGGAATAAGGGTTTCCCTTAATTCCGATGGCAATGTTTCAATAGTGCTGCGGAAATATTTGTATGTAAAATTAGCAGGAGAATTTCTGTCTAACATTAGTAGAGCCACATAAGTCATGCGGTCTTTAAAAATTGTTGTTGCTTCAAAATCTATAATAGATGAAAGATAATTTGCACTGGTAATTATTTCCCTAATCTTCTTGCCATAATCGGTTTTGAAAAACCTTTTCTGAATAATGAACCCCAGTCTGCCTGTATTGTTTAGTAATCCAATTGCCCTTTCAATGAAAGGAATTGCCAAATCAACTTTGCCATTTTTTGAAGATGGGAATTTTTCTTTTATGTACAGGTGCATGAAAGGTAAATCAACATTATAATTCTTTACTTCTACATAAGGCGGATTACCAATGATAAAATCAAAACCTCCTTTTTGCACAAAGATTTCATGAAAACCTTGCTCACTATTCCAGTCAAAAATATTAGTCTTTAGAAGTTCTTCTTCGTTTTCTGTAAGGGCAGGGAAAAGGTCTAAAATATCGGATTCAACCAATGAGTTGCCACAACGAATATTGTTTCCAATTCCGTTGAGAATTTTATTTCCGAAAATTCCAATTTCATTATATGATTCAAGAAATTCAGAAGCATCAACAATCTTTAACGATAAAGACATTTTTGCTACTTCAACTGCTTCGGGGTCAATATCAACTCCAAAGATGCAATTGTCCATGATTGCTTTCTTTCCTAAAATATTAACGAATACATCTGTATTAGTTGCGACAAAATATTTCTGAAAATCTGGATGATTGGATTCAAAAAATAACTCTCTGAAAATTTCTTCTATATAGTCAAATGCTTCAATTGCAAAAACGCCGCTGCCACAAGCAATGTCTAATACTTTTATTGAAAGCAAATTTTCAATGCCGGCATCAAGCAGTTTATTCCTCTGAATTGTCCTCTTAATAATTTCCTGAACAACGTATTGTGGAGTGCTAACAGCACCTTTGGTTTTTAAATATTCATTTTTGATTTCATCTTTTACATTACCTGCATCAATAATTAATTTCTTTGAAAGAAATATTTCATAAATATCACTTAGCAGTTTAGTTGGTATTACATCAAACCTATAAGGAGATGGGTAGTATAGGTATTGAAGCAACAAATCAAATACATCGTTTGAAACATTTATTTCATGTATAGCATTTACCCTTTCAAACAAAGGACCGTCGTAGTGTTCAAAAAATTCGAAGTATGAAGAGTTTTTAAACGCATCCCAAAAGCCTTTTGCTTTGTATGAAAGTAATAATCCATCTTCCTCAATTTTTCTTGCTTCACAAACCCGTATAAATAAAATTCTGTTGATTATTATTTGAACTATGTAACTAAGGTTTGCAGCATTATCGGCAATGTACGCAGGGTTCTTATTTAAAATGTCTGATGCTAATGCTACCCGAAATTCAGAAAGCTGTGCAGCAAATCTTAAATCAGGCGTTATCTTTTGAACATATTTATTATCCTGCATCGTTGAAGAATACAATTCATTCAATCTGCCTTTGTAAACGTTTTCTTTTAAAAGATGCTCTTCCAACAAGTCGAAGTTTGCCACTAAATCAGAAATAGTAAAGTAAAGCCTGCCTAAATTCGGGTCTTGGTTTTGTTCTGGAGTATAAGTGCAATCATAAATAGCAAACTCCTCAAAATTTGAAATAAATGCACAAGGAGCTAAGATTGACCAACCATAAGATTTAATTTGGAAAGCCGCCTCTGCATCATCAAATATTTTTACAGAAATATCTTTTGCATCAAGGAAAGTGAGTTTTTGTTTGGCAATCCTAAAAGTGTAATCCGGTCTTGTATTTTGCGAACCAATTTCTTTCAGTTTTTCTTTTTCTACTTTAGACAATACTTTTTCCTGTAGTATCTCCGAAGTATCCCTAACATCCCAATCAAATATTGCCAATAGTTCATTGAGCCAGGTTCTGATTGTTTCCTCCGAGGTTAAATCAAGTTTCCCAGCCTGTTTGAACTTATTGTATTCTGCAATTAGTTCAGCTAATTTTTCTTTACGTTCTTCTGAACTCATTTCGATTTTCTTTTTGATTGATATTTAACTTCTTCTTCAGCAACTTGAATAGCTTTCAGAGCAACCCCTTCATCTTTTACAATTTCATAAACTTGGTCAGCAAGCCAAAGGGATAATAGTTCATCTTCTTTAATTGAAAAAATTGTCGCAAAAATTGAAATCTGTTCCTTCTTTGCTCGTCTTTCTCCTCGTTCAATCTTACTTAACATTGGCGTATCCATGAATAATTGATGAGCAATTTGCCTTTGAAGCAAATTCTTTTGTTCCCTAAGTTGCTTTATCCGTTCACCAAATTGATTCATGTCTAAGAATTGACTTGCCAAATAATGACAAATGTAAGCTAAGGATTTTAGTAAACAAATATTTTTTGTACAGTTAGTGTGGGATACAAAATATTGTGGAAGGTTTAGCTCATAGGAACTCCCTAAGATGGGTGGTGGGTGGGCATGGTGTCGAGTAAAATATATTGCTAAAGTCCATTGCTACTGATGATAGATATTCGTCAGCCGGGGTGGGTGGGCTGTGCGTTGGCATTTTTAGCTCTTTGCAAGGTTTGGCTTTGTGTCTGGGTTTTGTGTGCCTTGCAATGTGCTAAAAATAGCGTGGGGTCGGGTCGGCAAAGTCTTGGATGTTTGTATATGTGTAGGATGCTCAATAGGGTTCTGACTAACGTTTTACAGTCATACTATTAATCAGGCTGTTACAAATCCAATGTCTTCAGGTTTTATTTCAAATTTAGCGATGTTTCTTTTGATATTTTGCACCAGCCTGAGTTTTCTTTTTTGGTCAAGGAAGAGATATTCAGTAGGTGCTTTGTATTCTACT
>NZ_JANXTI010000018.1 GCF_025352425.1 Flavobacterium sp.
TGTCAGTCCGCCGTTATATTTATTAATCAAAGCATTCGCAACATCACTTCTTGTAAGTACCATTGTCGCAACATCAATATCGGAATTAGCAGAATTTATTGAGGCAATAATTCTGGAATTGGCACCATCACTCGGACTAAAATAACTGTTCACAATCTTACCTCCAATATTGTAAGTATGTGGCGTATTATTGATTTTATCGGGACCAAATTTCGACAAAGCCGCATTAGGTGTCATGGTGTTGGAACCCCACATTTCTTCAAACTCGATTTTATATCCTAACGCTAACGCTTGGTCTTGGATTACGATTGCGGTATTCCTATCTGGTCCGTCAATTTGACTGGTTGTCCAATTTGTTGAACCCGTCCAAACAAGTGGCTTATTGGCATCGGCGGCATTAGCGTCAAATATCACAAACTTATTGTGCATAATTCCATAAGCAACGTCATTGGGACTTGCTAATCTCGGTATTGCCGCATTTAACAACGGTACCATTGCACTACTGGTACTTCCATCATAAATAACCCTCACCTGCACACCTCGTGCATAAGCAGCATTTATAGCACCCGCAATTCCTGTAAAAGCATTGGGCGAATACGAATTATAAATCGCAATATCCACCGTAGTAGTGCAGGCATTTATATAACTAATCAACATATCATCCAGTGTATTGCCCAGGTTAACAGCATTCTGAATCTGTGCATAACTGGTATCAACCTGATGATTAAAATAAACGTTTATCGTACCCGTAGAAAGTGAAGTATTGGCAATAAAACCACGATGAATACTGTCTGCATCATTAAGATAAAAGTATTCAACTTCTACTATTTCTGAAGGATATAAATTATTTAAAGAAAATGTATTGGAGGTTTTTGCTTCCGGAAAAAAATCGACTTCCCTACCAGTTGTAACATCAGTAACATTTAGTATTACAGGATGGTCTTTATCCTTGTCAAATTGAATGGAAATGGATGAATTTCCATAAACGATTGTATAATTTTCTTCTTTGGAAGTTTGCTGGCTATAGCCTAACGATAATTGCAGTAGCGTTAAAAGTAAAACGCAGGGTATTCTTTTAATAAACATTGTGGTAGTTTTTCCAAAAGTATCAAACAGTTATTAAGAATAGGCCAATTCAATCTTTAGACATCATATTTCTTTGATTTTTGCTGGTTTAGTAAGGTTTTATTTAGATTTATTTTGGAATTGCATCCCTGCATTAGATTTTTATTTCCAATAAATCTTAAGCTGTAAATAGCTATATTTGCTTAACTAAATCGATATGGTATAATGGAAGAATGCATCTCTGTTTTTGATATGCTCAAAATTGGTGTTGGGCCGTCAAGTTCGCACACACTTGGTCCATGGCGCGCTGCAGAACGCTTTTTATCCGAATTACAATCAGAGAATATACTCCAAAAAGTAACACGCGTCAAAGTTGATCTATACGGTTCGCTTTCCTTAACGGGAAAAGGTCACGCTACCGATTTGGCGATTATGCTTGGCTTGAGTGGACAAGATCCCGAATATATTCCGGTACAGGATATTGCGGGAATCATTAAAAATATTGAGGATAAAAACGAAATCAATTTAGGTAACCAAATCACCATTCCGTTTTACTTTCTGCAAGACATTATTTTCAATAAAAACTTCCTTCCTTTTCATGCCAATGGTCTGACTTTTACTGCCTATTTACTTGATGATACTGAATATGTTTCGACCTTCTACTCTATTGGTGGTGGATTCGTCGTAAAGGAAGAACGTGTGAATGCCATAAAGAAAATGGAAATCAAATGTGCGTTTCCCTTTCCAATTCAAAACGCTGAAGAATTGCTTCAATATACGATTGCCCAAAACAAATCGATTTCTGAAATTGTGTATGAAAATGAAAAATCCATGCGTCCTGAAGCAGAAATTCACCACGAATTAATGCGAATTTGGCATACAATGTTAGAATGCATGTACATTGGTTGCCATTCAGAAGGTGTTTTGCCGGGAGGTTTAAACGTAAGAAGACGTGCTTTTGATATGCATCAGGGATTGATTGGTTTAGCCAATTATACTACGCCTCAGGAATGGATGGATTCAATCCGAAAAACCGAAGTTAAGTTTCGACAGATACTTAAATGGGTTTCCTGTTTTGCCTTGGCTGTCAATGAAGTAAATGCTGCTTTAGGAAGAGTCGTAACCGCTCCGACGAACGGAAGTGCCGGAGTAATTCCATCCGTTTTGATGTATTATTTGACCATAGAAAACCATCAGGCAGGTGAAAAAGAAATCAAGCAATTCCTGATGGTAGCAGGAGAAATAGGAAGCATATTCAAAAAAGGCTCTACCATTTCTGCAGCTATGGGTGGATGTCAGGCTGAAATTGGAGTTTCTTCCGCAATGGCTGCTGCTGCTTTAGTTGAAGTTATGGGTGGAACTCCTGAACAGGTATTGATGGCTGCCGAAATCGCGATGGAACACCATCTTGGGATGACGTGTGATCCAATTGGTGGTTTGGTTCAGATTCCGTGTATTGAACGAAATACCATGGGCGCTATCAAAGCTATCAATGCAGCAGAATTAGCCATGGAAACCGATGCTAAAAATGCAAAAGTTCCATTGGATAAAGTAATTGAAACCATGTGGAAAACCGCTAAAGACATGAATTCTAAATACAAGGAAACTTCCGAAGGAGGCCTGGCTGTAGCTGTAAATATGGCCGATTGTTAATTAACAGTCTAAAAATCAACATCTTTTGCTTACTTTAAATTTATATTACCGAACTTACTTAGCAATCTTGTAACTTTTTAAATTAATTATATAAAGGTTTTACGTAATAAAATTTCATCTTTGAAATAGATAAAACGTTAAAGCAGCATCAAAAGCAAGCCTATTACATTAAATTTTATTTCTTGAATTGAAAAAGTACTTCACAAAAGGCTTAAGGATTATCCTTTGGGTAATGCTTTCAGTTATAGGATTAGTCCTTGTGCTTTTTATTGCCGTTCAAATTCCCGCCGTTCAACAGTATTCCAAAGACAAAGCTGTTACCTATCTCGAAGAGAAACTTAAGACAAAGGTTGTTGTTGATAAAATTCAAATCGGTTTTCCAAATGATGTAATTCTCGAAGGCGTCTATTTTCAGGATCAGGAAAAGGATACGCTTTTAGCTGGTAAAAAAATATCCGCAAACCTGAATATGTATGGATTGTTTAATAACAAAATAGAAATTACTTCGATTGAATTAGAGGATATCGTTGCCAACATCAACAGGAACAAGGAAAATAAATTCAGTTTTGATTACATCGCCGAAGCCTTTAAGTCGCCCGAAAAACAAAATGACAATTCACCTCCGATGGCCTTTTCGCTCGATAAAATTGAGCTAAAAAACATTAGAATCCGATTTAATGACGTGTATAACAATAATGATTTTCAACTTCGGGTAAATTACCTGAAAACCCGAATTACCACATTCGACTTAATAAAAATGAATTTCGAGATTCCGCAGTTTACCATGGATGGATTGCTGTTTTCCTACAAACAGGGAGTGGTCGAAGTTTCGAAAAATTCGAAATCCCAAAAAACAAAAAGTCCGGATTTAAAACTTAAATTAGGAATCCTTGATTTGACTAAAATTAAAGGAACTTATGAAGATGAGAACTCTAAAGTGGCTATGGCAATGGATTTTGACAAACTCCTGGCAAAAGTAAAATTGTTTGATTTTAAGCATACTACAATAGATTTAAACCGAATAGAACTTTCAAATGCAACCTTGGCTTTGAATCTTGGTAAAAAAGCAGACGACAAATCTTCTTCGTCTGAATCAAATGATTGGAAAGTAAAATCGAATGAAGTTGCCTTTAAAAGAGTGAACTTTATTTATAACAATAATAATTCGGACCCAGTCCGAAGAGGCATGGATTACCAACATTTAGACCTAACAAACCTGAGCGTTGACGCAAATAATTTTGCTTACAATTCCGAGGAAATTACCGGAAAAATCAACGCAATGAAAGGGGAAGAGAGAAAAGGTTTAAAGGTTGAGGCGTTAAAAACCAACTTTTATTATGGTCCAAAATCGGCGTATTTTAAAGATTTATATTTAAAAACGTCTCAAACAACGTTACGAAACGAAATCAGCATTGGTTATCCGTCAATTGAATCGCTCGCAGATCATCCGGAGGCGCTTATTATCAATGCGCATTTCAATCAAAGCACCATTGCATTCAAAGATCTTTTGCTTGTTGCTCCACAGCTATATGAAACCGATCTTTTCAATTCAAATCAAAATGCGGTTATCCATGTAAACAGCACGATTTCAGGGAAAGTGAGCAACCTATATATACCGAATCTTCAGCTTACCGGTTTTCGGAATACAACAGTAAATGCCAGTGGAAGGATTATAGGTTTGCCTGATTCGGAGAAAGCGTATTATGATTTGAATATCAAAAACTTTAAATCGAATGCAAAGGATTTCTATAGTTTCATACCAAAAAATTCCATTCCAAATAATATCCAATTGCCAGAGCAACTAGCTGCCAGAGGTACATTTAAGGGAACCATAAAGAATTTCGCTACCAATATGCTTTTCGCAACAAGTGCCGGAAACGCCAAAATAAAAGGAACTTTAGACCGAAGGGTTAAGGATCGGGAAACATACAATCTTGATGCAACACTTGACAATTTTGATTTGGGTCGGTTTTTAAAAAACGATTCCATTGGAAGAATGACTTTAAGAACAGCCATAAAAGGAAGTGGTTTTAATCCGAAAACCGCGACTGCTGTGGCAAGCGCGGCAATAGTTAAAGCTACTTATAATCATTACACCTATCAAAATGTGGTAGCCGATGGAAAAATAAATCATAGCCTCTTTGATGTCAAAGCTTTTACAAAAGATCCAAATTTACAATTTGACTTGGTTTCCAGCGGAAGCTTTAAGGACAAATATCCTAAAGGAACACTACACCTTAATGTTGACATTGCAGATTTAGACAAACTCAACCTCCACGCCGGGCCGTTAAAACTAAAAGGCGTTTTGGATGCGGATATTCAATCCGCTAATCTCGATTACCTTAACGGAAATGCGAGCGTTCATCATTTGATTATTGCCAATGAAAAAGAACAATACCCAATAGATTCTATCAATCTGGTTGCTGTTTCCACACCGGAAAAAAATTCAATTGTACTGAACTCTCAATTTTTGGATGCTGAGGCTATAGGGAAATATAGATTGACAACCTTAGCCAACTCTGTAAAAAACAGCATTTCAAATTACTACAACTTAAAATCAACTTCCAAAAACGTTCCTTACAGCAACCAACAATTAGCGTTTAAAGTAAACGTTAAACCCTCTCGTGTTCTTCTGAATATGCTCCCTACCCTGAAAAATATTGAACCAATCTTAATTACCGGAAGATATAATTCGGTCAATGATACTATAATTGTAAACGGTTCTATCCCAAAAATAGTTTACGGTACAAACGTAATTACAAATGCCAAGCTGAAAGTGGATACAAAAGACAAAGCGTTGCTTTATAGTTTTAGTGTTGACGAAATCCGGGATACCGAATTCCAGCTTCATCATACTAGTATTGTGGGACAAGCGGCAAATGATATTGTTGATTATACCTTGCTTGTAAAAGACTTTAAAAATAAAGACCGTTATCTTATCGCAGGAAAATTAAAATCTAAAAACGGCGGTGATGAAATTTCGTTTGACCTTGCCAAATTAATGTTGAATTATGATCCCTGGAATATTTCCGAGGACAATAAAATTCGTTTTGGCAACAAAGCACTCTATTTTGAAAATTTCGTGTTGAGTAACGACAAAAGCAGCATTAGTCTTCAGTCCTTGTCTCAAGGTTCCAATCCACCATTGGCCGTTGAATTTAAAGATTTCAAAATAGAAACCCTTACCAATATTGTTCAGATGAAAAATATTGATATGGAAGGAAACATTAATGGAAAAGCAGTATTTAAAGACCTGATGTCAAAAGTGCTTTTCACGGCAGATGCGACGATAGATAATTTCACGTTCAAAAAAGAAGCGGTCGGAATAATCAATATAAATGTCGATAATTATACTGCCAATACTTATACCGCCAGAATTGAACTTACCGGACTGGACAATCAGTTGAATCTAAACGGAACTTATCGGGCGAGCGACAGTGCATTGGATATGGATTTGGATATTCCAAAACTGAACCTAAAAAGTGTCCAGGGGTTTTCTATGGAAAATATTACAGATGGTACCGGCTATTTTACCGGAAGATTTAAAGTCAGCGGCAACACGAATAATCCTAAGCTGATTGGTAATTTATCATTCCACGACATCGGATTTAAGGCTATAAAACTGAATGCCAAATTCAAATCCATAAACGATAAGATTGCTTTTACTGACAATGCCATCCTACTTGATAATTTTACGATTTATGACGAAAAAAATAATGATTTAACAATTAACGGGAAAATCAACAATCAGAATTATGCCAATTTAGGATTTGATTTAACGGTTGACGCTGATAATTTCAAAGCCGTAAATTCATCGGCAAAAGACAATGATACTTTTTATGGCCAATTATATTTAGACAATCATTTGCTGGTAAGAGGTACGATGGAAAGCCCGTATGTTGAGGGGAATATGAAAATCAATGAAGACACCAAATTTACCATAGTGTTGCCACAAGACGATCCATCTCTGGCCGACCGTGAAGGAATCGTTGAGTTTATTGACCAAGACCAGCCTCGGTTATTTACACTTAAACTTGCAGAGCCTACGGCCGACACCGAAATAAGAGGACTCAACGCATCGGTGAATATTGAAATCGATAAGGACGCTGAAATGTCATTGATTATCGACAAAGGAAATGGCGATTTCCTCAGATTAAAAGGCGAAGCACAACTTACAGGCGGTATTGATCCTTCAGGAAAAACGACATTAATAGGACGTTATGAGCTAGTGGAAGGAAGCTATGAAATGAGTTTCAACCTCGTGAAAAGAAAATTTGACATCAAAAAAGGAAGTTATATTCTCTGGACTGGCGAACCAACCACTGCGGACATCAATATTACTGCGGTGTACCGAATTGAAACCGCTCCGATTGATTTACTGAACAACCAATTATCAACACTTACACCGGAAGAGCGCAATACCTACAAACAAAGAATTCCGTTTGAAACAGAGCTAAAAATGAGAGGCGATTTATTAAAGCCATCCATTACTTTTGACATCATTCTGCCGGAAGGAAACAATTCGGTATCCAGCGAAATCATTACTAAAACGCAAGCTAAATTGGCGCAGTTACGACAAGAGCCGGATGATTTAAACAAACAGGTGTTTGCATTGCTTTTGCTGAATAGGTTTATTGGCGAAGATCCTTTTTCCAGCGAAAGCGGCGGTACTACAGCTTCCATCTTAGCTCGGGAAAGCGTGAGTAAAATACTGTCGCAGCAATTAAATAATTTTGCTGGTGATTTGATAAAAGGTTTCGAGGTAGATTTTGATTTGGATGCCTCCGAAGACTATACTACAGGTCAAAAAGCAAACAAAACCGATTTGAATGTGGGACTTTCGAAAAAACTATTAAACGACCGATTAAAAGTGACCGTTGGAAGCAGCTTTGGAATTGAAGGTCCGGAACAAAAAAATAAAGAAGCCAATACCATTGCCGGTGATCTTGCAGCAGAATATCAAATCTCGAAAGACGGACGGTACAAAGTACGTGCCTACAGAAAAAACCTTTACCAAGTGGCTTTGCAGGGTCAGGTTATTGAAACTGGAGTTGGATTCATTATCACATTAGACTACAATAAATTCAGTGAATTATTTCATTTGAAAAAAGACACCAAACCAAAAAAAGCGAAAAAGACTCGAGGCGAAGCGGAACGGAGTAAAACTAAATCCAATGATTAAGAAATTATACATAGTATTTCTTGTATTATTTGCAACCTCATGCAGCAATACAAAATATTTACCCGAAGGTGAACTGTTGTATACTGGCGCTAAAGTAAAAGTGACAAAAGACACTAACACCACTTCGAAACAACGCAAATTATTACAAACAATGTTAAATGAAATTCCGCGTCCGGTTCCAAACAAAAAGTTTTTGGGATTACGTTACAAATTATTTTTCTACAATAAAGCGGGAGAAGTGAAAAAAGAAAAAGGATTCCGGCATTGGCTTAAATACAAACTTGGCGAAGCACCGGTTTTATTTAGCCAGGTAGATTTAGAATACAACCGAAGCCTACTTCAGAATTTCTCCGAAAACAATGGCTATTTCAATACCCAAACGAGTTCCGATTCGACAAGGCATGGCAAAAAAGCAAGTGCGGAATACAAAGTAACACCGGGGAAACAATATAAAATCAAATCGGTAGAATTCCCGATAGATTCATCCGCAGTGGGAAAAGCTATTGGCGGAATAGACAATAAAAGTTTATTGAGAGTAGGTGATCCCTATAGTCTTGAGGTTATTAAATTAGAAAGGGAACGGATTGACACACGTCTAAAAGAAAAAGGCTTTTATTACTTTAATGCCGATTATATAAAAGTTCAGGTAGATAGTACAGTTGGGAAATATAAAGTCGACTTAAAGGTAAAGGTAAAGGTAAAAGATGAAGCTCCGGTGATGGCAAAAACTCCTTTTAAAATTAACAAGATTGTCCTTTATCCCAATTATGCGCTAAATCAGGACTCGCTCACTAAGTCAGAAAAATATAAAGACATAACGATTATTGGAAATGACGGGTTGTTTAAACCCCGTATTTGGGATAGGACGTTATATTTTAAAAAAGAAGATTTATACAGTAGAAAAGACCATAATTTATCTTTAAACCGATTAGTGAACCTGGGAACATTCAAGTTTGTGAAAAATCAGTTTAAGCCTTCGGACACGATTGGAAATTATTTAGACGCTTACTATTACCTGACTCCATTACCACGAAAATCCATACGTGTTGAAGTACTAGGAAAAACTAACTCTGCCAATTATACAGGTGGCGAATTAAAGATTAACTGGAGTAACCGAAATACCTTTCATGGTGCTGAATTACTCACACTTACCGCCTTTGGTGGAATGGAAGTACAGCTGGGCGGGAAGAATAATGGCTTCAATGTTTTCCGTTTTGGTGGCGAAGCCAGTTTGGTTTGGCCAAGGTTCATTTCGCCCTTTAAACTTAGGTCTGCCAGTGGATATGTTCCTAGGACAAATGCAACAATGGGCTACGAGTTTCAAAATCGAATGAAACTGTATTCCATTCAAACTTTTAAAGGCTCCTTTGGTTACGCCTGGAAGGAAAATGTCCGAAAGGAACATCTATTGAATATAACGGAAATCACTTATGCAAAGCCGGAAAATATAACCGACTTATATAAAGAACAGGTAGCATTAAATCCTTCCTTAAAACATGTGATTGAAGAGCAGTTGATTTTTGGCCCAACTTATAATTATACCTATACCAATGAAATGAATAAAAGAAAGAAAAATACTTTCTATTACAAAGGCGGCATTGATTTATCGGGAAATATCGTCGGCTTAACCTCAGGCGCGAATGTCAAAAAAGGTGACACAATCAGGATTTTGGGTATTCCATTTAGTCAGTTTGTAAAACTCCAAAACGAGTTCAAACACACCTACAATATCAACAGATCGTCGCTTATAAAAAGTAGAATTATAGTAGGTACCGGCTTTGCGTATGGCAATTCCGGGGAAATGCCGTTTAGCAAGCAATTTTTTATTGGCGGAACCAACAGTTTGCGTGCCTTTCGTTCACGAACATTAGGTCCCGGAACATATGACGCGTCAACGGAACAAAGTGAATTCATCCCTGACCAATCCGGAGATGTCAAATTAGAATTTAATACTGAATACCGAACCGATATTTACAAATTCATAAAGGGCGCGTTGTTTATGGATGCTGGGAACATCTGGCTTTTGAACAAAGACGAAAACAAACCCGGTTCCCAATTTACCAAAGACTTCATGAAAGAAATTGCTGTGGGCGTGGGTTTCGGACTGCGATTTGACTTCAGTTTTTTAGTACTTAGAACAGACTTAGCGTTTCCCATCAGAAAACCTTATTTGCCCGACGGACATCGCTGGGTAATTGATCAGGTTAACTTTGGAAGCGGTTCTTGGCGAAAAGAGAATCTGCTGTTTAATTTGGCAATTGGTTATCCGTTTTAATATCTAAGCCATTTAATAAGTTCTCTCCAGGTTGGTTTTTTGCCATACATTAAAATACCAACACGGTAAATTTTGGCAGCAAACCAAACCACACCAAGGAAAGTTCCGAACAAGATTAGCATTGAAACAATAATCTGCCACACAGGAACGCCAAAAGGAATTCGCATCATCATAACTATTGGTGATGTTAACGGAATCATAGAAAAAACTGTAGCAACCGTTCCGTGCGGATCGTTCATTACGGTAAAGAAACCGATGTAAACTCCCAGTATCAAAGGCATTATGATTGGCAATAGGAACTGCTGTGAATCAGTTTCATTGTCGACAGCTGCACCAATTGAAGCGTAAAAAGAACTGTATAAAAAATAACCGCCAATAAAGTAAATGATAAAAGAAATAAGGATTGTTGCAATTGGGAGTTTCAATAATTCTCTAAAATACATTTGCGCATCACTGGCAGAGGTATTTTGGGCCGCTGCCATCGCCTGACCCTGAACTCCGGCACCACCCATATGGATTCCAAACATAGTTGACAAAACAAACATAGCACTCAAACCTAAAATTGCCCAGATTATAAACTGTAATACTCCGGCCAATGATGTTCCGATAATTTTTCCCATCATCAACTGGAAAGGCTTTACCGATGAAATGATAACTTCAATTATTCGGGAAGTTTTCTCCTCGATTACACTTCGCATTACCATATTACCATATAATACAATAAACATCATAATCAGGTAACCAAATGCGCCGCCAACAGCTATCTTTACTGTACTCGAGCCCTTGAACGATTGTTCTCCCGATGCTTTTTCTAAATTGATTGAAACATCAGCTTTGGCTTTTTTAATCTCCAATGTATCCAAACCAGCTTTCTGGAAATTTTCGGATGTTATTTTTTTGGCAACAACATCTTCTAAATCGCTGATAAAGCCAACACCCGGACTATCATTGGAAACATACTGAATTCCTTTTTGAAGTTGGGCATTGTCTTCCGCTTTCGGTATGATTAAAAGTCCTTCATAGCTTTCACTGACAATGCTGTCCTTGAGTGTTTTTAAATCGACTGTGGATAAATCAACATAGTTGTATTCCTGATCGTTTTTGAATTCGTTTACAAATTTTCCTGTTTCATCATGAATGGCGATGGTTTTTAAATCGGCTTTCATCGTGCTCAGATAACCAACAAAAACACCAATTCCAACAAAAAGTAACGGACTTAAAAAAGTCATGACAATGAATGATTTATTGCGCACTTTGGCGATAAATTCCCTTTTTATGATAAGAAGTATTTTACTCATTATTTCTCGCTTACAGTTTGGATAAAAATATCATTCATACTTGGAATTTTTTCTACAAAATGAGTTACTTGTCCTCTTTGAACTAAAGTATTCAGTAAATCATTTGGAGTAGCTTTTCCGAGATTAATTTCTAATTTCAATTCATCATTCAACGATTTAAAATCAGTTTGTGACAAGGTGAATTTTTGTGACAAATCATACATCAAGCCTTCAATGTTGTCACTCAGAATCCCAACTTCATAATTGTTGGTTCTGAATTGCTTTTTTACATCACTTAGTTTTCCTTCAATAAGCTTATTTGATTTATGGATTAAGGCAATATAATCACACATTTCCTCTACACTTTCCATTCGGTGTGTCGAAAAGATTACCGAAGTTCCCTGTTTGTTCAGCTCGATAATTTCGTCTTTAATCAAATTGGCATTTACCGGATCAAAACCGGAAAAAGGTTCATCGAGAATAAGCAATTTTGGTTTGTGCAAAACAGTCACAACAAATTGGATTTTCTGAGCCATTCCTTTGGAAAGTTCCTGAATTTTTTTGTCCCCCCAACCTTGAATTTCCAAACGGTCAAACCAATAATCCAATTGCTGCTTTGCCTCATGTTTTGACAATCCTTTGAGTTGAGCCAAATACAAACACTGCTCACCTACTTTCATGGTTTTATACAAACCTCTTTCTTCGGGCATATAACCAATTACGGCCACATGCTCCGGCTTTAGCTTTTCGCCATCTAAAAGTATCTCACCATTATCGGGTAAGGTGATTTGATTTATAATTCGGATTAGAGAAGTTTTTCCGGCACCATTTGGGCCTAAAAGTCCATAAATGCTGCCTTTCGGTATGGTAAGGGAAACTTCGTTGAGCGCAGTATAATCGCCATATTGTTTAACTACATTTTTGACTTCAAGAATATTGCTCATGCTTGATTTTGATTTTGGTAAAAGTACGCAATAAGTAGTGAGATGAATGGGTTTGTTACAAAAAACCCACCCTGATTTTTACAAAAGGATGGGAAAAATTGCTATGAAAAAGAAATTACTTGTTTCCAAGTAACAACCAAATATAAAAATATTTTTTTAACTACGAAAACATATCCTTTACTTTTTCAAAAAAAGATTTATCTCCTTTTTCCGGATGTGGAATAAAGTTGTCATCGGTCAGTGCTTTTTCAAAAAACTGTCGTTGCTCTTTGCTAAGGATTTTTGGAGTCCATACATTAATGTGCACTAATAAATCCCCATTTCCATAATTATTCAGGCTCGGAATTCCCTTCCCTTTTAATCTCAAAATTTTTCCGGATTGAATACCTTCTTCTAGTTTAATTCTTACCTTACCGTTAATGGCTTCTATATCTTTTGAAACACCAAGGGCGGCTTCCCCGAAACTAACATATAAATCATAATGAAGATTTTCACCTTCACGTTTTAAAAATTCATGTTCCAATTCCTCTATAGCAACAATTAAATCCCCGGGAACACCATTTCCTGGAGCACCATTTCCTTTGGAGGAAACCTTCAACTGCATTCCGTCAACAACACCTGCAGGAATTTTGATAGATACTGTTTCGTCTTCCAATAGCATTCCATAAGCATCAGCATTCGAAGGCTTGCTTTCTATAGTTTGTCCCGATCCGCCGCAAACATTGCAGGTTGTAGCCGATTGCATCCTACCCAAAATGGTGTTGGTAACTCTCAAAACCTGACCTTGTCCGTTGCAGGTGGAGCAGGTTTTATATTTTACACCGGGAGCCTGAATTTTTCGTTTTACTTTTACTTTTTTCTCAACGCCATTGGCAATTTCTTCTAAAGTCAATTTTACTTTGATGCGAAGATTACTTCCTTTTACTCTGCGTTGACCACCAGAATTTCCACCAAAACCGCTAAATCCGCCTCCGCCAAAAGCACTTCCGAAAATATCACCAAACTGGCTGAAGATATCATCCATATTCATATGGTGTCCACCTCCGTAACTTCCTGCACCATCAAAAGCTGCATGTCCGTATTGATCGTACTTTGCTTTTTTATCAGCATCGCTTAATACTTCATAAGCTTCGGCAGCAGTTTTGAAATTTTCTTCGGCTTGTTTATCACCCGGATTTTTATCAGGGTGAAATTCAATGGCTTTCTTTCGGTACGCTTTTTTAATTTCCTCAGGAGAAGCGCCTTTTGAAACACCTAGTATTTCGTAAAAATCTTTTTTGCTCATAATATATATAGAAATTTAAACGCCAATTATTGACCAATAACCACTTTTGGAAAACGAATTATTTTGTCTCCAAGTTTGTATCCTTTTTCAATTACGTCAACAATTTTTCCCTTTAAATCTTTTGAAGGAGCGGGAATCTGAGTAATGGCTTCGGCATGGTCAGCATTAAAAGCATCTCCTGCTCTTACTTCAACTTGTTCCAATCCTTTCGAAACAAGTGTATTTTTCAGTTTTTCATGAATTAATTCAACACCTTTCAGCAAAACATCATCTTCAGATTTAGAAATCTCAACCATCGCTCTGTCAAAATCATCCAAGACTGGCAACATGGCTTGTAATACCTCTTCATTAGCAGTTTTAAATAAATCGATACGTTCTTTAGCGGTTCTTCTTTTGAAGTTTTCGAACTCAGCAAAAAGGCGGAGGAATTTATCTTTTTCATTCGCTAAATCTTCCTGTAGTTTTTCTTCAACCGTCAATTCAGTCGCAGATTCAATTTCGTTTGCAATGTTTTCTGATGTATTTTCATCAGTAATTGTGGCTTTTTCTGTATTTCCCGTATTCATTGAATTTTTATTTTTAAAAATATTTTTCATTTTATAAGATGACTTTTTGGAAAGCAAAAGTACTGCCAATTCTTTAAAAATGTCAAATTGTCACACCGTTTTGTCCGAGAAAAAGATTTTAATCCTGAAAATAAATGCGGAATTTTAATAAAACTTTAATAAAATTTTAAGACTATTACGATTTCGTTTAAAGTAAATTTGCTTTAGTTAAATGCGATAAGCGTTCAATCAAGGTTGGTTTATCACTGTAAAAAATTATTAATTCAAGAATCTTTATAGTAAAAAAAGTGCTGTTGAAAAACAGCACTTTTTTTATTGATATAAATCAGCAATGGCAAGGCTTATCTCTGGAAATTTAAATTGAAAACCCGCTTGCCTAATTTTATATGAACTAACATTCTTACTCGAAAAAAGCAGATAGCTCATTTGACCAAGGAGTAACTCCATTATAAATTGTGGAATATTCGGTAGAAAAAGAGGTTTTTTTAGCGTTTTTGCAATGACGGTGGTGAGCTCCTGATTGCTTATTGGTTTTGGCGTTACCGCATTATAAACACTTTCCAATTGGTTTTCTATCGCAAAACAATACATTGCAACCAAATCACTAATATGTATCCAGGACTGAATTTGTTTGCCATTTCCCATTGCTGCACCAAAACCAATTTTTATGGGTTTCACCATTTCAGGTAAAGCGCCGCCATCATTAGAAAGTACAATGCCAGTTCTTAGTTTGCAGACTTTTATATCTAAAACCTGAAAACGGTTAGCGCTATCCTCCCATTTTTTGACCACGTTAGACAGGAAACTGTCTTCTGTGATTTTGGTAGTTTCATCAACGGCTGTAACAAAACTTTCAGGATATATAGCTGTTCCGGAAGCAGAAATGAATTGCTTAATCTTACTTTTACTTTTTTTTACCAAATTAAAAAGAAGTTCACTCGACAAAACCCTGCTTTCAATAATCTCTTGTTTATAGCTATTTGTCCATCGTTTAGCAATATTGGCACCAGCCAAATGAACGATAACGTCGACTCCATAAATACAATTCTCATCGATTTTTCCTTGTTCCGGATTCCAGTAAAAGCCATGATAGTTAGGTGTGCTTTCAATCTTTAAAACAGAAGTAGTCAAATAATGTATTGTATGATTTTTTGCGAGCAGTGCTTTTACTAACTTACTCCCTATTAAACCTGTTGCGCCTGTAATTAAAACCGTCATGTTGAAGTGTTTTTTCAAAGTTACAATTAACCCATCATAAATAAAACCTAATTATATCGGGATTAACTTTTTGTGGCCTTTAATTTAATACTCCATTCGAAATTCATTTCGGAGACTTGCTCTCCATTTTCGTTTTTCCCAATAGATTTCATCCAAAGGGTTTGCCCTTCACCTGTCGCAATTGTCTTTTGGATAGCTTCTTCTATTAAATACCCATCATTGCAGGTGAAAGTAATTTTTCCTGTCGCTTTTTTAGAAAAGTTGCTATTATTATTGGCTACTAACATCGATATATTCCTGCCGGTGTCTTTAATTTTAGTCATTACCAAGGCGCCGGTTGTCAATTCAGCCGCCATGGACTGAACCGCAAAATACATGGATTTAAATGGGTTTTGATTGAACCATCGATGTTTGACTGTTACTACACATTGCTCCTTTGAAATAAACTTTACTCTTACGCCACTCCAAAAAGCAGACGGTAATTTTAAAAATAAAAAGGTGTTTAGTTTTGAAGGCGAATATTCCATAAGCACTTGTTATTACAGTAAAAATACAATAAAATACAATCATAATACATTTGTTTTAGATGTTAATTTTTTGTTAAATATTAGTACTTTGTATTGCATAGTATCTTTTTTTGATTGTATCTTTGTATAAGAAATTAATGGTCTATCTATAGTATTAAACCAAAAGGGTTTCACTCATCAATCAAAAAACAAAATCATGACATCAACTAATGACAAAAACATTGCTACAGTTCTACATCTTAGTGCTTTGACACAATATATGATTCCGTTTGGGAATTATATTTTTCCGATTGTTATCTGGAGTTCAAAAAAAGGAGAATCCGAATTTATTGATTATAACGGAAAACAAGTCTTGAATTTTCAGTTAAGTATCTTTATATATAGTGTTGTGTTATGTTTAATCGCCATACCAATATTTATTTATACGATTTTTCAAAACGTTCCTGTAGACGCCTGGTTTCATGATGATAATTTTGTTTTTAATCATTTCAGAATGACACATTTTAACGGTGTAGCATTAATCGGAATTGCTGCCGTATTCTTATTTGTCTTCCTAAAGGCTGTAGAATTTATATTAATAATTCTCGCAGCAGTGAAAACATCAAACGGAGAAGAATATAAGTATCCATTTAGTATTCCATTTTTTAAATAATATAATCATCAATTCAATCAAAATCAACCCGTTTCAACCATCATCAAAAAACGAACAGTAGTAATCAAAAAAAATTAAATCATGTATTATGAATATTGAGAACACAAAAGCCCAGATGCGTAAAGGTGTTTTAGAATTTTGTATCTTATCGGTTTTAAGAGACAAGGAAGCATACACTTCTGAAATTTTAGACACTTTAAAAAGCGCTAAATTGCTTGTAGTAGAAGGAACTGTTTATCCGCTATTGACAAGATTAAAAAATGACGGTTTACTCAACTACCGTTGGGAAGAATCAACTTCTGGACCACCAAGAAAATATTACGGTTTGACAGAAATAGGGAAAACATTTTTAACTGAATTAAATGGCACATGGACCGAACTGTCGGATGCCGTAAACATCATCACAACTAAAAAATCAAAGAAATCATGAACAAAACAGTAAATATTAATATAGGTGGTTTAATTTTTCACATTGATGAAGATGCATACCAAAAATTAACTCGATATTTCGAGGCAATAAAACGCTCGCTTTCTAATTCTTCCGGTCAGGATGAAATCATGAAAGATATTGAAATGCGTGTGGCTGAGCTACTTACAGAGAAACAAAAAAGCGACAAACACGTAATCAATAACAAAGATGTTGATGAAGTAATTGTAGTAATGGGTCAGCCTGAAGATTACAGAATTGACGACGATTCAGACAACAAAGCTCCGGAATCATCTTATTCGTATACAAAATCAAGAAAACTGTATCGCGATAAAGACAGAGGAACCATTGCCGGTGTTTGTACAGGTTTAGGGCACTATTTCGGAGTTGATGCCGTATGGGTAAAAATATTATTCCTGATATTGTTCTTCGGATTCGGAACAGGTTTTATAGCTTACATTATTCTTTGGATAGCAATGCCAAAGGCAATAACTACAAGCGAAAAATTAGAAATGACGGGCGAACCTGTTACCATTTCCAATATCGAAAAAAAAGTAAGAGAAGAATTTGACAGCGTAGCTAACAAGTTTAAAAGTGCCGATTATGATAAAATGGGAAATGAAGCAAAAGCCGGTGCTACTAAAGTAGCTAACGGACTTGGTGATGTCTTGATGAATGTATTCAAAGTATTTGCGAAAATATTAGGCGCTATCATTGTCGTTTTTTCCTCGCTTGCTTTACTCGGAATTTGCATTGCTTCAATAATATTGATGTTCTCTTCGTCAATGCCCGATAATTACATATTAAATCATATCAGTACACCAATTGGTCTGGAAACACCGATCTGGGTGCAGGGAATACTCTTTCTTTTAGCATTTGGAATACCAATGTTCTTTTTCTTAATACTTGGATTAAAACTATTGGTAACCAACTTAAAATCAATTGGCAACATTGCAAAATACAGCTTGCTTGGAATCTGGGTTATTGCGGTTGGAATCTTAATTTCATTAGGAATAAACGAAGCCACACAAATAGCTTTTGATGGAAAATCAGTTAAAAAAGAAACAATCAATATAGCGCCAACAGATACGTTGTTTGTGAAATTTAAAAACAATGACTTTTATTCAAAAGATAATTACCATAATACCGATTTTACATTAACGCAAGACGAGAAAAACAATGAAATAATCTATTCTAATAATGTGACTATCGAAGTTATGAAAACGGAAGAGGCATTACCTTACATCCAAATTGAAAGATTGGCCGTTGGAAAATCAGCCGCAGAAGCCAGAACCAGAGCAGAAAAAATAAAATACGGCTATAAAATTGAAGGAAATCAATTAATTTTAGACAATTATTTATTGACTGATGTTGCCAATAAATTCAGAGGCCAAGAAGTAGCATTGTTCCTGTACTTACCAAAAGGAACTTTGTTCAAAGCTGACGAAACGGTTCAAAATTATGACAGAACCGACAACGAATTTTTCAATTTGCACTTTAGTTCAAAAGACTATATATATAAAGTGGGAAATTCACAGGTAAAATGTTTGAATTGCCCAGCCGATGAAAATGAATATAATGATGTTGACAATGCTGATGATATCAATATTCAGACTAATACTAAAGAGGCTGACAGCGTTGTAACAACTACTGTTAAAGTTAACGGGCAAAGTGTAATCGTGAATGAAACTTCAAAGCCGGCAAAATCTGAGGAAAAAGGTAGACTAACACAGGATAAAAACGGAGTAATAATTAAAACTAACTAAACATGGTAAAGTTCATTGTATTCTGCACAAAAATAATTGCCGCAACCATAGCAGCAGTATTATTCAGCTCATGCCACACAAATATTAGTTGGGGTGAAGGCCTTGACGGAAACGGTAAAGTAATAACCGAAAAACGTAACGTTGAAGGTAACTTTTCAAAAGTAGATGTAAGTCGCGGTTTAAATGTAACATTGGAACAAGCCGATACTTATTTTGTTGAAGTGGAAGCCGATCAGAACTTGCAGGAACATATTACTACCAAAGTTGAAAACGGAACGCTTTTCATCACTTCAGATGAAAATATAGATGAAGCTACTGCAAAAAACATTCGTGTAAAACTGCCTTCACTTATGACGCTTACAACAACCAGCGGTGCATCTGTCACTACCAAAAATACATTTAGCGGAACCGATATTGAGGTAAAAGCCAGCAGCGGAAGTGAAGCTGATTTAAACCTTGAATTTGATAATGTGAAATGTGAAACAAGTAGCGGTGGCAGCCTGACAGTAAAAGGGAAAGCACTAAAACTTACAACTCATTCTTCAAGCGGAAGTGAAATTGACGCCCGTGGATTATTAGTGAATGAGGTCGTTTCCGAATCATCAAGCGGCAGTTCAACGGATGTAAATCCAATAGTGAGTTTAAATGCGAAAGCATCCAGCGGAGGCTCAATCGATTACAGCAGTTCTCCCAAAACTGTTGTGAAGGAAGAGAGTTCCGGCGGAAGTGTTTCCAAAGAATAAGTTAATAAAACATCGCAATGATAATTGGGATGTTTTATTTTCTATTTTTGGCACAACATAGATTGTACATTCATGAAAAAAATAATTACACTAAGTTTCCTTTTACTGACTGTTCTGACCTTTGCACAAAAGAAAGAAAAAGTAAAAGGCTCCAAAATTGTTAAGCTTGAACAAAAACAAGTTGGCGACTTTGAATCGCTTGAAGTGGAGGACAACCTGGAAATATTTTTGATTAAAGGTGATGATTGTGGTATCGAAATTGAGGCAGATGACAATCTGATAGAATTTGTCGAATATAAGTTAACTGGTAAAAACCTCAGGATTTCCACATCCAAAGATATATCGAGTTATAAAAAATTGAGCGTGCGTTTGACATACAACGACAAGTTCAACATGCTCATTGCCAAAGATGAAACCAATGTGACTGCTTTATCTGATGTGGTTTTAGATAATGTAACCTTTAAGAGTTATGACTATTCTAAATTGTTTTTGAATGCTAAAACCAAAAACTTCACGTTGATGGCTAACGATAAATCAAAAGTGGAACTCAATTTAAAATCGGAAAAAACAGCCGTTGACGTAAGCAAGAGTGCGTATGTAAAAGCGCTTATCTCTTCCGGCGAAATGAGATTTGACATGTATCAGAAATCCTCTGCCGATGTTGAAGGGGATATTTTAGATTTAAAACTGCGTTTGGATAACAACACAGACTTTACAGGTAAAAAGCTAACAGCAAAGAACGCTTTGGTGGAAGTTAGCGGTTATGCCAAAAGCAGCATCGGCATCAGTAACATTGCTACCCTTGATGCTTCGGGAAATGGCGAGATAGAATTGTATGGCGAACCCATAAAAATCGAAATCAAACACTTAGCAGATAGTGCCATACTCAGAAAAAAAACCTCAAAATAAAAAAATCCCGTCTCAAAAAAGGCGGGATTTTTTAATAGATATTTAATGAGCGTAATTCGTAATTATTCTTTCGCAGCCAGATAACGTTCCGCATCCAAAGCCGCCATACAGCCCGTTCCCGCAGCAGTCACCGCCTGACGGTAAACATGATCGGCAGCATCACCACCAACAAAAACGCCATTTACATTGGTTTTGGAAGTTCCCGGTTCGTTAATGATATAACCTGTTTCATCCAAATTCAAATAGTCGGCAAAAATATCAGTGTTTGGCTTGTGGCCAATGGCAACAAAGAACCCTGTTGCAGGAATATCAAAAATTTCATCGGTTGTTTTATTTTTTGCTTTCACTGCTGTCACCACTTGCCCGTCACCTAAAACCTCAACCGTATCATGGTTCATTAATATGGTAATATTTTCTGTTTTGCGGACGCGCGCTTCCATTATTTTCGAAGCCCTGAATTTCTCACTTCTCACCAACATCGTAACTTTTTTACAAAGCTTTGATAAATAGTGTGCTTCTTCACAAGCTGAATCTCCCGCACCAACAATTACCACTTCCTGATTTCTATAAAAGAAACCATCACACACCGCACAGGCAGAAACTCCCCCGCCCATTTGCAGATAATGCTGCTCAGAAGAAATCCCTAAATACTTAGCCGAAGCCCCCGTTGAAATAATCACCGTTTCGGCATGGATTTCCTTGGTATCGTTAATCCAAACTTTATGAACACTACCCGAAAAATCAACTTTGGTCGCCCATCCATCACGGACATCGGTTCCAAAACGTTTCGCTTGTTCCTGAATATTAATCATCATTTCCGGACCGGTAATACCTTCCGGGTTTCCGGGCCAGTTTTCTACTTCATTGGTGGTTGTTAATTGCCCTCCGGGTTGTGTTCCCTGGTATAAAACGGGGAACATATTAGCCCTGGCGGCATAAATAGCAGCGGTATAACCCGCAGGCCCCGAACCTATAATTAAGCATTTTATTTTTTCGATGGTATCAGACATGATTAAAATTTTAAGCACGCAAAGTTAAGTTTTTATACCCTTTATTTTTTAGTAACCGAAATAGTAATTAACAACCCGTTGGGTGTAATTATTTAAAGTAAAAATAAATTGATTAAATATTGGTCAAGATACTGAAATTCAGTATCTTGAAGTCGCAAAACAAACCAATATTCATGTCAAATATAGTTAAAAATTATTTAAGAGTTTTAGAAG
>NZ_JANXTI010000019.1 GCF_025352425.1 Flavobacterium sp.
ATCTTTTGAAGGATTTAAAACAAGAATTTTAGCTAAAATAACAGCATTAACTTTGGTTCAATATATCAATAAATTCATATTTGATAGACCAATAAACAATATTAAAAATCAAATTATTTAATTACACCCAACGGGTTAATGTACAACAAGCTCCTATGCTTTTGTAACAATAAGAACCGGTACACTTTCAACGGCGGTTAACGATGCTACAAAAGATATCAGAGGTTTAGATGTATTAGATTTAGATTATTCCATAATTCAAGTGAAACACGACATTACTGAAACTGGAAACAGTACCGATCTGGCAATGTTTATTGATCCGGGAGTAACTGTTAGCATGGCCAATAATACAAAAATCCAAAATGATTGGTATATGTTGCTAAATGGTAAAATTGATTTAGTTGGAAAATCCCAATTCGTTCAATCAACCAATTCTGAATTAGATGTTACTAGCTCAGGTTCTTTAGAGAGAGACCAACAAGGTCAAGCCATAAAATATAATTACAACTATTGGTCTTCGCCTGTTAGTTCAATAAACAGTACAACAATCAATCACGGATTTACAGTAGCCGGAGTAATGAAAGACGGTACCGATGCAAATAATATACAAAACCTACAATGGACAACCGGAGTGAATGGTTCGCCAACTACCCCTATCACCTTGAGTAGCTATTGGATTTTTAAATTCCAAAATTCATCAAACAGTTATGCTAACTGGTCATCTGCCGGTCCAAATGGAACGTTATTGGCCGGACAAGGATACACCATGAAAGGATGTGGTTCAGCAGCGGCGGATCAGAATTATACTTTCGTTGGAAAACCAAATAATGGAACTATTACCTCTACTGTGGGTCCAAATAATTTAAACCTATGTGGTAATCCATACGCTTCTGCTATCGATGCCAATCAGTTTATTGATGACAATGCAGCAAGCATAATAGGAACATTATATATCTGGGAACACTACAGCACTAATACTGTTCACGCAACTGCACAGTATCAAGGCGGCTATGCAACTTATACCAAAACGGGGGGAACTGCACCCGTTGCTCCGGCAGGTGTGAGCGGCTTAGGTTCAAGTAGTAAAACTCCGAAAAGATTCATCCCAGTTGGACAAGGATTCTTTGTAACCGGAACTGCTTCAGGTGGAACTATTACATTTAACAATGGTCAAAGACTATTCGTTAAAGAAGATGACGCAACTTCATATACTATGTTTAAACAGAATAATAGCCCGGTTTCTGTTACCAATCCTGCATTTAACAATCAACATGATAGTTTTGTGGAAGAACAGTTTATGAAATTGAGACTTGGTTACAATTCGACCGACAATTATCACAGACAAGTATTGTTAGGATTTATGAACCAACATGCAACTGCAGGATTTGATAGTGGTTATGATGGTTTAAGCATTGAAACACTTACTAATGATATGTATTTTATCAATGGAACCCAGAAATTAAACATTAACGGTGAAGGTTACTTTAATGTAAATAATATCTATCCATTAGGTGTTAAAAATGCAGTGGCTGGCGATGTTACCTTTGTTGTAGATGGAAAAGAAAACTTTGATAATGCTCAGGAAATATACATCTATGACAATGTGACTTCTATTTACCATAGCATCAAGGATCAAAACTTCCAAATCAATTTACCTGCAGGGACTTATGATACAAGATTTTCATTGCGATTCACAAATGGCTCTTCACTTGGAACAGTTGATAATACTGTAGTAAGTCATGGAATTAGTGTGATACATTCTCAGGCCAACAACATGATAAACATTAAAAACGAGTTACAGGAAGTGGCTGTGAAATCTGTGTTATTGTTCAATTTATTAGGACAAGAAATAATGGATTGGAAAATTAACAACCAAAACCAAGCAGACATTCAATTACAGATTTCCGATTTAAGTACAGGAACTTATATCGTAAAAGTAATTACTGATGGTGGCGATATAACTAAAAAAATAATACTAAAATAAGATCTTGTTCTGCACTTTATTTGACACTAATTTGCCTTTTTCTACAAGACAAAAATCCCCAACTATGGGGATTTTTTGTTTATATCTGTTACCTAAAAATCAAGAAAGCTTGCTAATGAGACTATGTAAATCCAATTGAAATTGCTCGCCGCTATGAATATCTTTTAAAGTAAAGTTTGAACCCTCAATTTCTTTAACCACAAAAGGAATTCCTCTGCGTTCGGCATGCTTAAATTGTTTGTCAATTTTGGCGGAATCAGGATACATTTCAGCTTTGATGTTTTGGTTGCGAAGTAGCATAATAGCTTTCATGGCTTCAAAAGTCTGGCTTTCGCCCAAATTCAAAAATATCACTTTAGTAGCCGTGGTAACTGTTTCCGGAAACAAATTCAGTTCTTCAAGCACCAAATAAATCCTGTCCAAACCAAACGAAATTCCAACACCGCTCATGTCCTTCAACCCGAATATTCCGGTCAAATCATCATAACGCCCGCCGCCGCCGATGGAACCCATATCAACTTCTTTTGGTGCGGTAACTTCAAAAATAGCTCCGGTATAATAATTTAAACCTCGGGCCAGCGTTACATCTAAATCTAAAATCGCTTTTTGCAAGCCTAATTTAGTAACGTTGTCACAAATGAAACGCAATTCTTCCACTCCTTTTTTACCTTCGGCAGAAGAAGAAAGTAATTGTGTTAGTTTTTCTAATTTCTCCTGAATCGTTCCTGTGAAACTAAATAAAGGTTGTACTTTTTGCAAAGCCGTTTCCGAAATACCCTTTTCAAGCATTTCTTTTTTAACGCCATCCTCGCCTATTTTATCGAGCTTGTCTAAAGCCACAGTAAAGTCAATCAGTTTTTCCGAAGCACCAATTACTTCGGCGATGCCCGATAAAATTTTTCTGTTATTGACTTTAATCGTCACGCCATTCAAACCTAAATCGGTAAAAACCGAATCGTACAATTGTACCAACTCCACTTCCTGCCATAATGATGTGGAACCTACAACATCGGCATCACATTGATAAAACTCTCTGAATCGTCCCTTTTGCGGTCGGTCGGCACGCCAAACAGGCTGTATTTGATAACGTTTAAACGGAAACTCAATTTCGCTTTGGTGTTGCACTACGTATCTTGCAAACGGAACGGTCAGGTCATAGCGTAATGCTTTTTCAGAAATCTTACCGGTAAGTTGTTTATAATTTATAGTTTGCAACTGATCCGTTGACACTTTATCAAGGTAATCACCCGAATTCAATATCTTAAAAATCAAACGATCACCTTCTTCCCCATACTTTCCCATCAGGGTATCCGAGTTTTCAAACGAAGGCGTTTCTATTGGTTGGTAACCAAATTTCTCAAAATGATGTCTCATTATAGAAATAATATAGTTACGCTTAGAAACCTCTGCCGGTGAAAAATCTCGTGTGCCTTTTGGAATACTTGGTTTTGATGCCATTTTTTAATAATTATTAATTACGAATTATTAATTACGAATTATTAAAAATTAGCTGCAAAGCGTAATTCCTAATTCGTAATTCGTAATTGACTTTGCAAATATCCATATTTTATATCTGAATGTAAATATTCCTGTAACAAAAACTGTATTTTAGTGTCAAATTTGCCATATGTTAGGAATCGGACTCTTTAGGGAAAATATAAAAATTGCGTTGGGTTCCATCAGAACACAGTTGCTTCGTACCATTTTAACCATCGTTATTATCGCTATCGGAATTACCGCATTGGTTGCAGTCTTAACGGTCGTTTCTGCTTTTAAATACAATCTGACTTCCACTTTTGCCTCAATGGGTTCTAATACTTTTAATATAAATCAATATGAAAACACGCTTAGGGAAGAAGGCGGAAATGAAGTTGAAAAAATAAATCCAATCATTTCCTATCCTGAAGCCAAAGCTTTTAAAGAAACATACAATTATCCTTTAACCCAAACGTCGTTGTCTTTTACAGCAGCTTCAAATGCGGAAGTGAAATATGAAAATCAAAAAACGGATCCCGAAATTTCTGTTTTGGGTATCGATGAATATTATATAGCAAACTCCGGTTTGGAAGTTACACAAGGTAGAAATTTTAACCCTTTTGATATTTCAAATAATGTGTATTCCTGCATTGTTGGTTCTGATTTCGCGACAAAAGGATTATTGAAAGATACCAATCCGATAGGAAAAACGCTATCAATACGTGGTGCCAAATTCAAGGTTATTGGTGTGTTAAAAGAGAAAGGCTCTACTTTTGGCAACAGCCGTGATTTGCGTCTTATGATTCCGATTCAGGTAGCGCGTTCGTTATTTTCACAGCCAGATATCAATTATTCATTGAGTACGATGATTCAGAAAACGGAATTATTGGAAGCGGCTATTGACAACGCAATAATAACAATGCGCAAAATCAGAAAACTGAATCCGGTAGAAGAAGATAATTTCGGGATTTCCAGAAGTGACGATTTGCTTCACAAAATTGAAGGCATTACAGATGTATTGGGAGCTTCCGCCTGGATAATTGGAATTATTACCATTCTTGGCTCATCAATTGCCCTCATGAATATTATGATAGTTTCTGTAACCGAAAGAACCCGGGAAATTGGCGTAAGAAAAGCACTTGGAGCCAAAAAAAGCGCTATTGCGATGCAGTTTTTTATTGAGACGTTAACTGTTGGTCAGTTGGGCGGCATCTTTGGTATTATTCTCGGAATCTTAGTCGGTTACGGAATTTCAACGCTTCTTAAATTAACTTTCGTGACGCCTTGGAGTGCCATTATTGCTGCATTTATAACCAGTTTTATTGTTGGCTTAGTTTCCGGATTGTATCCTGCAATCAAGGCTTCCCAACTTGATCCAATCGAGGCATTGCGTTACGAATAATTACAACGAGCAGGAAATCATCCTGTCATTTCCATAAATGTCTTTTTTTAAAGAAACATTTCTGAAGTCTAAATCTTCAAGTAACTGAACCGTTTCTTTTCCTAAATATTGATTGATTTCAAAGTACAATTTTCCATTTGGATCTAGATTTTTCCTAGCAAGTTGCGCTATCTTTCTATAAAAAAGCAGCGCATCAGTATCTTCAACAAACAAAGCTAAATGTGGCTCATATTGTAAAACATTGGGCTTGATTTCGGCCTTTTCTAAAATTCGGACATAAGGCGGATTGGAGACTATAATATCAAATTGCTGTTTTAAGTCACCTACTTTTAAAATGTCATTCAAAATAAAATCAACTCTCACGTTATTGGCTTCGGCATTTTTTTTGGCTGTAGCCAAAGCTTTCTCAGAAATATCTATCGCAAAAACTTCTGAACGTGATATGTTTTTGGCTAGTGAAACAGCAATACAGCCCGAACCTGTTCCTATATCGAGAATTATTAGTCTTTCCTCTTGCTTTTTGCTTCCTGCTTCTTCTTTAATAATCCATTCTACTAATTCTTCCGTTTCCGGTCTTGGAATTAAAGTGGATTCATTAACCAAAAAAGGTAGACCATAAAATTCCGTTTCACCCAAAATGTATTGTATAGGCTTTTGCTTTTTTAATTCTGAGACAATATTTTTCCATTGCCTTAAATGAGTGCCATCCATTACCTTTTCCGGGCTGAGAGCCAAATCTATTCGCTTAAGACCATGCAGTTTTTCTAATATAATATTAAAAAAACTATCGACTTCCTGTTCGTCATAAATCGATTGTAACTCCTTCTTAAGAATGTCTTTATAGTTTTTGATTTGCATCTTATAAATCCTTTATCATCCACACCGGGCAGGTAGTGTGACCTGTATTCCCCATTGGTGCACATAGGTATTCAAAACCGGCCTTTTTGTAAAGATGTTGGGCTGTTAGCATTTCCGGCAAAGTTTCGAGATAACATTTGGTATAACCCAATGTTGTCGCTTCTTCCAAACATATTTCTATCATCTGAAAACCAATTCCTTTGCCGCGGGCTTCCTGCAGAAAATACATTTTTTGAAGTTCACAGATGTTTTCCTCAGAACTTTCCAATTGAGAAACGCCAGCACCTCCAATGATTTTACCGTTATTTTCTATAATAAAATAGGTTGCTTTCTGTTTATCATAGACTTCAAACATAAAATCCAATTGCGCATCCGCAAAGGCAGTTCCTGTTTTTGGAAAATTATCTGCAATAAAAACTTCCCGGATAACCGCTGCAATTTGCGGGTTATCTTTCTTTTTGATTTCTCTTATTACGATACCATCCATTATAAAAGTAATATCTTATTTTTGTGCCGTGAAGATACACGAATTTTACATAAAACGCTGCATAGAATTGGCCAAAAATGGTTTGGGAACAACCTATCCGAATCCTTTAGTGGGCTGTGTTATTGTTTACAATAATGAAATAATTGGCGAAGGCTGGCACCGAAAATACGGCGAACCTCATGCCGAGGCTAATGCTGTAAATTCGGTAAAAGACAAATCATTATTGGCAAAAGCTACTATCTATGTTTCACTTGAACCTTGCAGTCATTTTGGAAAAACGCCGCCTTGTTGTGATTTAATTATTAAGCATAAAATTCCAAATGTTATCGTTGGAAAGATTGACCCAAACAGTAAAGTAGCCGGAAGCGGAATTAAACGATTAATCGAAAATGGTACCAATATAACTGTCGGTGTTTTAGAAAAGGAATGCTACGAATTGAATAAGCGTTTTTTTACGTTTCATCAAAAAAAGCGTCCTTATATCATACTGAAATGGGCTGAAAGTCAGGACGGGTTTATAGCACCATTAACAAAGTACAAAAAAGAACCTGTTTGGATTTCCAATGAATTCTCAAGACAATTGGTACACAAATGGCGAAGCGAAGAACAGGCTATTTTGGCAGGAACTACTACAGTTTTAGACGATAATCCAAAATTGGATGTTCGGGATTGGTCAGGTGAAAATCCGGTACGAATTGTTTTGGACAGAACCGGAAAAATCTCAGATGCCTTTTTTGTGAAAGACGGAAAATCAAAAACCATTATTATAACCGAACAAGAAAATTTAACATTTAGTGAAAATTGTATTTATGAAAATGCTATCTTTGATATCAAGCTAACCAAAACAATTGCTGATATTTCATATAAATATGGCATTCATTCTATACTAATTGAAGGCGGAAAACAAACACTTCAAAGTTTTATAGATGATAATCTTTGGGATGAAGCTAGGATTTTTATAGGAAACATTCATTTAAAAAGTGGCACAAAAGCACCGGAGTTAAATGGGAATTTTCAAATAAAAAACATCAAGGACGACCAACTTAAACTTTATTTCAACCATGATTAACACTATAATTTTCGATTTCGGAGATGTTTTCATTAATCTTAGAAAAGAACATTCTAACGAGGAGTTTAAAAAGTTAGGATTAGATGGTCCAAATGAAGATTTGTTGGCTCACAATGATTTATTCGAAAAAGGAAAAATAGACGAGCTACAATTCATTAACTGTTTCTTAAAGTAACCCGTTGGGTGTAATTATTTGAAGTAAAATAAATTGATTAGATATTAGTCAAGATACTGAAATTCAGTATCTTGATGTCGCCAAACAAACCAATATCTATGTCAAATATAGTAAAAAATTATTTTAGAGTTTTAGAAGT
>NZ_JANXTI010000031.1 GCF_025352425.1 Flavobacterium sp.
CTTCTAAAACTCTAAAATAATTTTTTACTATATTTGACATAGATATTGGTTTGTTTGGCGACATCAAGATACTGAATTTCAGTATCTTGACCAATATCTAATCAATTTATTTTACTTCAAATAATTACACCCAACGGGTTATACATAATAATCTTATGTGTTGTTTTTATATTTCCTTAAAACTTAATCATTTCTTACCTTTGCAAAAATTATTTTACATGCATTCATTTTATAAATTACAGATTAAGGAAGTAAAACACGAGACTCCTAATGCCATTTCTGTTGCTTTCAATATACCTGCCGAATTAAAAGCTGCATACCAATTCACGGCGGGTCAATACGTAAACCTAAAACTAACTTTAGACGGACAGGAAATTCGTCGTGCCTATTCAATTTGTTCTTCACCTAATAGTGGCGAATTGCGAATTGCGATAAAATCTGTTAGAGAAGGTCATTTTTCAAAATTTGCGAATGAAAATTTAAAGGTTGGGGATATTTTGGAAGTTGGTCAACCGGAAGGAAAATTTACTTTCGAGCCATCGTTTTCTAACTTGAAAAACTATGCCGGTTTTGTTGCAGGTAGTGGCATTACGCCGGTTGTGTCTATCCTGAAATCGGTTTTGGAAAGCGAACCAAAAAGTACTTTTGTTTTGGTTTATGGCAACAAAACTCCGGATGAAACTATTTTTTACAATGAGTTACACGAGCTGCAACTCAAATATGTTGGGCGCTTTTTTGTTCATTACGTTTTTAGCCAAGCTAAAGCCGATGGTGAGCTTTTTGGACGCATTGAGAAGTCGACCGTTAATTTTGTTTTGAATAATAAACACAAGGAAAAAGAGTTTGATAAATTCTATTTATGTGGTCCGGAAGCCATGATTAATTTGGTTTCTGATGTTTTGGCAACCCACAATATTCTTGAGGAAAATATCAAATTCGAATTGTTTTCTACATCTACAACGAACGATAATCCAAGTGCTGAGACGCATACCGGACACACCAAAATTACCGTGATGGTTGATGATGAAGAAACTATTTTTGAAATGTCGCAAAAGCAAACGGTTCTCGAAGCCGCTTTGAAACAGGGAATTGATGCGCCTTATTCCTGTCAGGGTGGAATTTGTAGTTCCTGCCTGGCGCGAATTACTAACGGAACAGCCGAAATGAAAAAGAATACTATTTTAACTGATAGTGAAATTGCCGAAGGATTGATCTTAACGTGTCAGGCACATCCCACTTCTGCAGCCATTTATGTTGATTATGATGATGTATAATTAGAGCAAGAAGCAAGAGAAAAGAATATAGATTTCTTCTTTCAGCGAAGCGGTCTTGCTTCATACAGCAGATCGGTCTTGGCTCTAATTTTTTCAACAATAGCTTCAACAGGAATTGTTCGCATAGCCTCTTCATAACCTTTAACTTTCTTATTCCCATAAACCGATGTCGGCAATTGCGGAAACTTCTCTCTGTCGGAAACCAAACAGTTTTCCAACGGTTGATTGAATGGTGCAAATCCCGCAAAAGGATGCGTTGCGCCCCAAAGCGTAATCACTTTTAACCCAAGCATTGCGGCAATGTGTGCATTCCCAGAATCCATAGAAAGCATTACATCAAGGTTAGAGATTAAATCCAATTCTTGTGGAAGTTTGAGTTTCCCGGCAACGTTAATGACGTTATCTTTTCCTAAAGCAAACAAATTCAGGATTTCACTTTCCTTGTTTCCTCCGCCAAAAAGAAAGATATTATTATTTGAATCTGATGACAATTCATCAATCACTTTCTGCATCAAATCCTGCGGATAAACCTTACTGTCGTATTGGGCAAATGGCGCGATTCCTATCCACTTGTGATTTGCTTTTTCGCCTGAAATTTCTAAAATTTCTTTTGATAAATCCGCTTTTTGAGGAAACTGTGGATTAGATAAATCGAGTTTAAAACCCAGTTTTTTAAACGTTTCAACATGCCTTTCAATCATTGTTTTGGTTGGCTTGAAGACTTTATTTTGGGCTCGGGTTAAAGCTCTTTTTTCTGCTCTGCCTTTATCCGTAAAAGCTACTTTTTTTCCGCTTAAGGCAAATAAGTTTCGGATAATTTGTGAACGCAACACATTGTGCAAATCGGCAACAGCATCAATGTTTAATTTCTTTAAATCGGAATATAATTTCAATAAGCCCAGGAAACCTTTGTGTCTTTCTTTAACATCAACTGCAAAGAAATTCACATTTTCAATTCCGTCAAAAAAAGGTTTGAAAAACGGTCGGGAAACAACCGTGATTTTCACACTTGTCCCGACGCTTCGGGATTGTTCAACAAATGCTCTAATAACAGGAACTGTCATCGCGACATCGCCCATGGCAGATAATCGGATGACAGCTATATGTTCGATTGGTTTTGACAAAAGATTGCCGGTTTATTTTTTATTTTGGTACAAAACCGGATTCAAATCATCATCGTTGTACATTTTCATTTGCTTGTACACTTTCATAAATTTGTCGCCATTTTCAATATCGGTCAATAAATCATCAATTGCTGTTGACAAATCGGTTCTTTGTTCCAATAAGACATTTAATTTTAACTGGCATTTATCTCGGTGTTCTTGTGAAGCTTCAGCACGATTGGCTTCTTCTGTCATATGGAAAATCTTTAATGCTAAAATGGATAGTCTGTCAATCGTCCAGGCTGGACTTTCGGAGTTTATTTTAGCGATATCTTTTACTTTAACATTGCTGTATTTTTGAAGAAAATAGCTGTCGATATATTCAACCATATCGGTTCGCTCCTGGTTGGAAGCATCGATTCTTCTTTTCAAAACCAAAGCAGCAACCGGATCAATGTTTGGGTCACGAATAATGTCTTCAAAATGCCATTGAACTGTATCAATCCAATTCTTAAAATACAACAAATGTTCTATCTTCTCTTTTGGATACGGATTGTTAACCGGTTGGTCTACGTTGTCATGAACATGATAATCCCTGATGCTTTGTTCAAATATAGAATAGGCTAATTTTGAAAACATAATTTTAAATTTTATTTATTTAACTTCGTTCGGTTCCCGCTTTGGCGGTTCGGGTTATAAATTCGACTAAAGTCTCGGGGGCAAAGATAGTTTTTTATACTTTTACCTAAACATACAAATTCCACATTCATGCAACTTCATAATATTTCGGAAAACAATAGTATCCTCAATCATTTTTTAGCCCAAATTCGCGATGTCAACATTCAAAAAGACAGCATGCGTTTCAGGAAAAACATTGAACGAATAGGTGAAATAATGGCGTATGAATTGAGTAAAACTTTAGAATACAAAGCTATTGATGTTCAAACTCCGTTAGGCATTAAACACACCACAACCATTGCCGACAATGTAGTTTTGTGTTCCATACTTCGGGCCGGATTGGCATTACATATGGGTTTTATGAATATTTTTGACAATGCGGAAAATGGCTTTGTTTCTGCCTATCGCCATCATTATAAAAACGATGATGATTTTGAGATTTTGGTTGAATACCAGGCTGCACCTTCTTTTGAAAATAAAAACCTCATTATGATTGACCCGATGCTTGCCACAGGCCATTCGATGGTGGCGGTTTTAAACAAGTTACATTTGGAACAAAAACCAAAAGAAATCCATATTGCGGTTGTAATTGCGGCACCCGAAGGTATTGAATACCTGAAGCAAAATCTTCCGGATAGCTGCCATCTTTGGATAGCTGCGATAGATGAAAAACTAAACGAGAAAAACTACATCGTGCCTGGCCTTGGCGACGCCGGAGATTTGGCGTATGGAAGCAAATTATAGCTGAGAAAAATAGCTAAAAAAACATCCCAAAATAATTAATAACAATACGATTTCCTGATACATTTTGTTTTGGGAAGATTCAATGTTTATGGTACACATTACTGCTAATGGCATAAAAGTAAAAATCAACATGTCATTGTTTTTCTCAGGCGAAATCAGAAATATTGTTACTCCGATTATAACTCCGAAAATCATTTTTTTATAAGAAGCTTGTAAAATCAAAGGTTTGTTGGTCAGGGAAAAAATCAATGATGACAGAAAATATAAGGCAATAACAACAAAAAATGAAAGAGCAATATTTTGATAATTATTGCTAAAATAATCCAATTCAAAATTAGTTTGGGTTTGATTTAAAATGTGGGTTATCCATGTTTGATCAAATGCTAAAGCACCAACCATAAATATAATCGCGGTTGCAAAAAAAGCTAAAAATGGCAAAAGCCAGTTCCTGTAATCTCTTGAAACGTGAAAAATAATGGAGATATATACCAATAAAATAAAGAGAATGCACCAAAAATGAAATAAGCTGGCTATGAAAATCCACATCGAAGCATCGAAAATCTTTTCTTTTGGCGCTTTTAACGTTTGCAGTGAAATCATTCTTCGGATAGCCAGGAGAAGAAAAAAATTGGCAAACAATAAATTAGAATTATTAAAAACAGCCGGAAAAATGAGCAGAAACAATAAGAAAAATAAAATAGTATAACTGCTATTTCTCGTAAGGTTGTTCTTTTTTACCGTAAAGTTTACCAGGAAAAAGGAAGCCAATAATAGCAAAACAAGAGCTGCCGTTTTATAAAATCCATTGGAAAAAATCGTTGTAAGCAAATCACTTGATTGATACATAAAAAAGAAAAGAAGCAGCAGAACGACCACCAAAGCATTATTAAGCAATGTAGATTTTTTAAAAACGCTTGTTATCATAAGGATATTTTATACATTTGTGCTGTAAATATAACATTTTATAAAATGAGAGCATTTTTTGAAGGTATTCAATCTTTATTTGTAGATTTTTTATTCAAACCACTTGATTTTTTGCGTTCTTTAGAGTTAAGCAGTTGGTGGTTGGCTAACCTTGTTAGCTGGATTATGATAATAATTTGTGGATATTACATTGTTTACTGGTGTAAACAATTAACCATCCACCGCGCTAACAATGAAGAAAACCAGGATACCACGGCCCATTCTTTCTTAAAGTAAGTCGAATCCAATATCTTTTCTAAAATACATCTTATCAAAATGCAGCTTGACTATATTTTGGTAAGATTTTTTTATGGCTTCTTGGAAGTCATCGCCAAACGAAGTGATTGCTAAAACTCTTCCGCCATTGGTTATTACTTTCCCATTTTCTATTGTTGTTCCTGCATGGAAAACAAGAGAATTTTCAATATTGTCCAGTCCTGAAATTTCGTAGCCTTTTCCATAATCTTCAGGATAACCACCGGAAACTATCATAACTGTGGTAGCGCTTCTTTCATCAATTTCCAACGACATTTCATCTAATTTCTCATTGCTTACAGCCTGAAATAATTCCACTAAATCAGATTTTATTCTCGGAATTACAACTTCCGTTTCGGGATCACCCATTCTAACGTTGTATTCAATTACTATTGGTTCCCCATTAACAATGATTAATCCAATAAAAACAAAACCTTTATATTCAATTCCGTCTTTCTGTAAACCCTGAATGGTTGGTTTTACAATTCGGGTTTCAATTTTTTCCAACAAAACAGCATCTGCAAATGGAACTGGAGAAATTGCTCCCATACCACCGGTATTTAAACCCGTGTCTCCTTCACCAATTCGTTTATAATCTTTAGCCGTTGGCAGAATTTTGTAATTTTTACCGTCTGTCAATACAAAACAACTTAATTCAATTCCGTCCAGAAATTCTTCAATAACTACTTTGCCACTTGCATTGCCAAATTTTGCATGAACCAACATATTTCGTAATTCTGTTTTCGCTTCTTCTAAATCGTGAAGAATTAAGACGCCCTTTCCGGCGGCTAAACCATCCGCTTTTAATACATAGGGCGGGTGTAGGGTTTCTAAAAATTCGCATCCTTTTTCAATAGTTGCTGCCGTAAAACTATCATACGCTGCGGTTGGGATTTCATGTTTTACCAAAAATTCTTTGGCAAACTCTTTACTTCCTTCCAATTGAGCGCCAACTTTTGATGGTCCAATAACCGAAATATGATGTAATGCAGAATCATTTTTAAAGAAATCATAAATTCCTGACACTAATGGATCTTCAGGGCCAACGACAACCATTTCAACTTTTTCCACAATGGCAAATGATTTTAAAGCCGTAAAATCGGTCGGAGTGATGGAAATGTTAGTTGCTATTGCGGATGTTCCGGCGTTTCCTGGCGCTACAAAAAGTGTTGAACATTTTGAACTTTGAAGGATTTTATATGCTAAAGCATGTTCTCTTCCGCCGGAGCCAAGTAGTAAGATGACCATCTTTTTAATTTTGATTGCAAAAATAACCTTTTCTCTATTAAAGATTTAATAAAATTTAAGTTGGTTAAAATAAAAATGTTATTTTTGTTTTCAATTATTTAAAACTAAAAACTATGAAAAAATTATTACTTACTTTTTCTTTAATTGCTTTAACCTCAACAATAAACGCTCAGTGGATTTCTCAGGAAACGGGCTTTCCTGACGCGAGCAGAGGTCTAAGCCAAATTAGCATTATCGATGCTAATACTGTATGGGCATTAGCCTACGATGGTTCTGGTCTTGGTGCTAATATTCAAGAATTTACAAGAACAACTGATGGCGGAACTACTTGGACTCCGGGAATTATAGATGTGGGAAATACGGTTTGGGAAATAAATAATATATCTCCTGTTAGCGCAGAAATTGCCTGGGTTTCGGCTATAAACAATATCTCCGGGGACGCAAATAATGGTGTTGGTTATATTTATAAAACTGCCGATCACGGTATGAACTGGACGCAACAATGTGCAACATGTTTTCAAACTGCTGGTTCGTCTTTCTTAAATGGGGTTTACTTTTTTAATAATCTTGTTGGTGTTGCCTATGGTGATCCTGTAGGTAGTGAATTTGAAATTTGGAGAACTACAAATGGTGGTACTAACTGGACTCAGGTGCCAGGTGCCAGCATAACAAATCCGTTAAGTGGAGAATATGGGTATAATAGTACGCCAATTGCTGCAGGAGGTACATTATGGTTCCCAACAAATAAAGGAAGATTATACAGAACCACTGACCAAGGAGCTACTTGGACAGCTGCTCAAGCGCCATTGACTGATTTTGGTGCTGCTTTACCGGCAAATAGTGGAAGTGCAATTTTTAGTAGTGCTACCAATGGTTATTTATTAAAAACATCGGGAACCGTTGCTACTCCTGTTTATACTTACTATACTACTACAAACGGTGGAGCTCTTTGGTCTGCAGGAACAACTTTTACAGGTACTCGTAGAATTCTTAATTACATTCCCGGAACTACAAATATCGTTGCTACTTCCCAAGCTGCACCCGTTGGGACATCTATTAGTACAAATAACGGGGGGGCCTGGACTGATCTTGAACCAACTGGGACAACTCAAAGAGGAGCCTCAGCATTTTTAACGGCATCTGTTGGTTGGAGTGCCGGTTTTAGTGATGGTGATCCACTTGGTTCGGCGGGTATTTTTAAATTATCTGGTCCTTTAGCAACGCCAGGTTTTGGAAACGCTGCTAAATATAAAGTATACCCTAATCCTGCTACTTCAGTAGTAACCATTTCTACTCCGGATGTTGATACTGCAAATTTATCAGTAACTGATTTATCAGGTAAAGTAGTGATGACTAAATCATTAAACGGAATTGAAAATACGGTAGATATTTCTAACCTTTCTACTGGTGCTTATTTCTTCGAAGTAAGTTCTAACAACAAAAAAGAAGTGGTAAAGATTCTTAAAAATTAATTCCAAATAAAATAGTATTTTTAAGGGCTGACATTTGTTAGCCCTTTTTTTATTGTCTTATGTTCAATTTTTTCAATTTATCGCTGCGGTTAAATGGTTTTCCTATAAAGGAAGCGTCTGCCGAATTGAAAAAGATTATGACTATTTCAGAAATTGATTATGGCAATTATAGCAATCAAAAGAAAAAGGAAATTGTTGATTATCATTTGCGACACAACAAATCATATCAAAATTTTGTTGGAAAAACATCTGTTGACCATTGGGATGAACTTCCCATAATGACTAAAAAAGATTTTCAAAAACCCCTCGCAGAAAGACTTTCGGAAGGATTTACTCCAGCAACCGTCTACGTAAACAAAACCTCAGGTTCTAGTGGCGATCCTTTTATTTTCGCAAAGGATAAATTTTGCCATGCCTTAACCTGGGCAAATAACATTCGTTGTTTTAGCTGGTTTGGAATTGATTTTAATTCATCGTTGCAAGCACGTTTTTATGGAATCCCATTAGATTTCATTGGCAACAAAAAAGAGCGCCTTAAAGACTTGCTGAGCAATCGTTATCGCTTCACTATTTTCGATTTGTCGGATGAAGTTTTGGAAAAAGTATTACTGAAGTTTGAAAAGAAAAAATTTGATTATATCAATGGATATACTTCTTCCATAGTTTTATTTGCTAAATTTTTACAAAAGAAAAATGTTGTTTTAACAACAGTGTGCCCAACATTGAAATGTTGCATCGTAACTTCTGAAATGCTTTTTGATGATGATAAAATTTTGCTTGAAAAACAATTTGGTGTTCCGGTTATCAATGAATATGGAGCTTCTGAACTCGATTTGATAGCGTTTCAAAATGCTGCTGGTGAATTACAAGTAAATTCAGAGACGTTATTTGTGGAAATTTTAGACAATAGTAACAATGTTTTGCCATTTGGAAAAGAAGGAAGAATTGTGATAACTTCATTATACAATAAAGCACATCCTTTTATCAGATATGATATTGGCGATGTTGGAATTTTAGACGAAAAAAGTACCACAAAGAAACCTATTCTTAAGAAGTTAATTGGCCGAACCAATGATGTGGCGGTTTTACCAAGCGGGAAAAAATCACCAGGATTGACCTTTTATTATGTTACAAAAAGCATCATTGAAGACGATGGTAATGTGAAGGAATTTGTGATTAAGCAAACAAAAATCGACACTTTTAACATTGAATATGTAAGTGAATTTGAGTTAACCGAAATTCAGATTCAACAAATTGAAAAAGCCATTACAACTTATTTAGAAAATGGTCTGACTTTTTTATTTGTCAGAAAAGATAAACTAGAACGTAGCAAAAGCGGAAAATTAAAGCAATTTGTTTCATTAGTTAAATAAAACAATTTATATTTTCTTACTATATCTTGGTTTAATAATAAGTTGTGTGAAAATAAATAGCATAATACAACCAAATGAAGCAAAATAATTCATTTTATGGAACTTATGGTAAACATTGAAATTGAACTTTAACAAATCCATTTTTGAAGACGAAATCGAATTATTCCTTATTCTGTAATAGGCCAGAACTTCGGGCACAGGTTGGGCAGCTTTTATTTTTTTTACAATGGTAAGCCACAACATCCAGTCCTGTCTTTTCCTTATTTGATTTATAGGGATTTTTCCAAGAATTTCCGCATTATAAATTACTGTAGAATTCCCAATGTAGTTACAAAAAAACAATTTTTTATAGGTCGTAAGGCCCGGTGCTTCTTTTCGTATATTTAAATCAATTCCTGCATCATCAATACATTCATAGAAACTAAAAGTAAATAGTAAATTGTTTTCTTTCATGAAATTCAATTGCCTTTCAAGTTTATTTGGCTTCCATAAATCATCCGAGTCCAGAAAAGAAATGTAAGATCCTTTGGATTTATCAACGCCATGGTTTCTTGCTACACCTGTGCCTTCATTTTTTGTTAAAGAATATAGCTTGATTCTAGCATCTGATTTAATTTCATTATTGATAATCTCAACCGTTTTATCGGTTGAAAAATCATCAATTATAATCAATTCCCAGTTTGAGTAGGTTTGTTTTTGAACCGATTGAATTGTAGCAGAAATGAATTTTTCAGAATTATACGTTGGTGTTATTATTGATACCAAGCTATCCATTTTAATAAGCTTTATCTTCTCCCCTAAAGATATTAAATACCGTTTGGAAAATGATTTTAATGTCCATGATTAACGACCAGTTTTCTATATAAAAAACATCAAGTTTTATACGGTTTACCATATCTTCTTCGGTTTCAATTTCTCCTCTGAACCCTTTCACCTGAGCCAAACCTGTAATTCCTGGCTTTACATAATGACGAACCATATATTTCTTTATTTTACTGGCGTAAGCTTTGTTTTGTGACCATAAGTGTGGCCTTGGTCCCACAACTGACATATCGCCAAGCAATACATTAAAAAACTGTGGCAATTCGTCCATACTTGTTTTTCTCATAAATTTGCCCATTCTAGTAACCCTTGGGTCATTTTTTGAGGCTTCCTGTTCGGTAAATCCGTTTACCTGCATGGAACGAAATTTATAACAGAAAAATTCCTCTTCATCCATTCCTGGTCTGCCTTGCATAAAAAATACCGGCCCTTTTGACTCCAGTTTTATTAATAAAGCCAATAAGGGAATAAGCCAGGAAAGTAGAAATATAATCACTAACAACGAAAAGCAAATATCAAAGCCTCTTTTTAGACCTTTTATGAACGGGTGATGAAGTTGTGTTTTTTGAAGCGAAAGAACAGGAAACAATTCATAGTAATCTATTTTAAGATTTTTGGAATAAATCTCTTTTGTATCCGGGATAAATTTTATCGCTTTTTTATTATCATCGGCAAACTCAACTAATTCCTTTAATTTTTCATTTGAGATTTCATTTAATGAGCAATAGATTTCGTCTACTTTGTTGTCAATCACAAATTGCTCTAAATCTTCTATTTTTCCTTTAACTTCCGGATTTTGCTTTTTATCTGAAAAGTACCCTAAGAATCTATAACCATAATCTTTTCTGGTTTCAAATACTTCTTTTAGTCTTATTGCTTCTGGTGTAAATCCAATTATAACAGCATTTCTAAAATTGCTTCCTGTTACAATTCTGTATTTTTTCAAGTAGAAAAACCAAAAATATTTGAAAGTTACAATAACGAGAAAACTTACGGTCATAAAAATTGCAATTGCTTTTCCGCTAAAGATTGTAGTTTTAGCAAAAGGGAAAAAAGCAATAACAACCAATAAAAAAACACTAAATTGTTTAACTAATTTAGTGACGATTTCTACCGGCGTTGTAAACCTGTAGACCTCATAATATTTTACAAGTACGGCGATAACAATCCAGGTGAAAGTTTGATACAACAAATAGTAAAACTGATTAAGATTCAGTTCTTTAAAGGAATATAAGCTCAATGAAGTGATAATGGCCAAATCGAAAAGTATATTTATCGGCCTTATATATTTTGAGTATCTACCTGTTTGTTGTGCAACCATATACTTCTAATGAATATATCCTTTAAAGTCTTTGTGTTCTTCTTTTAAAAGTTCTTCAGACGAAAGTGATTTGAAATATTCGTAGGTCAGTTTCATTCCTTCTTCTCGTGAAACTTTGGCTTCCCAACCTAAAATATTTTTGGCACGTGTGGTATCGGGCTGTCGTTGCATGGGGTCATTGATAGGCAGTGGATGGTAAACAACTTTTTGATTGGTACCTGTCAATTTTATAATTTCATCGGCAAAGTCCTTAATTGTAATTTCGTTCGGGTTTCCAATGTTAACTGGTTGTTCATAATCAGAATGAAGTAGTCTGAAAATTCCCTCTACCTGATCGGTAACATAACAAAACGAACGGGTTTGACTTCCATCTCCAAAAATGGTTAAGTCTTCGCCACGCAATGCCTGGCCAATAAATGCGGGAATAACACGTCCATCATTTAATCGCATCCTTGGTCCATAAGTGTTGAATATCCGAACGATCCGGGTTTCTACACCGTGAAAAGTGTGGTAAGCCATTGTGATTGATTCCTGAAAACGCTTAGCTTCATCATAAACACCTCTTGGTCCAATGGTATTTACATTACCATAATACTCTTCAGTTTGCGGATGAACCAATGGATCTCCATAAATTTCAGAAGTGGATGCAATAAGGATTCGGGCTTTTTTTACCCTAGCCAATCCTAAAAGATTGTGAGTTCCGAGAGAACCAACTTTTAAAGTCTGTATTGGGATTTTCAAATAATCTATTGGACTTGCAGGCGATGCAAAATGAAGAATATAGTCCAAATTTCCAGGCACATGAACAAACTTGGTTACATCGTGATGATAAAACTCAAAGTTTTTGAGTTTGAATAAGTGTTCAATATTTTTTAAATCTCCGGTAATCAAGTTATCCATTCCGATAACAAAATATCCTTCCGCAATAAAACGATCACAAAGATGCGAACCTAAAAACCCCGCAGCACCCGTAATTAATATTCTTTTCATATAATTTTTTCGGATTTGGAATTATTCTGTATAATTCCTGAATTAAAAAGGCAGTATAATAAAGTAAAAAACACAACACCTCTTTGTCTCCATAAAAATGATTCGGTCAAAAATAAACTTATCATTAGAACTGCGAAAGTAAAATGAACAAAATCTTTTGATTTAATTGCATTTTTAATGTTAGCTATCAACATAATTAACAACAATATTAAGCCAAAAATACCTAATTCAGAAAAATTTTGGATATATTGATTGTGAAAATTTTTTGATTGATAACCGCTGTCTGAATCATTTTTTTCTCCCATATAGAGATTGTAATGAATGGCTTTTTCTTTAATTTTTGGATAGGATGCGTTCAATCCAAAGCCTGTTAAGAATACCTTGTTTTCATTGATTAACTCAATAAAAATTCGCAATTGATATACCCTAAATGCCGTTCCGTTGAAGTAATCATTCGGCGTAAATGTTGGATTTGACCAAGCTTCTTTCAAACTCACATAATGAACGCCTGATGGAATACCTTCAACGACATTGGCACTTAAGCTTTTGTCTGTATTGGTTTGAAATTCGACTTTAAATCTGTCTTTTATCCTTCCTATTGAAAAGATTATTCCTAATAACAATCCAAAAATAATTAAGTTTCTAAGCCTTAATTTATGGGCAGTTTTAGAAAAAAAGAAAATGTTTATCAGCAAAAGAAATAAAACAACGAGTATGATGTTTTTGGAAGATAAAAGTAATATAAATCCAAAAAGCAAAACCGAAAGTAAGGTATCGGTTTTTGATTTTATTTCTTTGGTAAAAAAATAAAAGAAAGCAACCGCAACAAAAACTGACATGTGTATGGCATTCAGCAATTTTGGTACCAGTCCGAAGTCTTTGTCGTTTTCACCATGATAAAAGAACATTCTTGCATCTCCAATTATTAAATAGCGAATTATGGCTCTTACTGAATAATATAAGACAAATGCAACGATGACATAACTATAATATTCAATAATCTTTCTTTTTTGCTCCGAAGTATTTGTTTTAAAAATCAGAAAACCAAGAGGAATTAAAAGCAACGGTACTTCCTTTGACAAAGCGGAAAGTGTTGCTTTTGAATCTATGGACCAGAAATAGGAGATTACCATTAAAACGTAGAGCAGAATAGGAAAAATCAACTCTTTTTGAAGTTTGAAGTGTTCCCTTTTTAAAGAGATAAAAGCAACTAACAAAAATATTCCCAAAGAAACATTGTTTATCGCAAAACTAAAAGGAATGGTAAAAAGGACTAAAAGTATTGGAATAAAAGAACTGTTACTTTTGTTTTCTTTTATTAGATTTTGAATAACATTCTTCGAAAAGTTGTAAATATTCCCCATTTATTTTTTCCCAATTAAATTCATTCACAATCGAATCAAAATTGTTTTGAACTAATTGCAAGTTATCATTTTTTTTGATTGTATTCAGAATATTTTTTACTTCAAGTGCACTCGAGAAATAGTGGCTGTTTTCCTTTAAAATTCCTTTGTTGAAATCATTGTTATGTGCAATTACTAAGGCTCTGGAGGCCATCGCTTCCAGTAAGGATGGATTGGTTCCGCCAACAGAATGCCCATGAAAATACAAATTAGAAAAATAACGAAGATTATTCAAATGTTCGAGGTTATAGATTCCTCCCACGAATCGAATATTCTCGTGGCCTTTGAATTTATTTTTTAAATACTCCCCATATTTAGTCATGTGCTTTCCAATGACCAAAATTGGTGTCTTATCTTCATTCAAGGCTACTCCTTCAAGAACCATATCCATATTGTTTTCGGGTTCAAAGCGTGCCATAATCATATTGTAGTTTCCTTTTTCTACATTATATTCCTTTAAAAATTCTTCATTTGGAGAGGAAAAAGGATAGGCTCCATAAGCGATATAGGTAGATTCTTTTTTATATTTTTTTTCAAGAAACTTTTGAATCCCTAGTGAATCTGAAACCAAAAAGTCACTATTAATTGCCGCCAGTCTCTCAGCAAACTTTAAAAATTGTTGCACAGGTTTAGAGTATTTTGTTCTTTTCCACTCTAATCCGTCCATATTAGTAATAATGATTGATTTTTTAGGCAGTAAAAAATGCCAAACCGAATTGCTCGTATATCCCAATTGTAAAATGATATCGAAATCTCTTTTGCGTGAATCTATAATGCAATTGAAATCATAAACGAATTGCCCAAAGGTTCCAAATTTGTATTCAGGATCATATTGATGAATAATATTTACCCCGTTAAAATTCTGATTCTGAAAAGGATGATCGTGTGAGTTATAGCAATACACTTCGTGCCCTTGTTTGGCAAGATATACTGAAAAAAATTCAGCAAACTGCTCAAATCCCCCATAATAATTGGGCACACCACGAGTTCCTAGTATGGCTACTTTCATTGAAATCTAAACTTAGTGTGCAAAAATAACTTTTTTAGTAGTTTAAAAAAATTATTGCCGGTGTACTTTGATTTCTTTTTTATACTCTCTTCAAAAATCGCAATAAAGTTTGATAAAAGTATTTCTATAATAAACCATATACAACAAAAATGAAGTGTTGAAATTCTTTGATTATGAAATTTTCGGAGAAATGAAAAACGCGCAATATTTGGATAAAAACGGATTTTTTGTTGGTAATCACCAAGTTCCGTTAACCGAAGAAATGAAACATTTATATACCGTTTTATTGTTTTAGGAAATGGCTTTTTTGAATTGTTCCGCTGCGAATTGCCATGTGAATTTCTATTCCAAATAAACATATTCATTTTTTTTGTTTTATTCAAATAAGCTCTCAAAAATGTCCTCGAATTTTTCAACGTGTTTTTGTAATGAAAAATGATTAACGGTTCTGGTATAGCCATTTTCGCCAAAAAGCTTTCTCTTTTCACCATCCACTATAATGCTTTCTATAGCGCTGGCCAACGAAGCAGAGTTGTTTGGTTTGAATAATATGCCTGTTTCATTAGGCAATACTATTTCGGTCAAACCGCCGTGATTGGCTGCTATTACCGGTTTTTTGGAAAGCATGGCTTCAATAGCCACCATTCCAAAAGGTTCCGGTTCCGTTGAAGGCACGACTGCAATATCAATTGAATCCCAAAATTTCCAAATCCCTTCCTGAAAAGGAATGATCACGACTCTTTCTGTAAGGGCAAAATCGATTATTTTATGCTTTAAATCTATTTCAAAAACTTCTTGGTTTGGCGGTGCTGAACCAATAAAAACTAATTTGGTGTTTTGGTATTTGTCGGCAATTTTGTGAAATGCTTCCAATAATAACTGTTGTCCTTTCCAGCTGTTAATCCTTCCGACAAGTGCTATAACCAGCTCATTATTGCTGACTTTAAAATACTCTTTCCTAATCGCTGCAATCTCTTCTTGGGTGGTGTTTTGCTTTTGGGTTACATCCAAACCATTCCAGACAAAATGGGATTTTTTGGTCAATTTCTCATTGTCTTTTATCCAAAATTCCATCGTGGTTTTCGAATCATAAGCCGCTACATGATTGCAATCCAGCGACAATAATTTCACGAATCCTTTGTTGAATATTACCGGTTTGGCAATAATCTCCTGAACATGCCAAAGGTGTTTGATTTTGTTCTTTCGGGCAAAAATAATGCCTATCAACGCCGCCAAAGTATGTGAATATACGATGCTGAAGTTGTATTTTTTGTGAAGTGCATTAAGGGTTTTTAGTCCGTCGCGGTATTCTTTGAAAAAATTTAAGATGCCTTTGGGGGTAACCATTTTTCGGTAAAGCTTCAAAACCGGAGCAATAACGACTTCAATACCATTCTTTTCAAATTCTCTTTTTAATGATCCGTCAAATGGTAGAATCACTACTGACTTGTATTTCTGTTTATCCAAACTGGAGATAAACATTAAAATCGTTTTGTCGGAACCGTAAAGTTCGGCCGATTGATGTATAAAAAGGATGCTTTTCATTGATTATTGATTTTCTCTCTATAGGCAATTAAGAATCCTATTAGTATTGATTTGGTTTCTGTTAAATTATAAAACCCTAAAAATACCCAATTGGATACTAAAAGGAAAACACCTGTTCCAATAAAAAGCAGGTTGATATTGGAGACTATCGGTTTATTGGTTTTCATTTTTCGAAAGAAAAAGATCATGGTAAACAGATAAATAAAAATGCCTAACAAGCCCGATTTCAAGAAGACAATCATAAAACCATTGTGAAGAATGGAAATAAATCGGAGATTCATATCGCCCAACCAAACTTCTTGTTTTAAATCGATTTGAGAACCGATTCCTTTACCAAAGATTGTTGGTGTCAATCCGTCATTGGTCACTTGCCGAATGGTCATAATATTTTCATAGGAACGATAATTATCGTTGAAATCTTTATAATCTTCTCTGTTAATTTTGGTTTTGAACGGCTCCATCGGCGCCACTTTTATTTTATACAAAAATCCTTCAAGTCCTTCTGCGTTACGTCTTGGATTGGTTGAGACAATAATAAAATAACCAACCACAGAAGTGATTACAATACTAGCGATAATGGTTAGTGATTTTTTATTGATAACCAAATAACCTTTTACCGCTAAAAACAGAATAACGAATTGGATAAAATTGGTTCTAGCCAAATACATAAAAGCAGAAAACCCGACAATTAAAGTGAATATCCTTAATGTTTTTTTGGAATAATCAAGTTGAAACTGTTTATGAAACAATAAAATGATAAAAGTATAAACCTCATAATCACTGAAATAACCCGAAATATATCTGATTTCTGCTACGGTCGCTGCTCGGTAAATCAATACGGCGCTAAACAATGTTATGAAGTGACAAATCGCTATAAAAACACCCGTTTTCACAATCAATCTAAAGGCATTCTGAAAATTACGACCACACAATTGGTAACCCAAAAAGAAGCCTATCATTGGTTTGCAGAGATAGGTTATATCTCTAATGATTAAGTATTTTTGATAGTCGAAATTAAACGAAACTACTGTGGCAATAAGTAAAATTAAAGCATAAGGAATAACTAGTTTAAATAGCGAAATCGAATATCTTTTCTGGATTGTAAGTACAAAAGCTAAGCTCCATACTGATATGGTCAACTCAAAAATATCTAAATAAGGTACGGCAATACAGAGTATAAAAAGGAATTGATGAAACCAATTGTTAGGAATGGTTATTTTCATTAGGCTAACGTTTTGATTACTTTGGCCGGTATTCCACCAATAACGACATTATCGGGATAGCTTCCGTTTACCACAGCACCAGCGGCAACCACAGAATTATTGCCAACCGAGCAACCGTCTAAGAAAGTAACTTTGGCACCAACCCAAATATTATTGCCCAACTTAATGCCTTTAGACGTTATGCCTTGTTCTCTGATTAGTTTGGATGTATCGGTGAAATTGTGGTTTTCCGAATGAAAAGAAATATAAGAACCCATGATAACATCGTTTCCGATTTCAATGCCACCCGGCGCGCCGAAATGCGTAAAATCGCCTATGGCCGAATTGTTTCCCATCGTCAATCCCTTTCCGAATTTTGAAAAATGACTGGTAGAAAGTAATTTAGAATAGCATCCAATTTTGACACAATCACCTAAGATTATTTTTTCGGAAGCAAAACCGTCAATATCACAATGGCTTCCGATAGTAACGTTTCTGCCAAAAACTATGTTCCTGGAATTTAAGATTCTCGTGTTACTGCCAATGAATACTTTTTTCCCCGTTTTCAAAAACCCTCTAATCAACATTATCATGCGATTATAAAGAACCGAATAAATCAGTTTGGATGGAATTCGGTCATCAATTTGATAACTTTTTCCGGAGTTGGCCAGCATTTTTTTAAATAGTCTTTTAATCATCTAAGCGCAATTTTACTAAACGTTTCAAAAATACAATAGTTTTTAACTTGGGCGAAGAAATAAGCTGTTTTTAATCGTTTTGAAAAAAACGAATGAGGTAATAATTTCGGTGGCAATTAAGGCTATAAGCACACCTAAAACATGGTAAATTGGTGTAATCAGCAGAATAATAACCAAACTGATTATCGTAATAATCATGGTAACTTTAACATATCCACTTTGCTTGTTGGAAGCCAAAACCAATTGTTTCAGAGGAATTGTTATGCCTTGCAATATCGGAATAATGGTAGCAATTTTTAGCAAATTGCTTATAGTGGTTATTTCTTTAGGATTAAAATAGGTGACAATTTCAACCGAAAAAAATATAATGCCCATCATGGATAAAACGATAAAAAGAAAGTTCAAGCCATTGTAAAGTTTCCAGAAACGAAGCGCTTCATCGGTGCTTTTTTCTAATAAATAACACACTCTCGGATAAACAAAATTGAAGAAAAGTAAAATATAGGTTTTAAAAATGACAATGATTTGGTCGATGATTTTGTATTGTCCGGCCATCACATTTCCGCCAAAAAAACTGATTAACACTATGGGTGAATACATTTGCAGAGAAACAAAAATCTGAGAAGAAAAGATGGAGAAATTTGCTTTAATCATTTTGATTACTTCGGACTTCTTTGCATTCGAGAAAGAAAAAGAATGATGAAAAAGAATATAAAACCAAGTAATTGCGTAGGCAACAATCATCCCGATTCCCCAAAGGAGATTGCAGTAAACATAATCTTCTGCTTTGTTGATAAAGAGAAAAACACCGATTAGGTAAATTACTTTTGACAGAATATTGAGAATGGTTATCCATTTGAAATTTTCGATACCTTGTAGAAACCATGTTGGGTTGATATATTGCCCAACTACCATAGACAAGCTGAAAAAGAAAAGTGTTTTTTCTTGGCTGAAATAAGGAATAATATAGAAGAAGATTGAAGCCAAAACCAACATTGCTGTCAACAATAATAGCTTCGCCAAATAAGTGGTAACAAAAATACGCTCTAACTCCGCATGATTTTCCCGATTAATAGCGACCTCTTTTACCCCTACAATTTCGGAACCATAATCAACAAAAACCATAATAAAAAAGGCCAATGCCATTCCTACGCCTATTTTACCATAACCTTCTTCACCACAAATAGAAACAATATACGGAATGACCAGCAAAGGCGTTATCAAATTAAACCCTTGCCCAAAACCATAGATTATAAGATTTGAGAATTGTTTTTGATTTTTAAAAAGAGAGATTCCTTTTTGGAGCATTTCTAAGAAATTTTTTATAGCTTGAAACTAAAAAACCATAAATTGAAATTCAATTTATGGTTTTTTAAAATTTATAATACTTATTAATTATCTTGTTATCTTAATTAATTCTTCTTCTAATGTTGTGTGAGGATAAATTGAAGGTGCGGTAACTTGGTCAACTGTTTTTCGTTTTAAAACTCCTGTAGATTTATCAACAATAGTGTTTTCTTGATTTGGATAAAAATAATTGAAAATATCAGCACCTGAAGCAACAAACATTTTGTCTAAATAATTGAATGTCATTTTCTTTAAAACAATCTCTGTTTGTTCAACATTTTTGCCATATCCAAGGTCTATTCTAAAATCTGTTGGAATAACATCTTCGGGTAATTTAAAAACAACTTGTTGTACATTATCACTACCTTTTATTTGAGCCCAAACCGATTCTGTCTCTTCAAAATTAATAGATTTATCTTGAGTGTAGTAAAGATGCATATTATCATCTTTTTTAGCAATCAAATCTAATGTTACTAAAAACTGTTTTTCTTTAACTTCAGCAGGTTTTGCTTCTTCTGCTTGTTTTACATCATTTTTACATGAAAGTAAAGCGATGAGTGGTAAAAAAAATAAAACTTTATTTCTCATATTTTAAGTATATAATCTGCAAATATAAATTTTAATTTAATTCAAAACATATTAATTATTCAAAACTAAAATTTTTATCTGTTAGGAACAGTCCTTTTTTATTATTTTTAGTATCTATAATATATAAAGCAAGCACATAGGTTCCTTTATTAAAATCCGATTTTGAGAAAGTAGCATTAAAACCACAATTGGATATGTCATAACTGCTCTTAAAATAGCTTGTTACATCATCTCTTTTTACATTTTCACTTAAAATAATCCTGTTTTCATTATCTTTTATTGCCAACAATTGTATTTTGGTGCTTTCTGAACTTTGATCTAAAAAATAGGCCCATCCACTAATCGTTATTTGATTTGATTTTTCTTCAAACTTTTCAATATAAAAATTGATGTTATCTCCATTCTTTTCCTGAAAAGGGATAAAAGAAGAAAGATCAACAGTTGGTTTGTAATCACTTTTTATAACATAGTGTTTCACAAATGCATCAAAGTATTCGACGCTTTCATCAAGAAAATAATTCTTTTCTAAAAATGCTTTAGTTTCATGTGTTGGCTTAAAGACAGGTGTATGTCCATCAAAATACCAAAAACTTTTTAAATGTAGCGTATCGGCTTTTATACTTGTAACATAACCATTTATATCGTTTTCTATTACAGGTTTGTAATAGTTGTTTTGATTTAAATAATAGTTAAGATAAAAGCCGCCAAGTCTTGCTACAATTGTCTCATTTGCGTGTTTTTGAACCATATAGATGATAGCATGGCTAAATTGTGTTTTATAATAACTTGAGTAGAATTTTTTATCGTAAATCAAGTTTTTAATAGAAAAAAAAGAAAACAACAACAATACTGCTATTTGCAGGTATTTATTTTTAAAAGTACTAATTGCCATTGCAAGCAAGATTATAACCATAGGAAGAATGCAAATGTAATATCGGCTTACAACTATTGGTAGTAAAACATAAGAATAAATTAATGGAAATATGATGGTTATTACTATCAATAACAAAAGTAAAAGAACTGGATTAATAATCACTCTACCATCTTTTTTATTGATGCCTTTTTTATAGCCAATGAACGATAATACTATTGAAGCTATAAAAACGACAATTATAATGATGTTCAATATAGAATTGAATCCAAAGAATTCCTTAAACATCATTTCATAAGTATCCCATGTTGGCAGTTGAATCCAGATGGAGTCGCGTTTCGGATTTAATAAAACAATTATTATTGCCGGAATGTAAAGGATTGTAGTAATCAAACCTGCAAAAACGGATAGTTTTAGTCTTTTAAACAACTGATTTTTTCCATCCTTAAAGATAAAATACAAGAGTATAAAATAAAAGGAAATCAATACAAATACACCAAAAAACTGACTGTAAATCATTAACGATGAGCCAATAACAAATAAAATCATCGTCTTATAGTTGGGTTTTTTTAGGAATTTTATCAAAGTATATAATGCTATACATGTGGTGAAAAACAATAAGGAATACATCCTGCCTTCCTGAGAGTAGTATATCTGAAAGTAATTTATTGAGGTTAAGAATGCGGCTATTAAACCTACCTTCTTAGTAATTAATTCTTTACCTGCATAGAAGATGGAAAAAATTCCTAAAATTCCTAAAATTGCAGAAAAAAGTTTTAAAACCAAGGTAGTATATCCAAATAATAAGAAAAATATATGAACCAAAAAATAATATAACGGTGGATGCGGATCATGGTCTCTTAAAAAAGCATAAATGAATTGAAAATCATATTTAGGATCAGCAATATTTACCGTAAAAATCTCATCAATCCAAAGACTTTGAAAATCTAACTTATAAAACCTAAATAGCGCTCCAATAAAAGCAATGGCCAATAAGATTTTATTACTCTTTATCCAATCGATAATTTTCATTTTTAATAATTTTTAATCAATAAATACAGTTCTTTCAAGATTTTAAATGCCGTTTTCCAACCCAGCTTTGAACCATCAACATCTTCCCAGTTGTACACCGGAATTTCCCTTCCTTTACTTAGCAGGCTTTTCTGTTTTAACCGAACAAAAATTTCTACATCAAATAACCAGGAAGTTTTAAATGGTTTATCAAAAACTTGTTTTAAAATGGCACTCGAAAATATCTTTGCGCCACATTGGGTGTCGTATATGCCTAACTTGAATTTTAGGTTTATAAATGTAATGATAACCCTTCCAATGATATGGCGATGATATTTTCTTTTTATCCCAGAATTCAGTAAAAGTATCCTTGAACCTAATAAAAATTCTGTCTCACCCTTTTCAATCTCAACTAACAATCTTTTGACCTCAGATTCTGGAGTCGAAAAATCCGCATCAAAATAACCTATATAATCATAATTGTTTTTTTCTAGTAATAGATTAACTGATTTAAAGATTGTATTTGCTTTTCCTTGGTTTTGTTTAAAATTAAGCACAAAACATCTTTCTTCGTTTTTTAATGCAAAGTCAGTTATAACGTCTAATGTACCATCTTTACTACCGTCATTTGCCAAGTATATATCAATGCTTGTGTTTTCTATCAAATAGATTAATGAAGAGGTTTTTAACCTTTTTTCTTCGTTATAACACGGAATTATAATTGCTATTTTTTGCATAAACAATAACAAGAAAGTCCAGGAATAGTCATTCCAAGTTTTTTCAACAATAAGCTTATCTCAAAATCTATGGTCAACATCGTGTTTATTGCAGCTGTTTTTAGTTTTCCGGCTTTCCAATTGTCTATGGATTCATCTAGGTCCTTTTTAAGGAACTTATCCAGCTTTCTAAACAGCAGTAAAGAAGTGAAATAATATCCTTTGTCAATTATTGTAAACTCGTTTTTATCTAAAACGTTTTTTAATTGATTAAGCGAATATCTTCTATAATGACCTAATAAAACATCGTGGCTAGAAAAAACAGACTGAAAAGCCGGGACTGCAAAAAAGAAATAATTACTTTCTTTTGCCTGTAAATCATCAAGGATAATTTTCTCGTCTTCTAAATGTTCCAAGACATCCATACACAAATACAATGTTGGTGCTTTTTGTGTTATTGTTGTCAGATATTCATTGAGATTCTGGAAATAAACAACCTGACTGTTGTTGTTATTTGCTTTTAATTGTGCGATGACTTCGGGAGTGTAGGCCGTATCAATCGCATAATATTCTTGAGCCAAATTTTTATCTACTAAGGTGTGGATTATAAATGCATCACCACTGCCAATATCAACAATTCTGTCAATTGGAAATTTGATTTCTGATTGTTTTAAAAAGGTATGCAAAACATTCTTCCTCGAGGTTTCCCAAGGATGTCTGCTGTAATTACTCTTGTCATTTAATCTTGTGAACTCTGATATATCCATTTGTTAATGCTTAAGCTGTTGTAAACTGTCTTCCCAGTTTTTGATTTGAATTCCAAATGTAGTCTTCATTTTGGTCTTATCCAAAACACTAAACTTTGGTCTCATAGCTGGAGTTGGAAAACTTGAAGTAGGAATGGGCTGTAAATTTATAGTTATATTATTGACTTCAAATATCTTTTTTGCGAAATCATACCAACTGCACTGCCCTTCGTTGCTGAAGTTGTAAATGCCAAAGTTGAATGCTGGGTGTTGCACTTCGACAAGCTCAGTCTGACAAATTATTTTTACTAAACATTCGGCTAAATCAACGGCATTTGTTGGAGTTCCTATTTGGTCATTAACCACGGAAATCGAATCTTTTTCCGAAGCCAATCTCAACATGGTTTTCATAAAATTATTTCCAAATTGGGAATAAACCCATGAGGTTCTGATGATGTAATAGCTTTTAAGAGTCGCCTGAATAGCTTTTTCTCCGTCTAATTTGGTTTGCCCATAAACTCCAGTTGGATTTGGAATATCGTCTTCCGTATATCCTTTACCATTTTTCACACTGAGCGCAGTCGAAGTGCCATCAAAAACAAAATCGGTGGAAATATGAAGTAAAACCGTTGAATATTCTTTGCAGACTTGAGCTAAATTTTTAGCGCCGGTAACATTAATCAAATATGCTTTTTCGGGCTCGCTTTCGGCTTTGTCAACAGCAGTGTAAGCTGCGGCATTTATGCAATAGTTAGGTTTTATTTTAGAAAAAGTGGATTCGCAATTTTCGATATTGGTTATATCTAAGTCAGCAGAAGAGCAAAAAACAAAATGTAGTTCAGGATAATTTGGCGCAATAAATTGCAAACTCTGTCCTAATTGCCCATTGGCTCCTGTGACTAAAACTACCATACTTTTTTGGCGTTTTCTAATGTAGGTTGGACTTTATCCTTTTCTGAAATGATTAATTCCTCAACGGGAAAATCCCAATTAACATTTATGGTTTTATCATTATAGCTAATGCCACCTTCAGACTCTTTGTTATAAAAGTTATCACATTTGTAGAAAAAAGTCGCTGTTTCACTCATCACTAAAAACCCATGGGCAAATCCTCTTGGGACAAAGAACTGTCTCTGGTTTTCCCCGGATAAAACTACAGCTTCATATTGCCCAAATGTTTGCGAACCAGGTCTGATATCAACGGCAATGTCTAAAACTTCTCCATGTAATACGCGAACTAACTTGGCCTGAGCGTGCGCTCCTGTTTGATAATGCAAACCGCGTAAAACGCCTTTGGATGAAAACGATTGATTGTCCTGAACAAAATGTACTTGTTGATTAACTCCTTTTTGAAAAGTGTCTTCGTTGAAGCTTTCCATAAAATAACCACGTTCGTCTTTGATGATTTTTGGTTCAATGATAAAACAGCCTTGAAGTTTGGTTGGAATAAAATTCATGTCTTAAATCAAGCTAAGTAAATGTGTACCGTAACCACTTTTTAACAAAGGCTGGGCTAATTTTTCTAATTGTTTTGAATCTATATAACCCATTCTATAAGCGGCTTCTTCTATAGCGCCAATTTTTAATCCTTGACGTTCTTCAATAACCTGGACAAATTGTCCCGCCTGCATTAACGATTGGAATGTTCCCGTGTCTAACCAGGCTGTGCCTCTGTCGAGAATGCTCACTTTGAGCTTTCCTATTCGTAAATACTCTTTATTGACATCGGTGATTTCAAGTTCTCCCCGATGGCTTGGTTTAATATTAGCCGCGATTTCGACTACGTTATTATCATAAAAATAAATACCGGGAACGGCAAAATTTGATTTAGGATGTTCCGGTTTTTCTTCTATAGAAATTACTTTCCCGTCTTTATCAAAATCGACAACTCCATAACGTTCCGGATCCTGAACATGGTAAGCATAAATGATTCCTCCATCAGGATTATTATTAGTTAACAACAAATCTGAAAGTCCTGTTCCGTAAAAAATATTATCGCCAAGAACTAAGGCAACTTTATCGTTACCAATAAACTCTTTTCCAATAATAAACGCTTCGGCAAGGCCATTTGGATTTTCCTGTACAGCATACTCAAATCGACATCCCAAGCTTTTCCCATCGCCTAATAATTGTCTAAATAATGGTAAGTCATGAGGTGTTGATATGATTAAAATTTCATTAATACCGGACCACATCAAGGTTGACAACGGATAATAAATCATTGGCTTATCATAGATCGGCATCAACTGCTTACTAACCGCCAATGTCAATGGATGCAACCTTGTTCCCGATCCACCAGCTAAAATAATTCCTTTCATAATCTAACTTTTCAATTTTGCCATTTGGGTTTTGTAATACGATTTGAGGTACCCACCTAATACAAATAAAAATATAAACAATAATGGCAATATTAATTTCATTTTCCCGTTGACAGCCTTGTTGCTTTTAACATTTAATGTCGCACTGCTTTCCTTTATTATTTTGTCAAGATTAACCAATTCCAAACGGTGTGCACCTTGTTCATTAACCAGCTGATCTTTAATTTTAATGACTTCGTTTAATTGTGAATTTTCGTTGTAGTAAACCAGTTTATCACTTTTTTGTGATCCATTTGTAGTGTTTGAAAAAGCATTTAAAAGTCCGTTAATTTGAGAAATTATCGAATCATTCTCAGCCATTTTAATTTTAATGTTATTCACATATTCCTTCTGGATTATTTTATAGTAATCAGAATTATTAAGATAATTCAAAATAGGCTGAACCGTTTTTTCGTCTGAGGTTTCGTTAAGTGTCGAAAATGAAATAATATGATATGGGTAATTTTTACTTGTCAAACTTTCGTTTACAATCTTCTTAATGTCGCCGTCTTCTGCCATCAGTTTTATCAATTCAAAATTTTGAGCTTTATTGTCAATGAACTTATAGACGTCTGTAATTGGTATAATAGTAATTGCTTTGAGGTTTCTAGTCTCTTTAATTCCGATAATGTCTTTCAGGAATAGCGTGTCGTTATCTTCAATTTTGGAATTAATCAATTCAACTTTTGCATACAAATAATCTACTGCACCAAAATTTGGGCTTACAATAATCTGACTATCATATATTTTTGAAGTTTTATCAAGATACACCCCTAATCCGGCTCCAAGAACAAATAGTATTCCGATCCAAAGAATGTTTCTTTTAAAAAACAAAAATCCCCTGAAAATACTCGTTGAAATGTTCTCTAAAAAGTTGCCAATTTTCTTGGAAATCTGTGACAAATCTATTTCCTGATTGTCATTATTTTGAGATGTTGCACTCATAAAGAATAATTATTTTACGTTAAAAATTTGTTCTAATATCTTAATTGTAATCAAATAGGTGGGCTTTACTCCTGTCGTTCCCAAACCTCCTGAAGCCAAAGTGCTTCCTGTCTCTAAAGGATTATCAGAAGCATAATATGCATACCTTACTTTTACATTTTCCGGTATGCTTTTTCTGATTTTAGATGCCGATTGAATGGCTTTTTGATAATAGGCACCTTCCATCTCAAGTCCGATAACTTCCCATGTTGATTCGTGAAAAAACTTCAATAAATCTTTATTTTGAAGAGATGTCCCCAAAACCGTTACCATTGGTCCTGAACAAACAGGAATTCCGTTTCCTTCAAACATTTCTAAAGTCAGTTCATTTTCAAACGGATAGTTATCTGCTGTTCCTTCATTGATATGTGCGGACGGAATCATAATGTCACCTTTTCCGCCTTCCAGAATCCCGGCTTTACCCATTATCGAAACAGATTCAACATCCAAATGCGTTCTGATTTTTCCTTCTTTGTATGGTTTTAATAATTCGTCAATCGTTTCAAATGCCTGTTCGCCAAAAGCATAATCCATCACAATAAGTACCGGTGCTTTTTTGCCAACAACTGCCTTTGGAAAACTAGACTTCGCCCAATCAATTTTGGCGGTGTCAAATATCTGAACATCTATGTTGGTTCCTGAAAAGACATCCGGAAGCGAAATCATCCCTTGCTTTACGGCTACTTCTTCCACCTTGTTTCGAACGTCTTTTGCTCCCGATTTGCTTAATTCTTCATAAATAAAGAAATCTGATTTGTCCTTGAACTTCGTTTTTAAAACGTTTGTGGCAAATATCGAATTCATCACGCTATGCATGTTGGCACTGATAATGTGGATTGGCCGTTCCAGAAGATCATTGGCTTTCAAGGCTTCCTTAATATTGTTCGCCCAAATCTCTCCGTGGATATGATGACCTAATCGTTCCCTTAAAATCGGGCTAAAGGTGATAGTCCTTTTATTGTTATGGATAATTTCATCTATCGCCAATTTTCCTAACCAATAAACAACATGTAAAAAGCGATCTGGTTTTTCTTTGGTTCCAAAATCATCATAAATAGCTAATACTTCTGAAAAACTTCTACCTAAAACATTCGCCGCGTGAGATATTGCAATTTCCTTTTCCGTAAGCGACATTTTTTTGTTCTGTAAAACGGCTTCTTCCAGCTTTTCCCAATCGCGGGTTAGTTCTACTTCAAGCTCATCTAGCAAAACCCTGTCTTTTATTTTATGTGATTCGATAAAAATAAAAGTCAAATGCGTCAAAATATCATAAATGTCCGAACGTCCGCGTGTGATTTCCACATTCATTTGTTCGTTATCAATGCGATAACAGTTTCTTCTACGTTTTGGAGGAACAATCGGCTGAAAATGTGATTTTGAATATCCTTCGTCTGAAGTTAAGTTGATAAAACGGCATTCTTCAATGCCTACCGGAAGTCTTTCAATTACGTAAAGCAAACCACTAAGTTCTACTTTTTCTTCTGCAATGCTTCCATAAATTTCCGGTCGTAAAGAAAGCAAGGCTTCTCTTAAAGTTTCTCCCGAAACACCCATTGGTTTATAGAAACCTCTGTTGAATAAATGTCTCATGGTAATGTACAATCGTTCGATAGCAGCCGACGATTCTTGCGCTCTTGAGCGCGAAATGTTTTTAATTTCTTTCATTAATTTATTTTCTAACCCGCAAATATAGGGTTTTTGTCGTTAGTTGGTGAGAATAAGGTTTATTGCAGGTTCGTATACTTTCATTTTATCTGATGGATTGGCAATATCCTCTTTGGTTTGTTTATTCCATTTTCCGCCAGAGAAGGTGTAGATAAATTCTCTTTCTACATAATTATATAACACAAAAGGAAAGTATGTTTTTTGTATTGTTGTCTTATTGGTATTCGAATCTTTAACTTCTTTTTCCAATTTATTCTTTTCGATTATTAGCTTTTCAAAACCTACAAAGATGCCGGTTTTTGGCATTTTTAGTCCAAAATCGGTAACATCAAAGTACGATTTCTTAACGCCTTTTTTTACCGAAACCAAAAAGTCTTTATTCAGTAATTCATCTCCGGGAGAACCATCAGGATTAACCGAATAAAGATGGATTTTAAAAGACGCGCTTTCTAATTGGCTGTCTGTGAAAAAATTTACTTGTTTGATGTATCTTGTTCTTTTGTATTTTGGATTATATGGGAAAAATTTAGCGTCAATTCTTGGTGCGTTGTCAAAAGCCTGATAGTTTTCATTTTTAACTTTTCCAATTTCAATTATCCTGGTTTCAAATCTTTTGGCAATCACAACTTCTAATAGTTGAAACGCGTTTACTTTCAAAATAACTTTTCCTGCATCGGCAGCTTTAACCGTTTTCTTTTCATAGCCCATCGATGAAAAAATCAAATTTTTATTTGGCAAACAGTTAATAATAAACTCTCCATTTTCCTCGGAAGTAGTGCTGTTGTTTTCATTTTCAACCCAAATATTTACATATGAAATTGGTTTGTTAAATTCATCAACAACAATGCCTTTAACTTGGGCAGAAACCGCAGAAACCATCAACAACACCAACCATAACAATCTTTTTTCTTTCATCTTTATTCTAAAAAGTTTTTAACAAATCGGCAATTTTTCTATCGTTACTCAATCGCGGAATTTTATTTTGTCCGCCCAATTTCCCTATCGATTTCATATACTCCTGAAAACCATTTTTTGAAACTTTTGAAACAACCAATGTTTTCAATACTTTCCCAACAATCAAGTCGTCGTAGTAGCTGTTTTGTTTTCGCATTTCGTTGTCAATTTTTAAGGCAAATGCTGCAGGATTTTCAGGTTCGTTTTCAAATTCTATAAACCATTCGTGATAGGGTAATCCCGATTCTGGTGCAATTTGTGGCGCTACCGTAAATTCATTTACTCGAATGCTGGTGTTTTCCATTGCCTCTTTCAAAGCACATTCCACTTCTTTACCAATAACGTGTTCGCCAAAAGCAGAGATATAATGTTTGATTCGGCCGGAAACGATAACGCGATAGGGTTTTAAACTGGTGAACTGAATGGTGTCGCCAATATTGTAAGCCCAAAGTCCGGCATTCGTAGAAATGATTAAAACATAATTGACATTCAACCCCACTTCCCCAATCGTATAACGTCTTGGATTATTCGTAAAAAACTCATCTGATTTTACAAATTCATAGAAAATTCCCGAGTTCAAAAGCAGCAGCATTCCATCTTCATTTCTGCTCCCGAAGTTTCGGGACTGATAGGCAAAAAACCCTTCAGAAGCCGGAAAAAGCTCAATTGAGTCTACTTTTCTTCCGATAAGGTTTTCAAATTTTGCACGATACGGCTCGTAGTTTACGCCGCCATAAATAAACAAATTGAAGTTTTTGAAAATGTCGCCAACGGCTTTACCTCCTTTTTGTTCCAATTTTTCAAAATACATCTGAACCCAGGAAGGAATTCCTGAAATCACCGTCATATTTTCGTTAAAGGTTTCGGCAACAATCGCATCAACTTTGGTTTCCCAATCTTCAATGCAATTGGTTTCCCAGCTTGGCATTCGATTTTTCTGCAAATATTTCGGAACAAAGTGCGCTACAATTCCGGAAAGTCTTCCAAGGTTAATTCCGTTTTTTTCTTCCAAAATTGGACTTCCCTGCAGGAAAATCATTTTGCCGTCAACAAATGCTGTTTTTCCGGTTTCGTGAATGTAATTTAGAATGGCATTTCGCGCTGCTTCAATATGAAATGGCATGGATTCTTTGGTCAACGGAATATATTTCGCGCCCGAAGTTGTGCCCGAAGTTTTGGCAAAATAAATCGGTTTTCCCTTCCAAAGAATATCTTCTTCGCCTTTTACAACGCGGTCAACATAAGTCCGTAAATCTTCATAATCCCTAATGGGAACTTGATTGGCAAAGTCTTCAAAGTTTTTTATTTTAGAAAAATTATGGTCTTTTCCAAACTGGGTGTTTTTGGCTGAAGCCAGAAGATTTTGAAAAACTTTCTGCTGGGTTTCAATAGGATTCTGAACCCATTTTTGAGTTTTCCTGTGGATTATATTCGCAAATATTTTGGCCGCAACCGATTTTACAGACATAAATTATTTATTTGAAAAATTCTTTTTTAATGCTCGTTCTGTTGTGAGCAATAAATAAATACCTACTATAATCAAGGCGGTTATACTTATCGGCATTTCTATATCAACCGAAAAAGCAAATGCCAATTTCAAAAAAGAAAAAAGCATCAAAAACAATCCTCCTTCAATCATTCTTAAAGAAGAAAATCTTTGGGCAAAGTTCCATCGTTCTTGGCTTTTCATTGAAGACGAAGTTCTATAACCATAAAGCGAATTAATTTCTTTGGGTGGATAATAATACATGATTAATGCTACAAAAAAGAAAATTAAACCCGTCAAAAAAGGCATTCCCATTACATATTCCGCTATTCTATCCATAGTTTAAAAATTATTCAAATTCAATAAAAATACTCGGATCAATGGAATATCCATCCTTCCATAATTCAAAATGCAGATGCACTCCGGTAGATTCTTGTCCGGTTGAACCAGCCAAAGCAATAACTTCCCCCGTTTTTACCACATCGCCTTGCGAAACAGTTACTGAAGCCGCGTGTTTATAAACCGAAATAAATCCGCTGTTGTGTCTAATGATTACAACGTTACCGGTAGTTGGGGTCCAATCGGCAAAGATTACTCTTCCGCTCATGATGGATTTTATCGGAGTGTTTTTTGCCAAAGCAATATCAACCGCATAATGTTTGTTTGAAGGATTGTATTTTCCGGTTATGATTCCTTTCACAGGCGGAAATAAAACCGCGGTAACTTTTGGCTTTGCTTTTCCAAAAAGATTGTATTTATCATCTCTTTCCACTTCTTCCCTTAACTTTAAATCGGCATTTGAGGGTTTTAAATCCTCTTCAGAAACATGTTCTGAAGTGTTTGCCATAATAGAATCCTTATTGAATTTCGCATATTGCAAATCGCCCGTTAAAACCTTCTTAATTGATTCTATGTACGCTTCATTTTTCTTTAGCGCGTGATTTAATGAATCTGATTTCAGGGCTAATTCGGTAGCGTCCTTTTTTAATTGTGTGGAAGCATAACCTGGAATATATTCTCTCAAGGGCGTAAAAGCAATGATGTATGTAGTAATGAAAATAATTAAAAACGCACCAATTGTGGCTACTACAAAAACATTCATTAGCGTTAACCGAAGCGAAAAAATTTCTTCAAAAGTGTCTTCGTTCAATATAACCAAGCGGTTTTTTGTGAAGAGTTTTTTTTTGATTCGTTTTCGTTTGAGCCGTTTTTCGGACATATTTGCTTGAATGTGCTACAAATATAGAAAATAAGTTGATTTCGTCTTTTTTACTGTTAACGATGTTTAACTTATATTTATTATGTCGAAATCCAAAAGAGTGTTATTTTCTTTTTACCTTTGTTGAAGTTTATTTAAAATAATTCGCGAAAGCAAAAAATTAATATCATGGGGAAATTCGGAATCACAGAAATTGTACTTATTCTCGCTGTAGTTTTATTACTTTTTGGAGGTAAAAAAATTCCGGAGTTAATGAAAGGATTGGGCTCAGGAATAAATGAATTCAAAAAAGCGTCTAAGGGAGAAGATGAGGCTCATGCTGCTTCTAAAAAAGAACAAGAAGTAAACGAAGAGAAAAAATAATTTTCTTTCAAATCATCAAAAATACAAATCTCAAATTCCAATAATGGTGTTTGGGATTTCTGTTTTATAAAATCATTGTCAACTGAATACGTTTCCGTTCTTCGTCGACCTCAACGACTTTCACCTGAACGTGCTGATGCAGCTTCACGACTTCATTCACATCGGAAACAAAGCCGGCTTTGAGTTGCGAAATGTGAACCAATCCGCTTTCTTTAATTCCGATATCGACAAAACAGCCAAAAGCCGTAATGTTATTCACAATTCCGGGTAAAATCATTCCGGTTCTGACATTTTTTATGGTCGTAACGGTTGGGTCAAATTCAAAAACTTTTGCGGCTTTTCTTGGGTCAAGTCCTGGTTTTTCCAATTCTTTAACGATATCTTTCAATCCAAGAATTCCAATTTCCGGAGTGATGTAATTTTCTAATTTTATTAGGGATATCTTTTCTCTGTTTGCAATCAAATCATTGGTCTTTAAACCCAAATCCTTTGCCATTTTTTCCACAATTGGATAGGCTTCAGGATGTACAGCTGAATTATCCAAAGGGTTTTTTCCATTATGTATCCGAACAAAAGCTGCCGCTTGTTGGTACGCTTTATCTCCTAAACGCGGCACTTTTTTAATTTGCTTCCTGTCTTCAAATGGACCATTTTCTGAACGAAACGCTACAATATTTTCAGCCATTTTTTCTCCAATTCCGGAAACATAACTCAACAGCGATTTGCTGGCCGTATTGATATTTATTCCGACTGAATTCACACAACGCACTACAACCGTATCCAATTCTTCCTTCAATTTTGTTTGGTCAACATCGTGTTGGTATTGCCCGACGCCAATTGATTTGGGGTCAATCTTTACCAGTTCAGCCAAAGGATCAGAAAGTCGCCTTCCGATAGAAACAGAACCGCGAACCGTTACGTCATATTTCGGGAATTCCTCACGGGCAATTTTACTTGCGGAGTAAACGGAAGCGCCAGCTTCAGAAACTATAAAAACCTGAACCGGTTTGGCTTCGCCCTGTTCGCCTTTGGCTCGAGTGTCAAAAGCAATTTTCTTGATAAAGAATTCCGTTTCACGGCTTGCCGTTCCGTTTCCGATAGAAATTGCCTCAATGTTATAGGCATTAACCATCGAACGGATTTTTTTCATCGCCATCGCGCTTTCGTTTTGTGGTTGATGCGGATAAATGGTTTCATTGTATAATAAATCGCCTTTTTCATCGAGGCAGACTACTTTACAACCGCTTCTAAATCCGGGATCAATAGCCAAAATTCGCTTTTCTCCCAATGGCGGTGCCAATAAAAGCTGGCTCAAATTGCCTGCAAAAACATCAATTGCCTTACTATCGGCTTTTGCTTTTGCATCCTGTAGTGTTTCGTTTGAAATAGCTGGTTCGAGCAATCGCTTGTAGCAGTCTTTGATGGCTAATTCAATGTGATTGGTTGTGTCATTTTGGGCTTTTATGATTTCGTTTTCGATGAAAACAATCGCTTCTTCTCCCGACCCTTCGGGATTCAAATCAATATTTAATTTTACGAAACCTTCTGATTCTGCACGTAACATTGCCAATAACCGATGTGATGGTACTTTTGACATAGGCTCAGCCCAATCAAAATACTGGGAATATTTTTGAGCCGCTTCTTCGTCTTTTTTGGTTTTTACCACTTTAGTAGCTACAATCGCTTTCCGCTGGAACAATCCGCGAAGATTTTTTCGGATGTAACTATTTTCATTAATCCATTCTGCAATAATATCCCTCGCGCCCTGCAATGCTTCGTCTTCGTTTTTGATTTTGTCATTAATATATTGAGTTGAAATGAACTCGATATCGTCTTTTCCTTGTGCAAAAATGATTTTTGCCAAAGGTTCCAATCCGTTTTCACGCGCAATGTCAGCACGGGTTTTTTTCTTCTTCTTATAGGGTAAATACAAATCTTCCAATTCCGTCAAATTGAAACTTTCTTTAATTTTCCTAGCCAATTCCGGAGTAAGCTGACCCTGTTCGTCAATCGTTTTAAGAATAGATTCTTTTCGCTTTACAATTTCATCGAATTGTTTCGAAAGCTTGGCAATTTGTTCAATTACCACTTCGTCGAGATTTCCTGTTTGGTCTTTACGGTAACGTGAAATAAATGGGATGGTGCAATCTTCGGAAAGTAATTTTAAGGTTGCTTCAATGCTTTTTGGCGAAGCGGTAACCTGGCTCTGGATAAATTGTATGTTGGTCATTATTTGATTTAGGAATTTGGGGCTAAAGAATTCAAAGAATATTTAATCCTGAACGATAAAATCTTTTGGGTCTTTCTTTTTGAATTCAGGTTGGATGTTGGTATGGTTAATGTTGAATTTCTTTAACAAAACCATTTCGATTTTCTCTAACAAAATATTGAATTCGCTCATTTTAATATCTTCAGAGCAGTCAAGATGTGCTTCAAGATGCAGTTCGTCATCATTTAGGTTCCAAACATGGATGTGGTGTAATTTAGTAACACCTTTTATTTTGTGAACTTCTCGAACCAACTTTTTAATATCGATATAATCCGGAGTGAAAAGCATCAGCATTTTTGTTGCGGACTTGATTAAATCATAGCTTATATAGATAAGATAAAGTGCAATTAATAAAGTCATTACGCTATCAACCCAGAACCAACCATAAAATTTCATTAGGATTCCGCCAACCAAAACTCCCACCGAAGCCATCATATCACTTAATAAATGCAAATAAGCAGACTTCATATTTAAATTGTGTTCAGAATCTTTTTTCAGTAATAAAACCGAACCTCCGTTCACCCCGATTCCCAATAAAGCTAACCAAATGACTAAACCCGACTTAATAGGTTCCGGATGAAATACTCTTGTTGAAGCTTCATACACTAAAAATAATGCTACAATAATCAATGTTATTGCATTAATGAAAGCAGCAATCAATTCGGCGCGTTTGTATCCGAATGTATTGTTTAATGAAGCTTTTCTTTTGGATAATTTATGCGCTATCAAGCTAAAAACCAATGAAAGCACATCAGAAAAATTGTGTAATGCATCCGAAATTAGGGCTAAGCTTCCTGAAATAATTCCGCCTACAACCTGCGCAATAGTAATGAGAAGATTCAGTAAAATGGAATAAATCAGATTTCTTCCTTTGACTTCGTGTTTGTGAATGTGATTGTGGTCCATTTATTGGCAGGCAATTTTGTTAACCCGGTTGGCGTGTCTTCCGCCCTCAAAATTGGTGTTTAAAAAAATATCTACCATTTCAACAGCTTGTTGGATTGATGTAAATCGTGCCGGAATGCTAATAATATTGGCATCATTATGCTGACGTGCCAATCCGGCGATTTCTTTCGTCCAACACAATGCCGAGCGAATCTCTTGGTGTTTATTAACTGTCATATTAATTCCGTTTCCCGAACCGCAAATTACAATACCAAAATCGGCTTTTCCGGTTTCTACATCTAGTGCTACAGGATGTCCAAAATCAGGATAATCTACACTGTCGAAAGTATCCGTTCCGTGATTGACTATTTCGTGTTCTCTCTCTTCTAAAAAGGCAACAATTGCTTTCTTGTAATCTGGTCCGGCGTGATCATTTCCAATTGAGATTTTCATGGTGTTGTGAATATATATAGAAGGCAAATTTACGGAAAGTATTGATTGTATTTTTGTTTATTGTAAGTGTTTGATTTTTAAAAGATAAAGTTTATTAAGGTAATAATTATTTTATAACTATTTGAAAATAAATAAATTAGCTGAAATTGAGGTGCTGAAATCTGCAATTGTTAATTAATTTTTTTAATTCGTTGATAATCAGTTAACCTTAAATTAACATTAATTGTTAACAACTTCGGATAGAATTTTAGAAGTTTTTCTTGAATGTCGGGTTTAAAATTGTAATCAAAAACCCGATTGGATAAAACAAATTTAGTTTGGATAATTTGTAGAAAAGTTATTAATACAAAATTGCATCCTTTTAAACACAAATCAACAAAAAGTTGTCTACAAAAAACAGCTTTTCTTAGTTGTCAACAACTGTTAACTAAATCTTAAAAAGTGCTTAAAATGAAGGATTTAATTTCTTAAAACTATGTTAACAAATTAGTATAACAAAAGATAATTCTAGAATCTAATTTATATCAATAAAGTTATTGTACAAATTAACACGCTATAATAACCATCATAAATTTAAATTTAAAAATCTTTTCTTTTTGTTATTTTTAATATGTGTTGATAACATTCTTTTTATAAATTATAAAAGTTATCTTTTCTTAAATTCTTAAAACTTATTCTGATATCTTAATACTTCTTCGTAATTTTCAGCATTAATTAGAAATTAAAAATGAGTAAAAAACCTAAAAAGTTCGGAAAGAATGAAAAAACTTTTTCCGAGAAAATATTTAAGATACTTTCAAAGAACGCAAATAAGCCCTTTAACTACAAACAAATTGCGGCTATTTTAGAATTAGATGATACCAAAAGCAGGAATGAAATAATAAAGGATTTAAAAATTCTCGCAGCTCAAAAACTAATCATCGAATCTGAACCGGGAACCTATCTTGTCAAAGCATCAAGCCAGCAATATTACGAAGGAATCGTTGATATGACTTCGAGAAAATCAGGTTATTTTGTTTGTGATGAATTAGAAAACGATGTCTTTATTCCGTTTATAAATCTGAATCACGCTTTGGATAAAGATAAAGTGAAAGCCTACGTCTATAACCGAAGAAGTTCAAGAAAACCGGAAGCCGAAGTTATAGAAATCATCGAAAGAAATAAAACAGAATTCGTTGGTGTAGTTGATATTCAAAAGAATTTCGGATTTGTAACAACTGCCAATGCCAAAATGTATACCGATATTTTTATTCCAAAAAATAAATTAGCCGAAGCCGAACATGGTGATGTGGTTTTGGTAAAATTGGAAGATTGGCCGGCAAAAGCTGATTCACCTTTTGGTTCCGTTATAAAAGTTCTTGGAAAGCCAGGCGAACACAATACCGAAATTCATGCCATCTTAGCCGAATATGGTTTACCATATGATTTCCCTATTGAAGTTGAAGCGTATGCCAATAAAATTGATACTTCAATTACACAAGCGGAAATTGACAAACGTCGCGACATGCGAAAAGTATTGACATTTACAGTTGACCCAAAAGACGCAAAAGATTTTGATGATGCGTTGTCATTTCAAGTGTTGGAAAATGGTAATTTTGAAATTGGTGTCCACATTGCTGATGTTTCCCATTATTTAAAGGAAGGAACGATACTTGACGATGAAGCTTATAACAGAGCGACTTCTGTCTATTTGGTTGATCGCGTTGTACCGATGCTTCCCGAAGTGTTGTCAAATTTTGCCTGCTCGCTTCGTCCACATGAAGAAAAGTATACATTTTCAGCTATATTTCAGCTGAATGCAAAGGCGGAAGTTTTAGATTCCTGGTTCGGAAGAACCATAATTTATTCAGACCAGCGTTTTGCTTATGAAGAAGCGCAGCATATTATTGAAACTAAAAGCGATGTTATTCCGGCTGAGATTTCGTTAACAGGAAAAGAATATAAGGTTCCCGCGGAGATAGTAGCTGCGACTTTAAAGCAGGATGAATTGGCTAAGATTCTGAGAAGAAAAAGAATGGCTGATGGTGCTATATCTTTTGATAAGGTAGAGGTAAAATTCAATCTGAATGAAGAATCAGAACCTGTTGGTGTTTTCTTTAAAGTTTCTAAAGATGCTAATCACCTGATTGAAGAATTCATGTTGTTAGCCAACAGAAAAGTGGCGGAATTTATAGGAAAACAAAAGAAAACTTTTATCTATCGAATACATGACGAACCAAACCAGGATAAATTAATTAATCTGCAAACAGTGATTTCTAAATTTGGTTACGCTATAAATATGAAGTCAAAAAAGGAGATTTCACAATCATTGAATAAATTATTGAATGACGTCAACGGAAAAAAAGAACAGAATTTAGTTGACACACTGACAATCAGAAGTATGAGTAAAGCCAAATATTCTACCGAAAATATTGGACATTACGGATTAGCTTTTGATTATTACAGTCATTTTACTTCGCCAATTCGCCGTTATCCGGATGTTATGGCTCACCGATTATTGCAATATTACCTCGACGGAGGAAAGTCAGTCGATGCTGATGTTTACGAAGACAAGTGTGAACACTCCAGTAATATGGAAGGTTTAGCAGCACAAGCAGAAAGAGATTCAGTAAAATACATGCAGGTAAAATACATGCAGGATCACAAAGACCAAGAGTTTCTTGGAGTAATTTCAGGAGTTACGGAATGGGGAATTTATGTTGAAATTATCGAAAATAAATGCGAAGGAATGGTTCGTATTCGGGAAATAAAAGAAGATTATTATACGTTTGATGAAAAGCAATATGCCTTGGTTGGTCAGGCAACACAAAGTATTTTGCAGCTTGGTGATGAAGTGTTTGTAAAAGTAAAAACCGCTGATTTAGTTAAGAAACAATTGGATTTTAATTTTATAAGAAGAAATCAGAATTAGTATTCAGTAAACAAAAATTTATGAGAAAAGCAGCTTTTAGTTTATTGGTTTTTAATTCGATGGCTTTTGGGCAGATTGAAAAAAAAGTAGGCGATTTTAACAAAGTAACTTCGTTTGATAGAATTGATGTAATGTTAATTCCTGGTAATGAAAACATTGTGCAGCTGGAAGGTAAAGAAGCAGAAGAAGTTGAATTAATCAATAAAAATGGGGAATTAAAAATCAGGATGCCATTGACTAAGTTATTGAATGGAGAGAATATTTCTGTAACTGTTTTTTATAAAAAACTTACTGCGGTAGAGGCTAACGAAGGTTCCAGAATTGCTAGTGGCGATAAAATTAGTTCGGTTGTCTTTGACGTTAGTGCAAAAGAAGGTTCTGAAATAAAATTGATTTTAGATGTTGAAAAATTGAATGTGAGAACAGCAAACGGATCAAAGGTTTTACTAGAAGGAAACGCTGATATTCAAGATGTTTTAGTTAATTCGGGTGGCATTTACGAAGCGGAAGGATTAGAGTCACAAATAACTACTGTTTCTTGCAACGCTGGGGGTGAAGCAGCAATTTTTGCGACAAATATTGTTGACGCTAAAGTAAGGGCAGGTGGAAATATTGTAATTCACGGGCATCCGAAGCAAATTAATCAAAAAGTAATCGCAGGCGGGACCATTAAGGAAGCCAAATAGATTTATTCTAGATTGTAAATTTTAAATTCTAAATTGCTGAGTCAAATTTTAAAAATGATATTACTTCAGGATATTTTATCTGCCATTCCGCTTGGTTTCTTTCTAAGTTTTATGATTGGGCCGGTTTTCTTTGTATTGCTTGAAACCAGTGTTGTTAAAGGATTTAGAGCAGCAATTGTTTTTGATTTAGGAGTTGTTTTGGCAGACATTGTGTTTATTACCATTGCTTTTTTTAGTAGTTACCGATTAATTCAGAGCATCAAGGATGACCCGGCTTTGTTCATTTTTGGAGGCTTGGTAATGCTTACTTATGGGATTATTTCTTTTGTAAATAACAGAAAGGAAGCCAAAAAAAGCAAGCTTGATGAAATCGACCCAAATGAATTGGCTAAAACCAATTATTTATCACTATTCATTAAAGGTTTTTTCCTCAATTTTATCAATATTGGCGTACTGGGTTTTTGGTTGGCAATTTTAATAACCATTGGGCCCCAGCTTGAGTTGAAAACCCCACGGATGTTAACTTTCTTCTCTACTTTAATTGTCACTTACTTTATAACCGATATTTTCAAAATACTGTTAGCGAAGCAATTAAGAAGCAAGTTGAACCCAAAAAACATCCTTTTAATTAAGAAGCTAATCAGTATTGTTTTGATTCTTTCGGGCGTATTTCTTTTAACTCAGGGTTGGTTTCCAAAAGAGCAAAAAATGGTCAATAAAGCGTTTGAGAAGCTGGAGCATAAGAAATAAAAAAGAGCTATTATTTCTCGTAACTCTTTTGAAACATTTATCCCTACTCGAACATAACTTTAATTAATTTTCCTTAAAATTTATAAATAAAAAACCTCCAAGTTTGTTTTGCCAGTTCGCAGCGCTTGTGTATTTGAAGGTTTTATTGTCCGGATTCGAACATAGCTTTAATTAATTTGTTCTAAAAATTTACAATAAAAAAACCTCTCGTAAAGAGAGGTTTAAATTCCGAGGCATCGTCCGGATTCGAACCGGAGTAAACGGTTTTGCAGACCGGTGCCTAGCCGCTCGGCCACGATGCCGTTGGTGGGCAAATATACTAAAAAAGTTAAAAGGCAAATGGCAAAAGTCAAAAAGTTTTCTTTTCGTAATTCGTAATTTTAACTTCTGTATTCTTCCATCTCAATCGTTACAGCTTCAACATCACCTCCAATTGGTGGATTGAGTTTAGAAACCGCTAATAAAATCCTTGAAACCGAAGGAATCTCGCTAAAAATTCGTGATATAATTCGGTGAGCAACACGTTCTAATAATTTGGATCGAATCGCCATTTCTTCCACCACTATTTTATTTAAAAGTACATAATCAACTGTATCATTGAGTTCATCAGATACAGAGGACTTTCTTAAATCGGCTTTTATTTCCAAATCCACGCGATAATCCGAACCAATCCGTGCTTCCTCTTCCAAACAGCCATGAAAGGAAAATGTTCTTATATTTTGAAGTTTAATTGTTCCCATTTATTTAGTGTTCATTGTTCGGTAATTAGTGTTCAGTCTTTATGGTTTTAATAATAGCGCATCTGTTGTCTATTATCTATCATCTAAATTTTTATCTTTGCTAAAATTACAAAAATAATGGCTACAGAAGAGAAGTCGCTTAATTTCATTGAACAAATAATAGAAGAAGATTTGAAAAAAGGTTTGTCTGCTGACAAATTACGTTTTCGTTTTCCACCTGAACCTAACGGGTATTTGCATGTTGGTCATGCCAGCGCTATTTGTTTAAACTTCGGCTTAGGACTTGATTACCAGTCACCGGTGAATTTGCGTTTTGATGATACAAATCCGGCAAAGGAAGAGCAGGAATATGTTGACGCTATCAAAAAAGATATTGAATGGCTGGGTTACGAATGGAGTAATGAATGTTACGCTTCTGATTATTTTCAGCAATTATATAACTGGGCAGTTGAATTTATCAAGAAAGGAAAAGCCTATGTTGATAGTCAGTCTTCAGAAGCCATGGCAATCCAAAAGGGAACGCCAACAAGCCCTGGGACGGACTCGCCTTATAGAAATCGTTCCGTTGACGAGAATTTAGATTTGTTTACCCGAATGAAAAATGGCGAATTTCCAAACGGAACACATATTCTTCGTGCGAAAATAAGCATGGGCGCCAACAACATGTTGATGCGTGACCCAATTATGTACCGAATACTTCACGCACATCATCACAGAACAGGAAATGATTGGTGCATTTATCCAATGTATGACTGGGCTCATGGCGAAAGCGATTATCTGGAGCAGATTTCACACTCGTTTTGTACGCTTGAATTTTTGCCACACCGAGAATTATACGATTGGTTTTTAGATCAGGTTTATGATGAGAATAAAGTGCGTCCAAAGCAAAGAGAATTTGCACGTAGAAACTTGTCACATACGGTAGTTTCGAAAAGAAAGCTGTTGCAATTGGTCGAAGAAAAACATGTTACATCTTGGGATGACCCAAGGATGAGTACCATTTCCGGAATGCGTCGTCGCGGTTATCCCCCGATGGCAATACGGAATTTTGCCAATACTATTGGAATTGCAAAACGCACAAACTTAATCGATGTTTCGCTTTTGGAATTTTGTGTTCGCGAAGTTTTGAATAAAGCGGCTCCAAGAGTTATGGCAGTTTTGAATCCCGTGAAGTTGGTTATTACCAATTATCCCGAAGGAAAAGAAGAAATTCTTGATGCCGAAAACAGTCAGGAAGATGAAAGCTTAGGCTTCAGAAAAGTTCCTTTTTCAAGAGAATTGTACATTGAAAGAGAGGATTTTCAGGAAGAAGCTAATAAGAAATTTTTCCGCTTGACATTAGGAACTGAAGTTCGTTTGAAAAATGCGTACATCATTAAAGGTGAATCTGTAGTAAATGACGCTGCAGGAAACATAATAGAAATTCATTGTACTTATGATGAAGATTCCCGAAGCGGAAGCGGAACAGAAGCTTCTCAACGAAAGGTAAAAGGAACCATTCATTGGGTATCTATTAATCACGCCATTAAAGCAGAAGTCCGTATTTACGACAGACTTTTTACTCATGAAAATCCGGATGGAGACAAAGAAGTGGATTTTAAAGAGTATATCAATCCAAACTCACTGGAAGTAATTACAGGGTATTTGGAACCAAGTCTGGCGACATCTATAAACGGAGCGCGATTCCAATTCCAACGGTTAGGATATTTTTGTGTTGATAAGGATTCTTCTTCTGAAAAATTGGTTTTTAACAAAACGGTTGGTCTAAGAGATACTTGGGCAAAAGTGGAAAGTAAAGACTAATTTAAAATAGATTTTACAAATCAAAGCTCACTTTTTTTAGTGGGCTTTTTTATTATTTATAAATCTTATAAGAATTTAAAAACGCATAAATTTTAGTAATTAAAATCAGCCTTCATAAATTGATTTTAAGGCGTTTTTAAAAAATGAATAAGCCAATACATCATTTCATTCTTAAACTTAGCATCTCGCTCCTAATTAAGTTTCGATTGTTTAACAACGTTTTAGTACGCCGTATCTCTAAAATTCGTAAATTCCCTAAAATTAAATTTAAAATCATGTCTGGTAATAATAGAAAAAGTACGCTTGCACTTTTAATAGGTGCAGCAATCGGAGTCGGAATCGGAATTTTATTTGCACCGGATAAAGGTTCGAAAACGAGAGGAAAAGTAAAAAACAGAATTGACGATTTGAAAGATCAGGCAAAATCTAAATTGGACTTTCTAGATGATGAAACAAAAGAAAAAATCTCGAATGCTAAGGATGATTTAAAAGTAAAAGTGGAAAGCTTTCTTTCGGACACAAGTTACAAAGCCGAAGAAGCTATTAACTTTTTGGAAGAGAAATTAGCTGAACTTAAAAAGCAAAACTCCAAACTTCAAAAATAATGTTGGAAGAATTAAAAGAAAACGTAGAAGACATTCAGGAAAACGCCAAAGCCTACATTGAAAGCAATATTTCATACTATAAACTTTGGGGTTTTAAAGTAGCGATGAAGTCAACGACTTTAATTTTTAAATTTCTACTGATTGCAATTTGTTTAGTGATTTTCCTGTTGTTTATTTCTGTTGCCGGAGCATTGGTAATAGGGAAAGCTTTAGATAATTACGTTTTAGGATTTCTGGCTGTAGCCGGAATTTATCTGGTTGCCGCATTTCTTTTATTTTTGGTAAAAGATAAAATTGTCGAAGGACCAATCTTGGAGAAATTCTCAGAAATATTTTTTAACGAAGACTAACTATGGAAACGAAAAAATATTCATCCTACGCCGAAATAGATCACGATATAAAAGCTTTGAAAGCTGAAAGAGATTTTCATTATCAAAAAATAGTGCAGAGTATTGATAAAACGAAGCAGAGCATCATTCCTTCAAAGTCGGTTTCTTTAGTCGGAGAAATTTATAAAAAAGCAACTGGTGGAATAATTGGAACCGTCTTAAAGATAGCAGTTCCTTACGCCGTTAATTGGTTTATAAACAGAAAAAGAGGCAATTAAGCCTCTTTTTAATTAAATACAAATAAGATTATTTTGCTGGTTCTTCCGGGTTAGAAGTGTCGGATGGATTATAATCTAACGAAGAATGATTTCCTGATTTCTTAACTCTTTTTGGCTGGTTTTTCATTTGTTCACCCATAATGCTTGACGCGGTAAAACTTGTTACCATATTGTTCAACATATCACTCGCGGCCTGAGGAGAATTTGGCAACAAAATCAAATTTGAATTAGTATCCGCACCAATTGCCTGAAGCGTGTCATAATGTTGGGTAATTACAATCAAAGCCGAAGCTTCCTGCGAATTGATACCAACTTTGTTTAAAACATCAACACTTTCCACCAAACCTTTTGCAATTTCCCTACGTTGGTCGGCAATACCTTGACCTTGTAATTTTTTGCTTTCTGCTTCTGCTTTGGCTTTGGCAACAATTCGGATTCTTTGCGCATCTGATTCGAACATGGCTGCAGTTTTTTCTCTTTCGGCAGCGTTGATTCTGTTCATTGCATTTTTAACCTGAATATCCGGATCGATATCGGTAACCAAAGTATTGATAATGTCATAACCATACGTTGTCATTGCTTCGTTTAATTCGCGTTTTACAGCAATGGCTACATCGTCTTTTCTAACAAAAACGTCGTCCAAAATCAACTTTGGCACTTCGGCACGAACTACGTCAAATACATAAGCCGTGATTTGATCATGCGGATATTCCAATTTGTAGAATGCTTCATATACATGCTCAGGAATTACCTTAAACTGTACAGAAACTTTCATTTTAATAAAAACATTGTCTTTGGTTTGTGTTTCAATCATAACATCCAATTGCTGAATCCTTAGATTCACTCGACCGGCGATTCGATCAACAATTGGAAGTTTTAGCTGCAAACCAGAATTTCGGATACTTAAAAACTTCCCGAATCGCTCAACAACGACCGCCGTCTGTTGTTTTACCGTAAAGAAAGAAGAAAATAAAATAATAACACCAAGAAAAAGAATGATGAAGATAAATGGCATAATTTTGTAAATTAAAGGTTAGTAAAGTTGTTGTACGAAAAAAATGTATGTTTGTTACAAATTAAAAGTTACGAATTCATGAATAAAAAAATGACAATCCTTTTGTTGATGATTTCATCATTTGGATTTGCACAAACAGGCTACCGGGACGGAAACCGAATTGGGCTTTCGGCCGGGCTTTCACAAACAACATTATTCACAAATAATTTTGATGCTAAGCCCGAATTAGGTTTTTCCGGTGGACTTTCGGTAAGAGGAAATTATTATAATAACTGGAGCATGATTTATGGTATGCAGTTTTTCTCAAATAATTTTTCTTTGGAATCTTCTTTCGACCAAAAAATTAAATACAATATTCAGGGAGCTAAGGTTCGATTATTATTAAGCTATAATGTGATTGAAGATCATGTTTCTATTGATTTTGGCCCAGTTTTACAGATCAACGGGAAATTACAGCTTTCAACTTCTGATGAAAATATGACTATTAAAGGCACGATGCTCAAAGCGAATGACATTGTTGATGTTTCTCCCGTTAGCGGAAATTTTTATTTAGGCGTTTCTGCAGGAAGCAAAGTAATACGCGCCGTGCTCTTTTATGAATATGGATTTACTAACTTTCTGAATAAACTCAATAAGAATCAGAGCTTACAAGCTTTGAATAATGGCGATAGTTTTAAAGGAAATTTGGGAACGATAAATGGTCAGGTGATTTTTAATTTATAAAAAATCAATAAACTCATAAACAATAATATTATGAAAAAGAACTATTTAGTTAAAGCTACTTTTTTTGCAGCAATACTTTTTGTATCTACAACAAAATTATATTCTCAAAAATCATTTATTGTAACTAATGACAATGAGAAAATAATTGTTGATGATAACTTTTTTGACATTCAGCTTTCGCAGGAGAAAACAGTATATAAAACTCCAAATAATGATAGCAAAGAATTGATAAAATTCAAGAATATCAATTCGGGTATTTTAGGAGAATACAATATGAAGCGAATGAAACTGGCAGATGAAAAGCATGATGAGCTTTATTTCACCCTTGCTGAGTTAAAAGGAAAAAAAATGACCGGATACAATAAAATAAATACTACAGCAAACACAGGCCCTAATTTAGATCATGGAGGAGGAGCTATGGTTAAATTCATTTGTTACATATTAGATGAAAATGACAAGGTTCTGGAAAAAATGGAGACATCTTCATTGTCAGGAGAGAAATATGAAAAAATTAGAAAAACAACAGAAGATAAAATAACAAGATACTTTTCAGATTGTAAAGAAGTGATGGATAGGCTTAATAATGGTCTTGTAAAAAGACAGGAAAACACTAAATATTCAAAAAGCGCTGGTAAGATGTTAGATCGTTTGGCATCAGTTATGTCAAATATAGATGAGTTTTTTTCAACTCCAATCTATAGTAATTGCGACAAACCAAAACAAGAGAATTTATCAACTCAAACAGATGTTGAAGCACCAGTTTCCTTAGCAGAACAAAAGTATTACTTTGGAAAGATTAGCGCCACTCCTATGGGTAGTAACGGAACAAAAATGACAGATTATAGCTTTAAAGGAACCATAGTCATTAAGGATGGCTCAATCTCTTTCATAACCAAAGATGTTGAAACAAAATATAAAATAATAAGTTATCAGGACGGGATTATTAAATGTGATGATAATGGTAAAATCCATGCTATTACTATTACAAGCGAAACAGGAAAAAAAGGAAGTTTTGCCTACGACACAAAAATTACCTTTTTGTTAGACAAAAAAATGGGAGGTTCAACTTCATATTATTGGTGTAATGAAGAATAAGACATAAAAAAGCCCCGATTTAGTCGGGGCTTTTTTTTATAAACAAAGTGGTTCTTTATTTAGTCATTACTCGATAACCAATAAGCGTTACTCAATAACTAATAAGCGCTACTCAGTAACTAATAAACGTTACTCTATAACTAATAAGCATTATAGAATAACTAATAAGCGTTACTCAGTAACTAATAAACGTTATCGAATAACCAATAAGCGTTACTCAATAACTAATAAGCGCTACTCAGTAACTAATAAACGTTATCGAATAACTATTAAACGTTACGGGATAACTAATAAGCGTTACTCTATAACTATTAAATGTAACGGGATAACTATTAAGCGTTATCGAGTAACTAAAAAACGTTATCGAATAACTAGTAAACGGTATCAGATAACCAACAAGCAAATGAAGTTGGGTTTATAGGCTGCTGATTGCCTTTTCTAAACGTTTAATGGTTTCATCCTTCCCAATCAGTTCTACAATATTGAAAAGATGAGGGTCTTTCAGGGCGCCAACCAAGCTCAAACGGAAAGGCTGAAAGCCTTCAATAACGGCGATTGCTTCAAAGGAAACCTTTGGACAAATATTGCGCAGGTTATTTTTGATTTGTAACCAATAAGGAAAATACATTAATACTCTTATATTTGATGAATCCTAATTGAAAATCAATATTTAGAACGAATTAATTTATGAAGAAAATTATAACTATTTGTTTTGCATTTGTTTGCGTGTCTGCAACAGCCCAAATCACAGTGTATGAGTCAAATTTAGACAAAGTAAAATCTTTAATAAAATATGACTATTTACCATTTAAGAACAGACTTGTAGTTTTAGAAGCTTTCAAAAGAACCTCCACAGTTAGACCTCCTTTCTATAACGCGATTTCAATAGACGAAAATGGCAAAAGTGAATTAGTAATTGACAACGAAAAATTCAGATATTTTAATTATTCTTCCAAAAATGACGCCCTAAAGGGTATCTATCAAGATGGATTTGACGCCAAAGAAGGGTTCGTAATTGAAAATTCCAAAAAGCAAATTATAGATAATAAGGACTTTATCAATTTTAATCAGTATGATAATTTTTTCGATGATAAATACATCGTTATACTTACTGATGATAAAGGTAAAGGGTCGATAAACATCGAAAAAAAAGATATCTATCTTACAAAATACGATATAGCCAAAAAGACCATGAATACCGTTGCTCTTGAGAAGGTAGATATTCAGAGATTGCAAACAAAAGATATTAAAACTCCAAAAAGAGTATCCTTTAGACCTATTTTTAATACCGATAGTAATATTGAGATTATTACAAAATCAATATCTAAAAATAATAATTCAAGTGTTCTTTACAGAACAATTTATGATTTGAACGGAAAGAAAATCAATGACTATGCATATAAGACCACTTTGACAAAAGGGTTTTTATCTTATTTTGCTACATTTTCGACTACGCAAAACGAGATAAATGCTCCGGATAATGCTGATACATCTGTAATTCCAACGAAAGATTTAGATTTTAATGAATTCTACGTTGATAACAAAACAAACGAGGTTTATGTTTACGGGGTGGAGATGAATTCTAAAAAAGACCCAATCGGTTTCTACATCAACAAATTTTCTAGAGAAGGTAATTTAATTTGGGAGAAGTTCTATCCAGTAGACGATGATAAGAAAGGCTTTAATGATTTCAAATTGTTATGGAAATTTTCAAGTATTTATCTTTATGAGTTTATGGATGATGATAACGTTGTCATTTCGATTAGTGGAGAAAAGGGCGGAATGACCGACCTTTACAATCATTTCTTTGTAATCGACAAATCCTCGGGAAAACTAGTGAAAAGATCTTTTATGAGCGGCGATTTAAGAACCCGCAAAATGTATGCATATGGTGAGGATATGAATTCGGTTTTTGCTCAAATTAAAATTGGAACTGATAGGTACTGTAGCCGAAGCACTCTAATCGCCTTGGGCTTAAATCCGAAAGTCGACAAATATGTCAGAGGAGTTGTTAAAAAAGGGGATGTTTTTTTCGATAGTTTTATTACATCCAAGGGTGTTTGGTTAATGGAGAGCGACGATGCAACGTATTTCAAGGTAACCCTATTTAAGGAATAAAAAAGCCCCGATTATTCGGGGCTCTTTTTATAAAGTATCGATTGCCTTCTCTAAACGTTTAATGGTTTCATCCTTCCCAATCAATTCAACAATATCAAAAAGATGAGGGCCTTTCAGGGCGCCAACCAAGCTCAAACGGAATGGCTGCATAACTTTTCCCATTCCTATTTCGTTTTGAGTCATCCAGTCTTTTACATTGGTTTCAATATTTGCGGAAGTAAAATCGTCAATAGTGTCTATGACCAAAATCAATTCACTCATCAATGCGGATGTGTCTTCCTTCCAGTTTTTAGCTGCTTTTTCATCATAGGACGTTGGTGCTTCAAAAAAGAAATTGCTCATTTCCCAAAATTCGGAAACAAAATTCGCGCGTTCTTTTATTAGTGAAACAATCTTTGTTATGGTTGTAAAATCGGTATCAATTCCTTTTTCATACAGAATTGGAGCAAAACTTTTTGCCAGGCTTTCGTCGTCTTGCTTTTGTAAATATTGATGATTGAACCATTTGTTTTTATCAGGATCAAATTTTGCTCCAGCTTTATGAACTCTGCTCAAATCAAATTTCTGAACCAATTCTTCCAATGAAAATAATTCCTGGTCAGTTCCGTCATTCCAGCCTAATAGAGCCAAAAAGTTAATCACTGCTTCCGGAAAAAATCCTTTTTCCCTATAACCTGAAGAAACACCTTCTTCACTTTTCCATTCCAAAGGAAACACCGGAAAACCTAATTTATCGCCGTCACGCTTTGATAATTTCCCGTTACCAATAGGTTTCAAAATCAATGGTAAATGAGCAAATTCAGGCGCTTCCCAACCAAATGCTTTATATAATAATGAGTGTAGAGGCATCGATGGTAACCATTCTTCACCACGAATTACATGTGAAGTTTCCATCAAATGATCATCAACAATATTCGCCAAATGATACGTTGGCATTCCATCAGATTTAAATAGCACCTTATCGTCTAACAAATTGGTTTCAAAACTAATATCACCACGAATGATATCATGCAGGTGCAAAGTCTCGTTTACCGGCGTTTTAAAACGCACTACATAAGTTTCGCCAGCAGCAATTCTTTTTTCTGTTTCTTCTTCAGAAATTACTAAGGAAGTATCCAGTTTTTCACGATTATGCCAATTGTAGATGAAAGTCTTTCCTTGTTCTTCGTGTTGTTTTCTTTCTGAATCCAAAGCTTCCGCTGTATCAAATGCATAATATGCCCAACCCGAATTGATTAGGAGATCAACGTATTTTTTGTACAATTCCTTTCTTTCGGATTGACGGTATGGTCCAAACTTTTCATTCTTTCCGACGGTTTCGCTTGGCGCGATTCCTAACCATTCCAAAGCTTCGAAAATATAGTGCTCAGCTCCCGGAACAAAGCGGTTTTGGTCAGTATCTTCTATTCTCAGATAAAAGACACCGGTATGTTTTTTGGCAAATAAATAATTGAATAATGCAGTTCTGACTCCACCAATATGCAAAGGTCCGGTTGGACTTGGTGCAAAACGAACTCTTACAGGTCTTGACATTTTTTGTAAATTTTCGACAAAGATAAAATTTAATTAGCCACGAAATCACGAATTTTCTTTGGCAAACTTTTAACGCTTAGGTATTCGGTAAAAATTGTACATTTATCGGTTATAAAAAGAAAGTATAAAATTGGACAATTCAAAAATAATATATCAAAAATTAGAAGGCTTTATCAATAAGTATTATACTAATCAACTGCTGAAGGGATTCATTTTCTTTGTCGGAATTGGTTTGCTATATTTCCTGTTTACTTTGTTCGTAGAATATTTCCTGTGGCTTAAGCCAACGGCAAGAACGGTATTGTTTTACACCTTTGTTCTCGTTGAACTCTTTTTGTTTTTTCGGTTTATTTGTTTTCCGGTATTCAAATTAGCTAAGCTTCAAAAAGGTATTGATTATGAAGAAGCTTCAATTATTATTGGAAATCATTTTGGCGAAATAGAAGATAAGCTGACTAACTTTTTACAGCTATCTTATGACAGGAACAAATCGGAATTGTTAGCGGCATCAATCGACCAAAAAGCAAATACATTACAGCCAATACCTTTTGGAAACGCCATAAACCTCGGAAACAATAAAAAATATTTGCCTTTGGCGATAATCCCGATATTGTTTTTTGCGTTCTTTTATCTTTCTGGGAACAGCAATCTGATTTCACAAAGTTTGAATCGTGTGGTGCATTTTAAACAGCAATTTTTACCACCCGCGCCATTTGAATTTGAAGTCTTGAACAGTAATTTACTAGCAGAACAGAACAAGGATTTCCTTTTAAAAGTAAAAACCGTTGGAAAAGTTATTCCAGAAAATGCTATGATTTTCATTGGCGAGGAAAGTTATTATATGGAAAGTAATAAGGCCGGTGAATTTGAATTTGTTATTCCGAAACCATCTGAAGATTTAGAATTTCATATTGAAGCCAATGATGTTTCTTCACATGATTATGAATTGAAAGTGGTTACAGTTCCATCGATTGCCAATTTTGAGATGGCGCTGAATTTCCCTAATTACCTAAACAAAAAATCAGAAGTCATCAAGGGAACCGGTAATGCTATCATTCCCGAAGGAACACAGGTTACATGGAGAATGAATACTTTGGCCACGCAAAAAGTAGATTGGGTAAACGAAAGTGCGCATTACACTTTTGCTAAAAACGACAATATGTTTTCGTTGACTAAAAGCATTCTTCAGAACGTGGATTACCAAATTCTAACATCAAATAACAAAGTTCAGAATTATGAAAAACTGAATTATCAGATTTCGGTAATTAAAGATCAATATCCGACAATCAATGTAAACAATGCGCCAGACAGTTTAAAAGTAAATAAAAACTTTGTTTTAGGGCAGGTTTCAGATGACTACGGCTTGTCTAAACTGCAAATTGTGTATTATCCAAAAGACACTCCGAATCAAGCTAAGAAAGCTGCGATTTCGGTCAAGAGAGATATCTATGATCAGTTTGTGTTCTCTTTTCCGAGTAATCTTCCGGTAGAAGAAGGTGTTTCGTATGAATATTATTTTGAAATTTTTGATAACGATGCAATTCATAATTACAAAAGCACTAAATCGTCTGTTTTTAGTAACAGAATTTCAACTGAAACTGAAAAGCAGGACGAAATAATGCAACAGCAAAATGAGAATATCAACTCCATGTCAAAATCATTAAAAGCGCAAGACAAGCAACTTTCGGAATTGGATAAATTGCAAAAAATGGGCAAGGAAAAAGACAATTTAGAATACAAAGAACAGCAGAAAGTAAACGACTTTATTCAGCGTCAAAAGCAACAGGACGAAATGATGAAAGAGTTTTCAGAGAAGATGAAGGATAATTTAGAGCAGTTTAAATCAGAAAAGAAGGATGAGAAGAAAGAATTGCTTCAGGATAGATTAGAAAAGTCAAAAGAAGAAATAGAAAAAAATAAAAAGCTATTAGAAGAACTTCAAAAGTTGAATGATAAGATCAGTAAAGAGGAGTTGTTTGATAAAATGGAGAAATTCGAACAAGCAAGTAAAAATCAGACTAAGAGTTTAGAACAGTTGGTAGAACTGACTAAGCGTTATTATGTTGAGAAAAAGGCGCAGCAAATAGCAGATAAAATAAATAAACTTGCAGAAAAGCAAGATAAGTTAGCCGACAAAACGGATGAGAACAACGCAGAAAAGCAAGACGAAATCAATAAGGAATTTGATAAAATTAAGGATGAATTAAATGATTTAGAAAAAGACAATAAGGAACTTAAATCTCCGATGGATTTGCCTAAATCAGATGATAAGGAAAAGAGCATCGATGAAGATTTAAAAGATGCAAAAGATCAATTGCAGAAACAGCAAAAAGACAAGGCCAAGCCCAAACAGAAAAGTGCTTCAAAAAAAATGAAGCAAATGGGACAAAAAATGCAGGAGCAAATGGAGTCTGGAGATATGGAACAGATGGAAGAAGATGTAGCGATGCTGCGTCAGATTTTGGATAATCTTTTGGCATATTCGTTTTCTCAGGAAGAAGTAATGAAGCAGTTTAAGAATCTTAAACGCGGCCCCCCGTCATTTAATAAGAATCTAAAAATCCAGCAAGATTTAAAACAACAATTTAAACATGTTGACGATAGTTTGTTTGCGATGTCATTGCGAAATCCAAAAATAGCGGAAGACATTACTAAAGAAATTGGGAACGTTCAGTATAACGTTGATAGGGCCATTGAAACGTTGGCAGAAGCTAACGTTCCAAAAGGAAATTCTCACCAACAATATGCGGTTTCGTCTTCTAACAAGTTGGCCGATATGTTAAGTGATATTTTAAATGGAATGCAGATGCAAATGTCGGGTTCAGGAGCCGGAAAACCAAAACCTGGGCAAGGTGAGGGGCAAGGTATGCAATTGCCGGATATTATTAAGAAGCAAGAAGGTCTTGGAGAAAAGATGAAAAAAGGAATGAAAAAAGGCGATAAACCCGGCGAGGGGCAGGAAGGAAGTCAAGGAGAAAAAGACGGACAAGGACTGGGCGGTCAAAAAGGAAGCAATGGGAAGAGCGACGGTAAAGGTGAGGGCGGGAATGTAAAAGGCAATAAACCAGGTGGCGAGAATGGTCAGGAAGGAGAAGGCGACGCAAAAGCTATAATGGAAATTTACAAAGAGCAACAACAATTACGTGAAGCCCTGGAAAAAGAATTGAAGAAGCAAGGAGTTGGAGGTAACGGTCAAAATTCTTTGGATCAAATGAAGCAAATTGAAAAGCAATTGTTGAATAAAGGTTTTAATAATGAAACGCTTCAAAAAATTTTGAACGTAAAATATGAATTGCTTAAATTAGATAAAGCATTACAGCAGCAAGGGCAAGATACGAAGCGGCAATCCGAAACCAATAAGAAAGAATTTAATAATCTCGCAACTCCGTTACCAAGCAAGCTTCAGGAATATTTGAACAGTATTGAAATTTTAAATAGACAAAGCTTACCTTTGCGCTCAAATTTTAACCAAAGGGTTCAAGAATATTTCAAAACCAATGATTAGTTTTAATTACGAGTTAGACTTCAAACTAGCAGATGAAACCGCATATTCAGACTGGCTTTCCAAAGTAATCAGTTCTGAAGTAAAGATGGAAGGAGAGATTAATTATATCTTCTGTGACGATGATTATTTGTTGGAAATTAACCAACAATACTTAGGTCACGACACCTTGACAGACATCATTAGCTTTGATTATTCCATAGGAAACGAGCTACATGGAGATATTTTTATTTCTATCGAAAGAGTACGTGAAAACACTATTGATTTCAATGTTGATTTTGAAGACGAACTAAAACGTGTAATTGTACACGGAGTTTTACACTATTGTGGTTACAAAGATAAAAGCGAGGAAGACGAAAAACTTATGCGTCAAAAGGAAGAAGAAAAAATGAGTATGTTCCACGTGAAACAAAATTAAAATGTTTTTAGAAAAGTACGATATAGTAGTTGTGGGCGCTGGTCACGCGGGTTGTGAAGCAGCAGCGGCATCAGCGAATTTGGGCTGTAGCACCTTGTTGGTTACTATGAGTCTGCAGAACATTGCCCAGATGTCATGTAATCCGGCTATGGGCGGAATTGCGAAAGGACAAATCGTGCGGGAGATTGATGCCCTTGGAGGATATTCCGGAATTGTTTCTGATAATACAGCTGTGCAGTTTAAGATGTTGAACAAATCAAAAGGACCGGCAATGTGGTCTCCACGAGTACAGTCAGACCGAATGCGTTTTGCTGAAGAATGGAGATTGAGATTGGAACAAACTCCTAATCTTGACTTCTATCAGGAAATGGTGAAAGGCCTTTTAATCAATAATAACAAGATTGAAGGAATTGTTACTTCGCTGGGAATCGAAATCAAAGCTAAAACTGTTGTGCTCACAAATGGAACTTTTTTAAACGGATTAATTCATATTGGTGATAAACAATTTGGCGGAGGAAGGGCAGGTGAAAGTGCAGCATACGGAATTACAGACGACTTAGTCAAAGCCGGTTTTGAAGCCGGAAGGATGAAAACAGGAACACCGCCACGAGTCGATGGCCGTTCGTTGGATTATTCGAAAATGAGGGAAGAACCGGGTGATGATGTTCCAGATAAATTCTCATACTCTGATGAAACAAAACCCTTAGCAAAGCAACTGCTTTGTCATATGACCTATACTTCAAATGAAGTTCACAATATTCTTCGGGAAGGTTTTGATCGTTCGCCTATGTTTAATGGGAGAATTAAAAGTATTGGTCCAAGATATTGCCCATCTATTGAAGATAAAATTAATCGATTTGCTGATAAAGAGCGGCACCAGTTATTTGTTGAGCCGGAAGGCTGGAACACAGTTGAAGTATATGTGAATGGTTTCTCAACCTCATTACCAGAAGATATCCAATTTAAAGCCTTGCGTTCAGTGGAAGGATTTGGAAAGGTTAAATTCTTTCGCCCTGGTTATGCAATCGAATATGATTACTTTCCACCAACACAGTTAAAACACACGCTTGAAACTAAACTAGTGGAAGGTTTGTATTTCGCAGGGCAAATAAACGGAACAACAGGATATGAAGAAGCAGCTTCACAAGGAATGATGGCTGGAATTAACGCTGCCCTTAAAGTAAAAGAACAGGAGCCAATGATTTTGCGTCGAGATGAAGCTTATATCGGAGTTCTAATTGATGATTTAATTACAAAAGGAACTGAAGAACCGTATAGGATGTTTACATCGCGTGCCGAATACAGAACGCTATTACGTCAAGACAATGCCGATTTTAGGTTAACACCAAAGGCTTATGGAATTGGATTAGCTTCTGAAAAAAGATTACGCAGAATGGAGCATAAGTTTAATGAAAGCGAAAAAATGGTAAATTTTTTCAAAGAAACGAGTGTTACACCAGAAGAAGCAAATCCAATTTTGGAAGCCAAAGAAAGTTCAGCAATGATTCAGTCTGATAAAATGTTTAAAGTATTTTCGCGTCCGCAAATCGAATTAGATGATTTTCTTAAGTTTGATAAAGTTAAAGATTACGTTGCGGAAAATGATTTAGATAAAGAGATTGTCGAGCAGGCGGAAATTCAGGTTAAATATTCCGGTTATATTGAAAAAGAAAGGAATAATGCGGAGAAATTAATTCGATTAGAAGACATTAAAATCCCTGAGAATTTCGATTATCATAAAATTAAATCCATGTCGATAGAAGCGAAACAAAAGTTAAGTAATATTCGTCCTGTAACCATTTCACAAGCTTCAAGAATCAGCGGTGTTTCACCAGCCGACGTTTCTGTTTTATTAATTTACATGGGTAGATAGCTTTACGTTCCACGTGAAACCAAACTTGACAAGCCTTATCAATACAGTGTTTTTATGAGTTTTCAAAACAATATTTTTTTTAAAAAAGTTAGAGATTATTCGGTTTCAAAAGAAATTTTCGAATTGCATCACAACCCGGAATATGATTTATTAATTACGTTTCCGAAGCCAAGTCCGGAAAAGTTACCGCGCTATTATGACAGTGAAGATTATATTTCCCACACTGATGGAAAGCGTTCATTATTTGAAAGAATATATCATTTAATTAAAAACATTGCGCTTAAAAACAAAGTAAAATTAATTAATGCGCAATCTCAAAAAGGGAAAATTTTAGACATTGGAGCAGGAACTGGAGATTTTTTAGTAGTAGCAAAAAAAGATGGATGGCAAATAATAGGCATCGAACCAAGCACAAAAGCAAAGGCAATTGCTCAAAATAAAGGAATAAACTTTGCAGATAAACTCTCTGATTTAGAAACTTATTCTTTTGACATAATTACAATGTGGCACGTTTTAGAACACGTAACTAATCTTGACGAATATATTTCAGAATTGAAAAGACTGTTAAAACCAAACGGAACAATTTTTATTGCGGTTCCAAACTTCAAATCTTTTGACGCTACTTATTATGGGAGATTTTGGGCAGGGTTTGACGTACCACGACACATTTGGCATTTTTCGAAAACGGCAATTGATAGACTTTTTGCAGAAAAGGAAATGAAATTAATTGGAGTACTTCCAATGAAATTTGACAGCTTTTATGTGAGCTTATTATCAGAGAAATATAAAACAGGCAAAATGAATTATATTAAAGCTTTTTTTGTCGGTTTAAAATCAAATCAAAGCGGAAACCAAACAAAAGAGTATTCTTCCCATATTTATATTATAAAAAACCATCAAAAAGCGATATAAAGCACAACACTGAGTTAAACGAAATCAGAACATGCATCAAGCCATTTCAAATAAGAAACGCTTTTAAAGGGCTTTATTTGAGGTTGATTTTAATAGCCATTACCTATAAAAAATATTTTTACAATAACTTAAAATTATCATACAAAAAACTCTAAAATTCAACTCTTAGCTAAATGAATTTTATTTTATACTTTTGAAACACAAATTAAATTTATCAAATCATGATTAAAAAAACAGTTCTCCTTTTTACGTTTGTAATTGCAATTATTTCCTGCAATAAAACAACAGAAATAAAAGAATTTAAGACAGCTTACGTCGATACTTCAAAACTAATGGACGAATCAACAGAAGCTAAAGATATCGGAGCGAAATACAAAGACAAATCAAAAGTAATGGGTAATCAGTTAGAAGCTGAAGTAGCCCGTTTCAAATCAGAAGCGGCAAGTTTTAAGAAGAACGCGCAGGCAAATGGCCCAGCATGGGCACAACAAAAAGGCGCTGAATTGTCACAAAGAGAACAACAATTAAACTATGCACAACAGGCAATGCTGCAACAGTTGCAGCAAGAAAGCGGTAATGAAATAGACACGTTAGTTAGCAGCTATAGAAAGATGCTAAAAGAATATGGAAAGGAAAAAGGTTACGATTATATTTACGGATCAGGCGATGCATCACCATCAATTTTATATGCAAAAGACAACTATGATATCACCAAAGAAGTAATTAAGATGGTAAACGACAAATATAAATCTGCTGGCAAAAAAGAAGATTCAAGCCAAGCGAAACAAGCTCCAAAGGAAGAAAAGAAATAATATAATTTTTTTGTAAGAATAAAAAGCCTCAATTTGTAGGCTTTTTTTTGTTGTATGTTGAAATACAATGTTTTATATTTGCATCTTAAATTATAAGCCATGGAATCACTATCAGCCGAAGCAAACTATGTTTTGCAATTTATTAATCAAACCAATCGCTCCATTTTCCTTACGGGAAAAGCCGGAACAGGAAAAACCACACTTCTTAAAGAAATTATCAAATCAACACACAAAAACTGTGTCGTTGTTGCGCCTACAGGAATTGCAGCTTTAAACGCTGGCGGTGTTACTATTCATACGATGTTTCAGTTGCCTTTCGGAGGATTTATTCCCGATAATTCTACGCCTCAATTTTCAGAGAATTCTAAGTTTGAAACCAAGGCAACTTTACGCCGGCATTTCAAAATGAGTGGGTTGAAGAAATCTGTTATTCAGAATATGGAATTGCTAATTATTGACGAAGTCAGTATGTTGCGCTCCGATTTGATGGATGCTATAGACTTTATGTTGCAATCTGTTCGAAGAAAAAATATACCTTTTGGGGGTGTTCAGATCCTTTTTATTGGCGATTTATTGCAATTGCCACCTATAATTCGCGACGACGAATGGCGAATATTACAATCTTATTACAAAGGAAAATTCTTTTTTCATTCGCACGTTATTCAGCAAAATCCACCTTTATATATTGAGTTATCTAAGATTTTCCGGCAAACGGATGAACAGTTCATCTCGGTTTTAAATAACTTAAGGAATAATCAGATTTCGCAAAGCGATATTCAAATTCTCAATCAATTTGTACAACCCAATTTTGATTTGAAAGCCAATAAAGGCTACATCATTTTGACAACGCACAACGTTAAAGCCGATTCTGTAAATACACAATCACTGATTGATTTAAAAGGAAATTCTAAAGTATACAAAGCGTTAATTGTGGATGATTTTCCCGATAAGATTTTTCCTTTGGAAGAGAAATTAGAACTAAAAGTCGGAGCTCAAGTAATGTTTATCAAAAACGATTTGTCTTTTGATAAAAATTATTTTAACGGAAAAATGGGTATCATTAAATCGCTTTCAGATGAAGAAATCATGGTTCACTTCCCCGAAGAAAACAAAACCATTGAAGTAGAACGTTATGAATGGCAAAACATCCGCTATTATGTGGATGAAAACACCAAAGAAATCAATGAAGAAGTACTCGGAACATTTACGCATTATCCAATAAAATTAGCTTGGGCAATCACCGTTCATAAAAGCCAGGGATTAACATTTGACAAAGCGGCACTCGATGTTTCGCAGGTTTTTCTTCCCGGACAAGCCTATGTGGCACTTTCACGATTACGTTCATTAAATGGCTTGGTGTTGTTTTCTCCATTGCAAATGAACGGTATTTCCAGCGACCAGGATGTGATGCTCTACGCCGAAAACAAAGCTAATGAAGAACTTTTGAAAAACTCATTGAAGCAGGAAACCAAAAATTTTATTCATAACTACTTGAGATCCAGTTTTGATTGGACAGATTTGGCTCAGGAATGGCGCAATCATCAGTTTAGTTATAACGAAAATTCAGAACTATCGGCCAAATCAAAGCATGCTGTTTGGGCAAAAAAGCAGACCGAATCTATCGAAAGTCTTTTGGATTCATCCCGAAAATTCATCGCACAATTAAACTCACTTTTTAAAGAAGAGGAAGTTGACTTTAAATTTGTTTTCGAAAGAATTCAAGCCGCTCATTCCTTTTTTTTAAAACCCTTAGATAATCTTGTTTATGAAATTCTGTGGAAACTAGAAGAAGTAATTCGGATTAAAAAAGTGAAAGCGTTTTATGATGAATTAATTGTTTTGGAAACGCTGCAAACCAAGGCAGTTTTACAATTAATGAAAGCAAAATTGCTAATAGAAACTGTTGTAAAAGGTGAAACAATTTCTAAAGAAAAATTATCTTCGGATGCAATTAAATTTTACAAAATTAGAAAACTGGAAACCATTCGGGAAGAATTTAAAGATTTAAATGTGACTTTAATTGAAGATGAAGTTGATTTAGAACGCTATACCAAAAAGAAAAAAACAGATAAAACTCCGAAAAAATCCACCGTTCAGGAAACCCATGAATTATGGCTCGAAAAGAATTCTATCAAAGAAATTGCCGCAATCCGTAAGCTTACTACCCAAACCATTGCTGGTCATATCGCGAAACTTATAGAAACAGAAACCATCTCCATTTCAAATGTTTTGCCCGCAGAAAAAATTCAACAATTAGCCGAAGCCTTTAAAGGTTATAAAGAAGAAACCCTCAACGGATTGAAAGAGCAATATGGAGATAAATTCACTTGGGATGAATTGAAAATGTTTAAAGCAAGTTTGTAATTAGCTCAACCAAAAAACAGCTAATATGGCGGGAACAAAATAAATAGCAATCGTTCGCGCACCATCATAATCTTTAGCTAAACGTTGACCTAAAAGCAGTAAAATCAATGTAATGCAGGAAAAAACGGCGCCATAAAAACCAAATGCTCTTCCTCCGTTAATCAATAATTCAACACAACCAACCAACGTTAAAACACCTGTCAAAAGTTCCAGAATTAAAATAACTCCTAAAGAAAGAGGGACATGATTTTTTAGCAATGAAGTATGGGCAAAATGGCCTTTAAGCCAGTCTATATTTTCCTGCCAGCCAAAGATTTTATCATACGCAGATTGCACAAAGGTAACCGCAAGAAAAAGCAAAACAAGTATGGAAGCAGTGTTCGTCATGGTGGTTAATTTTTATGAATTAATCGAGTAAGTTTTATCGATAAATCGGTTAATATAATTTTGGCATTCCCGTTCCGTTCAATGTGATAAATTGCCTCAGAGAGTTCATTGAAAATTGGATTAATGTTGTTGCCATTTACAAACGGAGCAAATTTATCAAATGTAAAGTTTTCCACTTGTGGTTCCACGTAAACCAGATTTTTCGTTTCGTAATTGTGCAGCAAAGCCTGGCGGAACATAACGATGCAATAATTCAAAAACTGCTTTTGTCCTTCGCGACCCAAACCCGCAATTTCTTCGCTCCATGAAATTAGATCCTGAATGGCTGAAGCATTCTTTTTTGCAGTAAATGCAGCACGAACCCAAGCTACAAACCACTTTTCAAAAGGAAGATCTTCGGCATCATTTTTTACAATATGAAGTGCTTTATTATAATTTCCTTGTGCCTGATGAGCCACTTTTGACGCTGAAGAATCATCTAAAAAATAGCCGACTTTTAATGCTTTTGAAATTTCAGTTTCAGGTAACGCTGCAAAATGGAGTACTTGGCATCGTGATCGAATTGTTTGAATAATATCTTCTTCGTTTTCAGAAATTAGCAGGAATAATGTTTTCTGAGGAGGCTCTTCCAACAATTTTAGTAATTTGTTGGAGGCAGCGATGTTCATTTTATCCGCCATCCAAACAATCATAATTTTATAACCACCTTCATAGGATTTCAGCGCTAAAGACTTTAAAATTTCCTGAGCGTCTTCTACGCGGATTTCACCTTGCTTGTTCTGAACGCCCAAATGCTTGTACCAATCAAATAGACTTCCGTAAGGATTTTGAGAAACAAACTCGCGCCAATCAATTATAAAATCAGCACTTTTTGGTTTTGTTTTCACATCTTCATTAGTCACATTTGGATACACAAAATGCAAATCAGGGTGTGATAATGATTGAAACTTTAGATTGCAACTTTCGTTTCCACCACTATTTTCCTGACCTTGATTACTGCACAAAACAAATTGTGCATAAGCAATCGCCATAGCCAAGGTTCCACATCCTTCCGGACCAACGAATAATTGGGCATGTGGAATTCGCCCCGACAATGCGTTTTTTATTAGATGATTTTTAATATAATCCTGACCAAGTATGTCTGAAAACTGCATAGAGCAAATATAGAAGAAATTTAGAGGTTACTAAAAATGGCTCTCATTAAATCTGAAAATTAATCAAATTTCGCATTAATTAAGTTACATTTCATTGGTAATAAAGTTTTTAACCCTTAAAATTTGATTAAAAATCATCGATAAAAGAACAAAAATCATCGATGAAACTAAATTTTATTATATTTGCAATGACTCAAAACTATTGCTAGACAAAATGAAAACAATTCAGGATTTTAATTTTAACGCCAAAAAAGCAATAATTAGAGTTGATTTCAATGTGCCGATTGACGAGAATTTTAAAGTTACTGATGCCAACAGAATAGAGGCAGCAAAGCCAACCATAGATAAGATTCTTGCGGATGGCGGCATTGTAATTTTGATGTCACATTTAGGAAGACCAAAAGGGAAAGAAGACCAATATTCGGTACGACATATTGTTGCAAAAGTAAGCGAAGTACTGGGTGTAAATGTTCAATTTGCTTCTGATTGTAGAGGAGAGATTGCGACAAGCGCCGCTCAAAATTTAAAGCCTGGCGAGGTTTTATTATTAGAAAACCTCCGCTTTTACGCTGAAGAAGAAGCTGGAGATGAAAATTTTGCTAAGGAATTGGCTTCATTGGGAGATATTTATGTAAATGATGCTTTTGGCACCGCTCACAGAGCGCATGCATCAACGACAATAATTGCTAAATTTTTTCCGGACCGTAAATGTTTTGGATTGCTTTTAGCCAAAGAAATAGAAAGTTTAAATAGGGTTTTAAACAATTCGGTTAAACCGGTTACAGCGGTTCTGGGAGGTTCTAAAGTATCTTCCAAAATTACGGTTATCGAGAATATTTTAGACAAAGTGGATCACATGATTATAGGTGGCGGAATGACATTCACTTTTATAAAAGCCCTAGGCGGAAAAATCGGCAATTCAATTTGCGAAGATGACAAACAAGAATTGGCATTAGAGATTTTAAGTTTGGCCAAACAAAAAAACGTTCACATACATATTCCGGTTGATGTTGTTGCAGCAGATGCATTTGCAAATGACGCCAAAACGCAAATAGTTGATGTAAGGGAAATCCCTGATGGATGGCAAGGTTTAGACGCCGGACCAAAGTCATTAGCCAATTTTAAAGAGGTCATAATGAATTCTAAAACAATTCTATGGAATGGACCTTTGGGCGTTTTTGAAATGGAAAATTTTGCCAATGGAACCATTGAACTGGGAAATTATATTGCCGAAGCAACACATAATGGAGCTTTTTCACTTGTTGGCGGTGGAGATTCAGTCGCTGCGGTAAAACAATTCGGATTGGAAGATAAAATGAGTTATGTCTCAACTGGTGGCGGTGCGATGCTGGAGATGCTTGAAGGAAGAGTATTACCGGGAATAGCTGCCATTTTAAATTAATTTGTCGGGCACAATAAAAAACAATAAAAAACGTTATTCAATTGAGCTTTCAATTATAACATACAGATTTAAAATATACCACTTTATAAAATAAAGTTATGACTATAAAAAAACTGACCACGTTTGCATTACTGATGGCTTCTTCGGCAATTTTTGCACAAGACGCAATCGTTGCTACATCTGTAAAAAGAGAACCGCTCACCAGAAAAGAAGTTCTAGATTCTATAAAAGCCACATTTGTTCATGACAATCTGGCTTCGTGCATCGACAGTTTGTGGATGAAAGAAATGGTAAGTCTGGATTTATATTCGGACCTAACAACAGATATAAAAAATATAAATGTGGACGAAAAAGTCGACTACGAATTACCCACCGAACTTCTGAAAGAAAGGTTAAAAAAAATGGACGAGAAGTCGCCATTTAACATTGAATATAATGTAGGCTTAGAAAATGTAATCAAATCTTTTTTAAAGAACCGGAAAAAAGCATTTGAAAGATTGATGGGAATTTCCCAGTTTTATTTTCCAATGTTTGAAGAGTCGTTAGCAGCCCAAAATATTCCTTTGGAAATTAAATATTTATCCGTTGTAGAATCCGCGTTAAACCCAAGAGCGGTTTCAAGAGTTGGAGCAACTGGTTTGTGGCAGTTTATGTATCAAACCGGAAAACAGTATGATTTAAATATCAATTCGTATGTTGATGACAGAAGCGATCCTTTGAAAGCCAGTAACGCCGCAACACAATACATGAAAAACATGTATGCTATTTTTGGTGACTGGGATCTAGTTCTTGCCTCCTATAATTCCGGACCGGGTAATGTCGCAAAAGCCATCAGACGTTCGGGCGGAAAACAGAATTACTGGAACATTCGAAAATATTTACCAAAAGAAACACAAGGATATTTACCGGCCTTTCTAGCGACGATGTATATTTTTGAATACCACAAAGAGCACGGTATAAAACCTGATCGAGCTGTTGCAAATCATTTCGCTACGGATACAGTGATGATAAAAAATGCAATGACTTTCAAACAAATCTCAGACTTGTTAGATGTTCCGGTGGCAGAACTGCAGTTTCTAAACCCATCGTATAAGAGAGAGGAAATTCCATATTTCACCGGTGAAAATCACTATTTAAGATTGCCGGTTAACAAAGTTGCAGTTTTTACTTCCAATGAAGATAAGATTTATGCTTTCGTTCAATATGAGTCTAGTAAAAGAGAAAGGCCATATGAAAGTATGTTGGCAAATAATTCGAATTTTTCGGACAATGATGGCACAGTTTCAAGAGTAAAATTCCACAAAGTTAGAAAAGGTGATAGTTTAAGTGAGATTTCAGACAAGTATGGAATAACAATGTCAGAGCTTAAAAAATGGAATCATTTGCGAAGCAACAAAGCGCCAATGGGCAGAAGATTAAAAATCTATACCCAGGAAGCGATTGCATCAAATAACAAAAAGTTCACAAAACCCGACACAACTTCTGTAAAAGAAACAACAGCTTTAGCATCAAATACCGCTAAAATATTCAAAGAAGAAAAAGTGGTTTCGTATAAAGATGTCGTAAAATACCACAAAGTAAAAAGAGGCGATAATCTTGGTGAAATCTCCGATAAATATGGAGTTTCTGTCGCTGAAGTAAAAAAATGGAATCACATTAAAGGAAGCAATATAGTTCCCGGAAAAAGCTTAAAAATTATTAAAAATGAAAGAGTAGTAACTACGGTTAGAAAAGAAATAAAAACAGATAAAAATGCTCCTGAAATTGCTGTTGCTTCAAATGAAAACGATAAGCCAAGCGATTTTTATGAAGTTCAGAGAGGTGATAATTTATTCAGCATTGCTAAAAAATTCAATGTAAGTTTAGAAGATTTAAAAAAATGGAATAATCTGAACGACTTGAACGTTGAACAAGGTTCAAAATTAGCATTAGTTAATAATGATGCGGAAGCAGCAAAAGAAACAGCCTATAAAACCGAAGTTAAAATTACAGAACATATTGTTAACAAAGGAGAAACTTTAGGAAGTATTGCCCGTAAATATGATGTTGCGGTCTCAGAGATTAAAGACTGGAACAAAATTGAAGATAACAACGTTCAACTGGGCGCAAAATTAATCGTTGGTAAAAGATATGTAGTTTCTTCTGATAGCAAAATCACACCGGCTAAAAAGGAGAATATAGTTGTTAATGATAGAGACGAAGTAAAATTATATTACGTAAAAAAAGGCGATTCATTATTTAGTATTGCCAAAAAATATCCAGGCGTTTCGATTTCAGATTTAAAAAAATGGAACGGAATTAAAAGCGAAAGTTTAAAAGCCGGTATGAAATTAAAAATTAACGGTTAATTCCGAAAATCTTCTATAAATTTGGGTTTTATTTCAGGTATGAATAAGACCCTTTTTTTATTGTTTTTTGTCTCCTTTTTTGTCAGTTCCTGTTCATTTAAAAAGGAAAAGTTCCCCGACGATTCATCCGCCGCCATAAATACAATTGCTGTAATTATTGATGACCAGCTCTGGAACGGGGAAGTTGGTGACAGCATTAGGAACAAGTTTGCTTCTCCGGTGTTAGGTTTACCACAAGAAGAACCCTTATTTACCATCAACCAATATCCGGTAAAACTCTTTGAAGGATTCTCAACCGATAGTCGTAATATTCTTATTATCAAAAAAGGCAATGAGAATAAATTTGAACTAAAAGAAAACGAATTTGCCTCGCCACAAAACGCCTTTCACATTTCGGGAAAAACTTCCTTCGAAATATTAGAAATCCTGGAAAAAAACGCACCCGATATTATTAAAAAAATGCGTGCAATAGAAATTTCGCACAATCAAAAAATTATCAAGGATTCATTACTCGACACAAAAAAAATCCAAAAAAAATTTAATATAGATTTATTGATTCCTTCAAAATACGAATATGTCATGAGAAGAAAAAACTTCATTTGGCTTAAAAGTGAAATTGTCAGCGGGAATACAAGCTTAATCATTTACGAAATACCGTGGAAAAATATCCGACCAAGGTATGCGGTTAGCGATATTGTAATAACACGCGATTCCATCGGGCAATTATATATTCACGGTTCAGCTCCCGGAACAACAATGGTAACAGAAGAAGCCTATTCGCCTTATTTTTCAGAAACAACATTGGCAGGAGACAACACTTATGAAACCAAGGGGACTTGGCAGATGAAAAACGATTTTATGTCCGGGCCATTTATTAGTTATGCCATTTATGATAAATACAATCGACGAATTTTAGTTTTAGAAGGATTTTGTTATGCGCCATCAAAGAAAAAGCGCGATTTAATGTTTGAATTGGAATCGATTATTAAATCTATACAAATTAAAAAATAGCACATGAACTTAGAATGGAAAATAAAGCGATTTAAGGCACTAACTACTATTGAATTGTATAATTTACTACACTTGCGAAGTGAGGTCTTTATAGTGGAGCAAAAATGCCCTTATCAGGATGTTGACAACAAAGATCAAAAAGCGCTGCATCTTATAGGTGAAGATGATGGAGTAACGGTAGCTTATGCAAGATTGTTTAAACCGAAAGATTATTTTGAAGATGCTTCAATTGGACGCGTGGTTATCAAACCAACCTATCGGGATAAAAAACTGGGACACATCTTAATGAGAGAAGCAATTTATTTTATGAAGCACCAGTTTGGCGAAACTAAAATCACCATTTCGGCGCAATTATATTTAAAGAAATTCTACGAAAGCCACGGCTTTATTCAAACCAGTGAAACGTATTTAGAAGACGATATTCCACATATTGAAATGAAAAAAAATTAGGTTTTTGTAATGACTAACTCTACCCTTCTGTCATAATCTGCTCCTTTGCCAAGCGGCACCGTGTTTCCGTAACCTTTATAAGTCATGCGGGTTTTGGCTATTTTTTTCATCAATAAATATTTATAAACCGATTCGGCTCTATTTATTGATAGTTGCCTTTTTCTGGTATCTAAATCGATAGCTTCTTTTTGATAAGGCGGCGTGCAGCAAACATGCCCCTGAATTTCAAATTGAAGGGTTTTATATTTCATTAACAAACGCGCAATTTTGTCCAATTCTGTTTTAGATTTAAATGGCAATTTGCTGCTTCCCCTTTCAAATAAAATATTGTCCAAATATATATGATCACCAATGATATGATGTTTTTGAACCGTATTATAAAATCCTGGAATTTCAATTTTTGGCAAAGGTTTTAAGTGCAGAACTACATCTACACGGCGATTTTTAGAACGTTTCTCCGGAAGATTATCTACCATATCATCTTCAATTAAAATCCGCCCTTTGCCTTCAATGGTCACTATAATTTTACTTTTGATACCGGTTTCTATGAATTTGTCCCGAATCGCCGTAGCGCGTTTTGTAGAAAGTTTGAAATTATAGGCATCTTTACCAATATCATCCGTGTAGCCAAAAATTTGAATATCTTCGATACGGGTAGAATCATTTTTTTTGATAAAATCTATAGCCTCATTCACTTCTTTTTCATTCAACGTAAATTTGTCAAATTCAAAATAAACCGAATGAACGACTTCTTCCTGAGCCTGAAGAAAACAGCAAAATAAAAGCGGCACAAACTTTAAGAACTTCATATTAATTCTTCAATATCGAGTTATACTGTGATTTGTCGTTTAAGACTTCAACGGACTTTTTGATTTCAAAATTGCTTTTGACATAATATTGATACAATCCTTCTTTGTATTGGTATCGTTTTATAATTTCATCCAAAATTAAATTTTTGATTTCTTTTTGATTTTTGTCTATCAAGGTTTCCTCACTTTTCTCCAAAGCCGACAGCAATTGTTGGTATTCGGTTGCAATAGCAACATCTACATTTTCTTTCTTTGCTTTTTCCAAGGTGTTTCTCAAGGCCAGTTCAGTTTCGGTATCAAATGATATTTTTTCTCTCTTTAAGAAAGTTTTAAAATCGTTAAGATCCGCATCAGTTATAGTCGGAATTTTATCACCAAGCGTTGGGTTTTTGTAATAGTAATACGTGACGTAATTAAAAATCCCATCATTTTTCTGCAAGGCTTCTGCAATGCCACTTGTTTTAGTGTTTTCCAAAACAACATCGGGCAGAATCCCTCCCCCATCATAAACTGTTCTACCTTTTTTGGTTTTGAAAGCGTTATAATTTTTTTCTTCCGTTCTTATTGCTTTACCACTTTTATCTTTATGCGAATAATTCAATGCCTGAATACATCTTCCCGATGGTGTATAATATTTTGAAATGGTCACTTTTACCTGTGTGCCATAAGTCATATCAAACGGACGTTGCACCAAGCCTTTACCATAACTCCTGCTTCCGACAATAACCGCTCTGTCTAAATCCTGCAACGCGCCCGAAACAATTTCCGAAGAGGAAGCACTTTTACCATCAACAATAACCACCAATGGAATTTCAGTATCAATAGGGTCGCGGGTTGTTTTATAGGTGTTATTGTATTTAGAATTCTTTGATTTTGTCGTTACAATGATTTCATTTTTTGGAACAAAAAGATTGCAAATATTAACAGCTTCATTCAATAATCCGCCAGGATTTCCACGCAGGTCCAAAACAATTTGAGTCGCTCCATCAGTTTTTAGTTTCTCCAATGCCTCCTTTGTTTCTAATGAAGCTTTTTGATTGAATTGAGATAAGACAATATAACCTGTTTTATCATCCACCATTCCATAAAAAGGAACTGCTTTTACAGCAACTTCGTCCAGAATCAACTGCGTGCTCATTGGTTTTCCCTGACGCAAATATTTGATGTTAATCTTCGTGCCTTTTGCGCCTTTCATCAATTGGGAAGCATCGTCTTTGAAATCTGCTAAAAGAACGTCGCCAATCTGAGTGATTTCGTCACCGGCTTTTAATCCAGCTTTGTCTGCAGGAAATCCTTTGTAGGGTTCCTTGATGATGAGTTTGTCTTCTTTTCGGGTAATCATGGCACCAATTCCGGTGTATTCACCAGTGTTATTTATTTTGAATCTGATAACATCCTGTTCGTTAAAATAATTTGTATACGGATCCAAATCGGCCAGCATGCTTTTAATGGCTTTGTCCATTAATTCAGCCGGGGTTGTTTCGTCTACATAGTTTTGATTAACTGTTTTAAAAAGCGTAGTGAAGATTTCAATTTGTTTTGAAATTTCAAAAAAATCATCTTTAAAACTAACACCAACAAAGAGAAAAATACTCAAAATTGCGGGGATAAAATATCTTTTTTTAATTTTTATGAACATGGTCTTTTCTTTTTAAAAAGTTTACTAATATAACAAATAAGCTCCTGTTTAGATTGTGTTTTTTTCTTCTTTAATAACTTTGATAAACTTTTCAAAAAGATGAATAGTCTTTTCGTTTATTTCGGGATAAGTAAATTTTTCATTCGTCTGATAAAAAAACATAATGCAATATTTAGCCTCTATATTTTCAATCAAAAGCTGTTTGTTTAATCGATAGGATTCTCTTAAAATGCGCTTGAAATAATTTCGGTCAACGGCATTTTTAAAATATTTTTTTGATACTGAAACACCAATTTTTAAAGGCACTTCTTCTTCAAAATCATGTTTTATAAAAACCAAACGCAACGGATATTTACTAACCGATTTGCCTTCGGTAAAAAGTAAATCGATAATTTTTTTGCTTTTAAGTTTTTCGGTTTTTGGATATGAAAAATCCATGCTACTTGACGGGGTAAATATTGTAAACGAATTTTACTTCATTGTAAGTAATGTAAAACTGCACCCTGTTATTTTCCTTTTTCTTGGTAATGATTAAGATATTACACTTCGAAAATTTATTGTCAACGCATTCAAAAGGAACAATGTTTACATCTTCATTATCTGTTATTTCGCCATAAGCTTTAATTTTAAATGACTGTACTTCAGAAGAATTAATCATAATCAAATCTTTTTTCGGATCAAGTGTTATCAAAACTTTAGCGTTTACAAAATCAGACCACTCATTCCAGCTTCCGTTGTCTTTTTTATCTGTAAAACTTACGCTGCTGGTTTGAAAACGAATAGGTTGCCCCGAAGCAACACTTCCAAAACTTAAAAAAAGGGAAATAATAAGAAGTTGGATGGATTTCATTTTTTCATTTTTTTTATTGCGGTAAATCTACAAATTCTATTCCAGAAAAAAGAAAACCTTAAAAGTTTCACTTTGAGTTTACTTCACTTCATATACATTATTGTCTCTTTTAACATCGGCCATTAAACCGCTTGGGTCGAGCGTGATTTTTTTGATAGAATTTTTTGCTTTTGGAATTTCAAAAAAATAATTTGGATTGGCCCAAGTCCAGTCAGTTAAAATAGTTCGTTTAATTTCCGGAGTTGGGTTTTCTTTTTCAAAACTCATCATCCGTAACGGAACATAGAAACTCTCCTTTGTGCCATCTGTATATTCTACTAAAACATCCATAGGCATTGGCGTTCTGCCAATTCTTTCTAGAGAAACGCAAGTTCTGAGCACCGCGTCAGTTGCGCCTTCAACATTCTTAATTCCATAATCAACTGTGTTAAGGGTTTCCGTCCAATCGGTTAGATACCAATCTAAATTAGCGCCTGAAATGCGTTCTGCGGTTCGTTTTATATCGTTTGGCGTTGGATGTTTAAACTTGAAATCGGAATAGAAACGTTTCAACGCTTTTCTGGTATTTTCAGTTCCGATGAGGTATTCTAACTGAGTTAGGAAAAGCGCGCCTTTGTAATAAGAAGCAATCGTATAACTTCTGTTCACATCAAACCTGTCGCCATGTGTGGAAAGAGGTTGTTCTTTTCCCGATTCTACTAAATTGTAATACGTTTTGTAAATTGATTTAAAAGGATTTTCCGTTTTTTTATCCGGAATTTCATTCAGTGCTAAATATTCGATATATGTCGAAAAGCCTTCGTCCATCCAGGGATGTTTTGATTCATTTGAAGCTAAAATCTGCTGAAACCATGAATGAGCCAATTCATGTGGTGCCGCTTGCATCATATCCCTCGCAGTTCCGGTTCCAAGTAACAATGTACACATGGCATATTCCATTCCGCCGTCGCCACCCTGAATAAAAGAATATTGTTTGTAGGGATAATCACCAACGGTTTTATTATAAAAATCCATTACTCTTACCATTAAAGGCTCAAGGTCTTTCCAGTTTTGAATGTATTTTGGATTGTTTTTGTAAAGAAAATGCAAGTCGACATTGTTTGGCCCCTTAATAACATCGTGAAGATAATCTTTATCGGCAGCCCAGGTAAAATCGTGAACATTTGGCGCTATAAAATGCCATGTCAGGGTTTTTGCGTTTGCGTCTTTTTTTATCACTTTGCCTTTATCTTCATAGCCAAAACCAATCTCGTTATTATTCTGCAGATAACCTGTTCCGCCAAGAATGTAATTTTTGTCGATAGTAATGCTAACATCAAAATCGCCCCAAACTCCGTGAAATTCTCTTGCAATATAAGGATCGGCATGCCAGCCTTCAAAATCAAATTCCGCCATTTTTGGATACCATTGTGCCATTGAAAGTTCCACACCGACTGAATTATTTCTTCCCGAACGTCGAATCTGAACAGGAACCTGTCCGTCAAAATCAAGAGTAAAAACAGTTGATTTTCCTGGTAGAATTGGCTTAACTAAAGTCACTTCAAGAATGGTTGAAACTTCTTTAGTGTTAGCGGAAATTCCATCTTGTTTGAAGTTGGAAATTTTCAGATAACCTATTTCTTCCGGTTTTAATTTGGAAATACGGCTTTCCCTGATTTCTTTGCCATCAGGAGTTTTGGTTTTAATAAGAAATCTGCCATCAGGATCAGCAATTGTTTGGGCACACATGTCCATTTCACTTCCCGGCTGAAAAGCATTATTGAATAAATGGTAATAAACGCGACGTAGGGTATCGGAAGAATTATTAGTATATACGAGTTTCTGTTTTCCTGTGTATCGATAGGTTTTCACATCCATAGAAACTTCCATTTTATAATCTACTTTTTGCTGCCAATATCCTTTTGATTGTGCTGACACAGAAGTAATGCTCAATAGAGTAAAACCAAGTAAAAACTTATTGCCCATGCTGAAATGAAATAAAAAAAGGAAGTTTTTACGCTTCCTTTCCGGTTATAATTTTGGATTACTTTTTGCCGACTTCGATATTTCCTCTGCCATTTTCAGCGCACTGTAGGCGTTGACTATTTTTCCTGAAACAGAAGCTTCGGAAAATGGAATTTTTATTCGTTTTGAATCGACCAGAACTTCAAGGTTTAATGGCGTTCCGGATTGCATTAAAATTTGTTTTACTTGCGCCGCTTTTAAATTTGGATAATATTCACGAAGCAAAGTTGCGACGCCGGCGGCATTTGGTGAAGCCATAGACGTTCCCTGAAGGTATTTGTATTTATTCCCAGGAACCGTTGCGTAAATTTTTACACCAGGGGCATAAACATCTACATTTCGTTTTCCATAGTTAGAAAATTTCGCAATAACTTTTTCTCCGTATTCATAATTTAAAGCACCAACAGTCAATACGTTATCGGCAATTTCCTTTCCATCTACGTCGTCAGTTGGAAAGTTAGGTTCGGTATCAATATTTTTAGCATCATTCCCTGCAGCGTGGACAATTAGCACATCTTTACTTGCGGCATATTTTATAGCATCATAAACCCATCCAGCATGAGGAGAATAATCTTTTCCAAAACTTCCGTTAATCACTTTTGCACCATTATCAACAGCGTAACGTATCGCTAGAGCAATATCCTTATCATATTCATCGCCATTTGGCACCGCACGAACAGGCATAATTTCTACATTGTTCGCTACACCATCTCCGCCGAGTCCATTGTCTCTTCCCTGCGCAATTATACCAGCGACGTGAGTACCGTGAAGCGAGTCTTTACGGTCTTTAGAATAAACTACGTTGGTTCCGTATTTTTTGTCGTTTATATCTTCAGGATTGTCACCAACAAGTTTTCTGGCGTCAAAATCTTTATTCAGGTTATAATCCAACTGATCATATACATAGGTTTGAAAAGATTTTAAATCATCGTGAAAAGAGTCCCCTTTTTGAGTAGCGTAAGACAGCATTATTCTCTTTGCGTCATACAATTCAAATTTAGCCGAGGTCATATCTTTCAGTTCGGAAATGGTATAATTATCTTTTTTTAATACTCCACAAATCATTTTATCAGCGTTAAGCAGAACATCTACACTTTCTTTTGAATCCTGAACGTCTTTTAAGTTTTCTGTGTAGTCAGCCAATGCTCGTTTGTAAACTTCGGAACCATCATCACCTTTTTTCAAAATACGAACCATTTCAAGGTTTTCATTATTTGAATCGCCTAAAAAATTCCAGCCATGAACATCATCAATGAATCCATTTTTGTCATCATCCTTTCCATTGTTTGGAATTTCTTTTTTATTGGTCCAAATGAAAGACTTTAGATCTTCCTGATTTGTGTCAACGCCTGAATCTACAACTGCGACAATTACTTTTGTACTTTTTTTGTTTTTCAGTAATTCAGTGTAAGCTTTATCTACACTCATTCCGGGAATAGAATCCTTTTCTAGGTCAAGATGACTCCAGCGTTTTAGCTGTTGGTCTGTTAATGGCGTTTTTTTAGCTAATGGATTAGTAGCTGTTTGGGCAAACATTGTCAATGAAAATAATGACAATACAAGGATTTTTATAAATTTCATTTGTTTTAAATTTATTTAATTGGTGTAAAAATAAAATGTTTTGTTACAGCATGAGAAAGGATTAACAATACATTAAGATGATTAAGACTAACTTAAGATGTCTTTGCTGCTAAAAGTTTCCTTAAGCCGAATACCTCTTTCTGTATTTTCAACCGTTATAATTTCGTTATGTGCGTCGTGTTCAAGCCATAAATAGTAATTATTTTCTGCAGCCGTGGTTAAAAATTTGGCTTTTTCGGGCAGAGTTAAAAGCGGCCTTGTGTCGTAACCCATGACATAGGGCAATGGCAAATGTCCGGCGGTTGGAATCAAATCAGCACAAAAAACGATAGTTTTTCCATGATATTGAATATGTGGCAACATCATTTTTTCGGTATGTCCATCAACAAAGAAAATTCCAAAATCCAATTCTGATTTTTCCAGATAATCTCCGTCCGGTCTTTTAATAAAATTCAATTGCCCGCTTTCCTGCATGGGCAATATATTTTCTGAAAGAAATGACGCTTTTTCACGCGCATTTGGTTTTGTAGCCCAATTCCAATGGTTTTCATTGGCCCAGTATTTTGCATTTTTGAAAGCGACTTCATAACCCGATCTGTCTTTCTTCCAATTCACGCTTCCGCCACAATGGTCAAAATGCAAATGCGTCATAAAAACATCTGTTATATCATCACGATGAAAACCATATGTTGTTAATGATTTGTCCAGAGAATGATTTCCCCACAACGAATAATAGCCAAAGAATTTTTCCGATTGCTTATTTCCCATTCCCGTATCAATTAAAATCAATCGGTTTCCGTCCTCAATCAGCATGCATCTTGCTGCAATGTCAATCATATTATTTTCATCTGCCGGATTGGTTTTAGTCCAAATAGATTTTGGCACGACGCCAAACATAGCGCCACCGTCAAGTTTAAAATTCCCAGCTTCAATAGGATATAATTTCATTTATTATAAGAATTTAAAGTAATGCAAAGTACTAAAAATATACGCTTTAAATTGGTCAAAATCATTTTTTCTATTCTTAAATTAGTTATAAAAATCTATGCTTGTGCGGCAATAATGGATATTTGTGTTAACTTTGCCCATTATTTAGACAAAATTAAAATAAGCCATGATTAAAGTTTCTGATAATGCTAGTAAAAAAATCGTTTCGATGATGCAGGAAGACGGTTTTGATGCGGCCAACGATTACGTTCGTGTGGGCGTAAAAAGTGGCGGTTGCTCGGGCTTGTCGTATGAATTGAAATTCGATAAGGAACTGGGTGAAAACGATAAAGTTTTTGAAGATAATCACATAAAGATTGCCGTTGAGAAAAAATCATTCTTGTATTTAGCAGGAACAATTTTAGAATTTTCGGGCGGATTGAACGGAAAAGGATTTGTGTTTAACAATCCAAATGCATCCCGAACCTGCGGATGCGGAGAATCTTTTTCGCTATAAAAATTAACAAACTAAGATGGCAAAATATACCGAAGACGATTTAAAAGTTGAACTCGAAAGTAAAGAATACGAATACGGGTTTTACACTGACATTGAGTCGGAAACGTTTCCTATTGGGCTAAATGAAGACATTGTCCGGGCTATTTCTTTAAAAAAAGAGGAACCGCAATGGATGACCGATTGGCGCATCGAAGCTTTTCGTGCTTGGCAGGAAATGGTAGAGCCAAATTGGGCAAATGTTAACTATCAAAAGCCCGACTTTCAGGCAATTTCTTATTATTCGGCACCAAAAAAAGTGGACCCAAATAAAACCTTGGACGATGTTGATCCGGAACTTTTGGAAATGTACAAGAAGTTAGGAATCTCTCTTGACGAGCAAAAAAAAATGAACAATATCGCTATGGATATTGTAGTCGATTCGGTTTCTGTGGCAACCACTTTCAAGAAAACGTTAAATGAAAAAGGTATTATTTTTTGCTCCATATCGGATGCAATTAAAGAACATCCTGAATTAGTTAGAAAACATTTAGGAACCATTGTCCCACAAAGGGATAACTTCTACGCAGCATTGAATTCAGCGGTTTTCTCCGACGGAAGTTTCTGTTATATTCCAAAAGGCGTTCGTTGCCCAATGGAATTATCCACTTATTTCCGAATAAATCAGGCCGGAACCGGACAATTTGAAAGAACGCTTTTGATTGCCGATGAAGGCAGTTATGTTTCCTATCTTGAAGGCTGTACCGCGCCAAGCCGTGATGAAAATCAATTGCACGCGGCGGTTGTGGAATTAATTGCATTAGATAATGCCGAAATTAAATATTCTACGGTTCAAAACTGGTATCCTGGAAACAAGGAAGGAAAAGGCGGCGTTTTCAATTTCGTGACCAAAAGAGGTTTGTGTGAAAAAGGCGCGAAAATCTCCTGGACACAAGTGGAAACAGGTTCGGCCATTACCTGGAAATATCCTTCGGTTATTTTAAAAGGCGATAATTCCATCGGCGAATTTTATTCCATCGCGGTTACCAATAATTACCAACAGGCCGATACAGGAACGAAAATGATACATTTGGGTAAAAACACCAAATCAACTATCATTTCAAAAGGAATTTCAGCAGGAAAATCCCAAAATAGTTATCGAGGTTTGGTTCAGATAAGCGCTAGAGCGGATAACGCGCGTAATTTTTCGCAATGCGACTCGTTGTTGATGGGAAATAGCTGCGGTGCTCACACTTTTCCATACATCGAAAGCAAAAATTCATCCGCTATAATCGAACACGAAGCCACGACTTCAAAAATTGGAGAAGACCAGGTTTTCTACTGCAATCAGCGAGGCATTCCAACCGAAAAAGCAATTGCATTAATCGTAAATGGTTTCAGTAAAGATGTATTAAATAAATTGCCAATGGAATTTGCCGTAGAAGCACAAAAATTACTCGAGATTTCATTAGAAGGTTCCGTAGGATAATCATAATAAAAACACATTCAAAAAATGTTGCAGATAAAAAATTTACACGCAGGTGTTGAAGACAAAGAAATACTAAGGGGAATTAACCTTCAGGTAAATGCAGGAGAAGTTCATGCCATTATGGGACCAAACGGAGCAGGAAAAAGCACGCTTGCCTCCATCATTGCCGGAAACGAAAAGTATGAAGTTTCAGAAGGCAAAATCCTTTTGGAAGGCGACGATATTTCAGAATTAGCTCCCGAAGAAAGAGCACATAAAGGCGTTTTTCTGTCGTTTCAATATCCGGTAGAAATTCCCGGCGTTTCGGTTACTAATTTCATGAAAACAGCAATCAACGAAAGCCGCAAAGCCAACGGGAAAGAAGAAATGCCGGCGAACGAAATGCTGAAATTAATCCGAGAGAAATCAGAGTTATTGGAAATCGATAGAAAGTTCCTTTCGCGTTCATTGAACGAAGGTTTTTCGGGCGGAGAAAAGAAACGTAACGAGATTTTTCAGATGGCAATGATGCAGCCAAAATTGGCAATCCTTGACGAAACCGATTCAGGTTTGGATATTGATGCTTTGCGAATTGTTGCCAATGGCGTAAACAAACTGAAAAGCAGTGACAATGCAGTTGTTGTAATCACGCATTATCAACGTTTGTTGGATTATATCATTCCCGATTTCGTTCATGTTTTGATGGATGGAAAAATCGTAAAATCAGGCGGAAAAGAGCTCGCTTACGAACTGGAAGAAAAAGGATACGACTGGATTAAAGCCGAATTAGAAGTTTAAAAAAGTTCTCTGTTTTCAGTTCTTTGTTAATAACAATAACTGACAACCAATAACCGGCAACAAAAAATATGGAATTGAAAGATAAATTAATGGCGTCTTTTATGGCGTTCGAGGAAAGCATTGATGTACACAGCGAGCTGTACGATATTCGGACTTCGGCTATAAAAAACTTTGAAAATAAAGGTTTCCCAACCAAAAAAGAGGAAGCTTGGAAATATACCTCGCTGAATGCCATTTTAAAAGATGACTATTCGGTATTTCCAAAACACGAAAATGCGGTAGAATTTCCAGCTGTTAAGAAATATTTCCTACACGAAATCGACACACACAAAGTGATTTTTGTAGATGGAAAATTCAGTTCGTTTTTATCGGCAACCACTCATGACGGTTTAGACGTTTGTTTAATGTCATCGGCATTGAATAAGCCAAAATATAAAATGGTGATTGATGAATATTTCAACAAAATTGCCAGTAAAGACGAAACGTTGACATCTTTGAATACCGCTTTCGCCAATGAAGGAGCGTATATAAATATTCCGAAAAGCAAAGTGGTAGAGAAGCCAATTGAAATCATTTATTTCTCGACCGGAGTTGAAAGTGCTTTAATGGTTCAACCAAGAAATCTGGTAATTATTGGTGAAAATGCTCATGTTCAAATTATAGAAAGACATCAATCGTTGAATGAAAATCCGGTGTTGACCAATTCGGTTACCGAGATTTTTGCTCAAAAACGTGCTATCGTTGATTACTACAAAATTCAAAACGATTTACAATCGGCAAACCTTATTGACAATACCTATATTTCTCAAAAGCAGGAAAGTTTTGTGTCGGTTCATACGTTTTCTTTTGGTGGAAACATCACAAGAAACAACCTTAATTTTTACCATTTTGGCGAAAGAATCGATTCAACCTTAAAAGGAATTACGATTATTGGCGACAAACAGCATGTTGATCATTATACTTTAGTAAATCATGCAACGCCAAACTGCGAAAGCCATCAGAACTATAAAACTATTTTGGCGGGAAGTTCAACGGGAGTTTTTAACGGTAAGATCTTTGTAGAAAAAGAAGCGCAGAAAACAGATGCTTTTCAGCAAAACAATAATATTTTGTTAGGCGACAAAGCGACAATTAACGCCAAACCACAACTGGAAATTTTTGCTGACGATGTGAAATGTTCTCATGGTTGTACGATTGGACAATTAGACGAAAATGCTATGTTTTACATGCAGTCACGTGGAATTCCAAAGAAAGAAGCCAAAGCATTATTGATGTATGCTTTTTCAAACGAAGTGATTGAAAGCATCAAAATCCCGGAACTAAAACAACGCATTACCAAAATTATTGCTACAAAATTGGGTGTGAATTTGGGCTTTGATTTATAAAAAAAAGGCTGTCTTCCGACAAAACCCAGAAATCAAATCCAGTTGTGGATAAATAGCAATGCGTAAATAAACAAGAAGAATAAGTAGTAAAACACCGAAAACTTTGAGGAAATTTTTCATCTGGCTTAATTTGTATGCAATTTAAAAATAAGTAATCAAGAGACCACAACAAATCATAAATATTCGTCAATTCGTGGCTTTTTCCACTCAATTTTTTTACTTTTGTATTTAGAATTTTTCTAAATAAACTAATGTTAGATATAAATAAAATCAGGGCTGATTTCCCGATACTGAATCAAAAAGTAAACGAAAAACCGCTCGTCTATTTTGATAATGGTGCGACTTCACAAAAACCACAAGTTGTAATTGATGCTATTGTGGATTATTATTCGCGATATAACGCCAATATTCATCGTGGCGTTCATACGTTGAGCCAAATAGCAACAGATGCATACGAGCAAGCCAGAGTTAAAATCCAAAAGCATTTTAATGCCAAACATAATTATGAAATCATTTTTACTTCGGGAACAACCGAAAGTATAAATTTGGTTGCCAATGGTTTTGCGTCACTATTAAAAAAGAATGACGAAATCATTGTTTCAGCGTTAGAACATCACAGCAATATTGTGCCTTGGCAAATGTTGTGTGAAAATACAGGCGCAAGGTTATTGGTTATTCCGATGAATTATGATGGCGAATTATTGATGGATGAATATGAAAAATTACTTTCTGATAAAACAAAATTGGTCGTTTGCAATCATATTTCAAATGGTTTGGGTACAATTAATCCTATTGAATTCATAATAGAGAAAGCACATAAATTTGGAGCTGCTGTTTTGATTGATGGCGCACAAGCTTGTCCGCATTTAAAACCGGATGTCCAGGCATTGGATGTAGATTTTTATGTAACTTCGGCTCACAAAATGTGTGGTCCAACCGGAATTGGAATGCTGTATGGAAAAGAAGAACGGCTGCGAAAATTGCCACCATATAAAGGCGGAGGCGAAATGATTGCTACGGTAACTTTTGAAAAAACAACTTATGCCGATTTGCCCTATAAATTTGAAGCAGGAACACCAAATATTTGTGGTGGAATTGCCTTTGGAACCGCCATCGATTATATGAATGAAGTTGGCTTTGACACTATCGCGGCTTATGAAAAAGAATTGCTGGCTTACGGAACCAAACGATTAATGGAAATCGAAAATATAGAAATTTATGGTCCAAAAAACCTGAATAAAAAAGCCTCCGTAATTTCATTTAATATTAAGGGAATTCATCCGTATGATGTTGGCACGATTATCGATAAACTGGGCATTGCCGTCCGAACAGGACACCATTGTGCACAGCCAATTATGGATTTTTATAAAATCCCCGGTACTATAAGAGCAAGTTTTGCTTTTTATAATACCAAAGAAGAAATAGATTTGATGATTCATGCGTTGAAAAAAGCACAAATAATGTTATCTTAAAAACACCTAAAAAATGAAAGCAATTACCATGATTTTACTGTCTGTTTTCCTTGGAAAAAGTTGCAGCAACGAAGCGCAAAACGATATTGCAAACACAACATTACAGTATACGGCAACGACACGAGGATTTTTTCAAAAAATTATTGTTATCAATCAAAAAGCTACTGTTTTTCGAGATAGAAATAGTGAAAAAAATCCGGAACAAATTACAATTTCAGATAAAGACTGGAAAGAAATCATTGGCTATTTTGAAAAGATCGATTTGGAAAAAGTGCCAACTTTAAAAGATCCAACACAAAAAAGATTTTACGATGGTGCTGCAATTGCCAATCTGAAAATACGTTACCAGGATAAAAACTATGAAACAACTGATTTTGATCACGAATTCCCACCCGCTGAAATTGAGAAATTAGTTAACAAAATTGTTTCACTAGGTAAAGCAAAAGAATGACGATACAGGAAATACAGGATGAAATTGTTGACGAATTTTCAATGTTTGACGATTGGATGCAACGATACGAATACATCATCGATTTAGGGAAATCATTGCCGTTGATTGATGAACAATATAAGACCGAAGATAATATTATCAAAGGCTGTCAGTCAAAAGTTTGGGTTCATGCTGAGCAAAATGGAGACAAAATACTTTTTACTGCTGATAGTGATGCCATTCTGACAAAAGGAATTATTGCGATTTTAATTCGTGCCTTCTCCAATCAAAATGCAGCTGATATTCTAGAAGCCAATACCAATTTTATAGATGAAATTGGTCTCAAAGAACACTTGTCACCAACACGTGCCAATGGTTTAGTTTCAATGATAAAAAAAATAAAATTGTATGCTTTGGCGTTTAATGCTAAAAGTTAATTGATGAAATACCTTTTAAACATAATATTTCTAATAAGTTTTTGGAATTGTTTTTCACAGAATAATTATCCTAGCGAACCAAAAGAATACAAAAAGATACATTTTGTTTATGAACAAAAATCAAATTATTATTTGAATGAATCTGGAGTTTATGCTGACACTCTTTTGTTATCATTTAATTTTCCAAAACTCAAATACACGATTGTAAAAAACCCAAATGAACCTAATACAATTTGTGGATTTGTTCCTTTTTCATCGTTCATTGATGAAGATAGAACTAGAATAATAGGCTCACTTTATCACACATATCAAATTTTTGAAGGGACCTATGATGCCAAAAAGAAGAAAACAAAAATAAAAGTAATACGAGACAATAAAGAAATAAGAGATGAAGTAAAGAAATATTTCAATGAATATAAATTTCCAAGATTTACTTACGGCATTGTAATAAATTATAAAAAAGAGAAAGACGACGGAATTTATACAAGTTACTTTAACCAACAGGAAAAGAAAGAACAAAAGTGTGTAATCGTATACGAAGATGAAAGGAAATTGTCTGGATATTTTAAAAAAGTAATGATTAATAGTGTAGATACATACCTTGTTGTTACAAATAAAAACCTTAATGACAAAATCACACCGGCTTTTTTCTTTACAAATAGTGAATTTGGAATTGAAAAAGTAAATGCTTTTTTCAGTACATATGAACTTAAATCAGTGACTTACGAATAAAATAAAAAACTATGGAAGAATTTAAAGACGATATCAACTTAGGCGAAAGTGTGGTGAAAACCTTAAAAAGTATTTATGATCCCGAAATTCCGGTTGATATTTATGAATTGGGATTAATCTACGATGTGATGATTAATGAAGATAATGAAGTAAAAGTTTTGATGACATTAACTTCGCCAAATTGTCCAGTTGCTGAAACACTGCCTCGGGAAGTAGAAGAAAAAATCCAAAAGATTGACACTGTAAAATCATGTGAAGTGGAAATTACTTTTGATCCGCCTTGGAGCAAGGATTTAATGAGCGAAGAAGCGAAATTAGAACTTGGAATGCTGTAATATGCAAGAAGAAATCGTAAACAAAGTCGCCAATTCAGTACTCGAAGTTTTCGATTTGGAAGATTATTATCCAACCGGCATTCGAACACAAATTGATGTTTCACAATGGCTTTTTGAAGGTTTTTTATTGAAGGAAAAAGACTTTCGTGAATCGCTGAGGAATCACAATTGGAAACAATATGAAAATCATTATGTAGCTATTGATTGTTCGACTGATGCCATAATTCCGGCCTGGGCTAATATTTTGGTTACGGTGTATCTTTCGCCTTTTGCAAAAAAAGTGGTTATAGGCAAACTAAACGCTTTGGAAACTGCACTTTACCACGAAATCCTTCCAACATTAGACTTTTCACAATATCAGGACAAGCCCGTTATCTTAAAAGGCTGCTTTAAAAAACCTGTTCCCGAAAGTGCTTATATCATGGCTATTCAAAAACTGCAGCCATTTGCTAAAAGCATCATGTATGGTGAAGCCTGTTCAGCAGTTCCTTTATTTAAGAAAGGAAAATAGATTAAAAAAATTCACGCATAAAAAAGTCCTGCTACGGCAGGACTTTTTGTTTTATCTAAATGCTTGTTCAATATCAGCTAATAAATCGTCGATATCTTCAATGCCCGTACTTAGTCGAACTAAATCATCGGTAATTCCAATCTCTTTTCTTTTGTCTTCCGGAATCGAAGCATGGGTCATCAAAGCCGGATGATTGGCCAAACTCTCAACACCACCGAGTGATTCTGCCAAAGTAAAAACTTTTAATTTTTCTAAAAAAGCAATAGCATCTTCTTTTTTACCCGATTTAAACGTGAAAGAAACCATTCCGCCAAAACCACTCATTTGTTTTTTGGCAATATCATGAAAAGGGTGACTTGGTAATCCCGGATAGTATACAGTTTCCACTTCGGGATGATTGCTTAAAAAAGCGGCTACTTTTTCACCGTTCTCACAATGTCTTTGTACACGCAAATGCAATGTTTTGATTCCTCTTAAAACGAGGAAACTATCCATTGGTCCAAGTGTTGCTCCGGTTGCGAATTGTTTGAAATGTAATTCATCACCCAATTCTTTGTCTTTTATAATCAAAGCGCCGGCAATTACATCTGAATGACCTCCAAGATATTTGGTAGCCGAATGCATCACGATATCTGCACCCAAATCCAACGGTTTTTGTAAATAAGGTGTAGCAAATGTATTGTCAACCGCAAAAAGAATATTTTTTGCTTTTGTAATTTTAGCAATTTCCTGAATATCGGCTAATTTCATCAACGGATTTGTTGGTGTTTCCACCCAAACTAACTTCGTATTTTCATTGATTAACGAATTGAATTTGGCAATATCATTCATATCCACAAAGTGGAATTTAAGACCGCTGTCTTTATAAATACGAGTGAACATTCGGTAGGTTCCACCGTATAAGTCGTCCATTGCGATGATTTCGTCACCGGCTTTGAACAATCGCAATAAACAATCGGTTGCAGCTAATCCTGATGAAAATGCTAAACCACGAGCACCATTTTCTATTGAAGCCAAAGCATCTTCCAAAGCCTGACGCGTTGGATTTGCAGCTCGTGAATATTCATAATCTCCAACAGGTTTTCCGGGTGAAGTCTGAGCGTATGTTGAGGTTAGAAATACGGGCGGCATTACGGCTCCGGTGACTTCTTCATGGTGTTGACCACCGTGTATTACTTTTGTATTGAATTTCATTTTAAATAAATATTAATTTTTTCAGTAAATGTTACGTACATTTTTGTTTTGATAGCCCAGATTACTTCACTGTGTTTTTATTCTTCAGCGGAGTTCAGTGAACCTTCGTGTTTGTAGTGGAAATCCTTTTTAAAGGATTCGCCGCAGCGATTGCGAAGGTAAAATAAATCCTTTAAAAAAATTGCAATGAATAGCTGGAAAAAGCTCCTAAATAAACTTTCTAATATTCATCATAAAACCCAAATGAAGTCCTTCGTGATAATTATTGAAATTCATGGCCTCCATGGTTGAAGCTAAATGAAATCCCGTTCCGGTTGTATATTCAGTATATGTAACAAACTTTCCATTGGCATAATCTTCTTTTGTCTTTTCTATCAATGAAAAAAGAAGCCTTTTTAGTTCGTCAATTTCAGCTTGTGTAGTTGTTCCTGTTGGTTTGCTGCCATTTTTATAGGTGTTGGTCATTTCTTCCGAAACATAAGTCGGCAATCCCGAAATTCGATACACCAATCCTTGCTGTGCGACGATAATATGGCCTAAATTCCAAGCCAGATTGTTACTGTAACCTTCCGGAATTTTGTTCAATTGTTCCAAAGAATAATTTTCTAAAAGGGTAAGATATAGCCTTCTGTTGGTTTCCCAAATTTTGAAAGTGGCGTCCATGAATTTAAATTTTTATCAAAAATACAGATTATAAGTTTCAAATGAATTTCCTTTGTAAAAAGAAATTCCATGACGAATAAAATATACTATTTAGCTTCTTGCGATACGTGTCGAAAAATTATAAAATCATTGCCAAATCCTGATAAATTGGAATTTCACGATATTCGTCAAAACCCAATTACACAGAAAGAATTAGAGGAAATGCATTCACTTTCCGAAAGCTATGAATCGTTGTTCAGCAAAAAGGCACAACTATATAAATCGATGGATTTGAAAAACAAATCGTTGACAGAAGCTGATTTTAAGAAGCACATTTTAGAGCATTATACTTTTTTAAGCCGCCCCGTTTTTATCATCGACGATAAAATATACATTGGCAACGGACAGAAAAATATCATAGAAGTTATAAAAGCATTGTCGTAATGTCAAAAAGAACCTGGGCAATGATTGCCGCCATGATGGTTTCGCTGATTTATGGCGTTTCGTTTACGGTTGCCAAAGATGTCATGCCGGTTTATATCAAACCTTTTGGCTTTATTTTACTACGTGTTATCGGTACTACTATATTGTTTTGGCTGGTTTCATTTTTTGGTCCGAGAGAAAAAATTCAGCTTCAGGATTTCCCAAGAATTGTCGCCGCAGCATTTTTTGGAGTGGCATTAAACATGCTGACTTTTTTCAAAGGATTGAATTTTACCACGCCTATTTCGGCAGCAGTGATTATGGTTACAACGCCAATAATTGTGTTGATTTTATCCGCGATTATCATAAGGGAAAAAATTAAACTTCGAAAGATTCTCGGAATTCTGCTTGGGCTTTTTGGCACCGGATTTTTAATTCTCTATGGAAAATCAATCGGGAATGCTACCAATGCTTCGCTCGGGAATTTATTGGTTTTCATCAACGCGGTTTCGTATGCTTTTTATCTGATAGTTGTCAAAAAACTGATGGATAAATACAACGCATTCACATTTGTTAAATGGATTTATTCCATCGGGCTTTTGATGGTTTTGCCATTTGGCTGGAATGAATATCAGGAAATTCATTGGTCAGTGATTCCGTTAACTATTCTTTGGGAAATAGCTTTTGTCGTAGTCTTTACAACCTTTTTTACTTATTTGTTAAACCTAATTTCGATGCGGGAATTGAAGCCAACCACGGTTGCTGTTTTTATTTATCTGCAGCCACTTTTTGCTACTGTTTTTGCTATGAGTTTAGGAAAAGACGAGCTGACATTAGTTAAAATATTATCAGCTTTTTTGATATTTTCCGGAGTTTATCTCGTAACACAGAAAAAAGTGAAGAGTGACTAATATTAGTGATTATCGCTAAACAAGATACTAATTACTAGTCACTAATTACTAATTACTTTCTTATATTTGAAGTCTATTAAAAAACACGAATGATACAATCAATGACTGGTTTTGGGAAAGCAACACTGCAATTACCAACAAAAAAAATTACTGTAGAAATCAAATCTCTAAACTCAAAAGGGTTGGATTTAAATACCAGAATGCCATCTGTTTTCCGCGAAATGGAATTGGGTTTGCGTAATCAGCTTTCGGCACGATTGGAGCGTGGAAAAATTGATTGTTCATTGTATATTGAAGCGACTGGAGAAGAAACTTCGTCAAAAATCAATGTCCCGATTGTGAGAGGTTATATTAACCAAATGAAAGCCGTAATTCCAAATGCTGATGAAACCGAATTGATGAAAATGGCGGTAAGAATGCCCGATGCCTTAAAAACAGAGCGTGACGAAATTGACGAAAACGAATGGCAAAAAATCCAAATCGTAATTGACGATGCATTAGAGAACATTGCTCAATTCCGAAAGGATGAAGGCGTTTCATTGGAAAAAGAATTCCTGCATCGTATTGCCAATATCATGACGTTGATGAATAGTGCGTTATCGTATGATGCCGAACGAGTTGAAACAGTAAAAACCAGATTGCGCACCGCTTTGGATGAATTAAAAGAGAACGTTGACGAAAACCGCTTCGAACAGGAACTGATTTTCTATTTAGAGAAATACGATATTACTGAAGAGAAAGTGCGTTTGGAAAACCACTTAAACTATTTCATAGAAACCATCGCAGGAACAGAAGCCAACGGAAGAAAATTGGGTTTCATCACACAGGAAATGGGAAGGGAAATCAACACCATGGGTTCTAAATCCAATCATACCGAAATGCAGAAACTGGTGGTGATGATGAAAGACGAACTAGAAAAAATCAAGGAACAGGTTTTGAATGTTTTATAGATTATAATAATGAACAACGGAAAATTATTAGTATTCTCAGCACCATCCGGTTCGGGGAAAACCACCATAGTCAGACATTTGTTGGCACAGCCTGAGCTGGATCTTGAGTTTTCTATTTCAGCTGCCACACGGGAACTTCGTGGCGAAGAAGTACATGGAAAAGATTATTATTTCATGTCGATTACCGAATTCAAAAAACATATCAAAGCAGACGATTTTATCGAATGGGAAGAAGTGTACCGAGATAATTTTTACGGAACGCTAAAGAGTGAAGTCGAGCGTATCTGGGCAAAAGGGAAAAACGTAATTTTTGATATCGATGTTTCCGGCGGATTGCGAATCAAGCATAAATTTCCGGTTGAAACTTTAGCGGTCTTTGTGAAGCCACCAAGTGTTGACGAACTAAAACGCCGCTTAAAGGAACGCTCCACAGAAACAGATGACAAAATAAACATGCGCATCGCTAAGGCACACGTGGAATTGGCAACGGCCCCCCAATTTGATACCGTTATCAAGAATTATGATTTGGATGTAGCAAAGGCGGAAGCGTATCAGTTGGTTAAAGAGTTTATTAAGGAGTAATCACTAATCACTCTTCACAAAATTACTAAAAGCATGAAAATAGGATTGTATTTCGGAACCTTCAACCCAATCCACATTGGGCATATGATTATTGCGAATCACATGGCGGAACACTCTGATTTGGATCAGATTTGGATGGTGGTTACGCCACACAATCCGCATAAACAAAAGACTACTTTACTTGATGATTACCAGCGTTTGCATATGGTAACTTTAGCCACCGAAGATTTCACCAAAATTAAGCCTTCGGATATTGAATTCAAACTGACACAACCGAATTATACCGTAAATACGCTGGCTCAATTGGAAGAAAAATATCCTACGCATGCGTTTGCTTTAATCATGGGCGAAGACAATCTGAATTCGCTTCACAAATGGAAAAACTTTGAAGTCATTTTGGCAAATCATGATATCTATGTGTATCCAAGATTAAACTCTGGTGAAATTGATGAGCAATTTGTCAATCACGCTAAAATCCATCGTGTTGGCGCACCGGTAATTGAACTTTCGTCCACATTTATCCGCGAAAGCATTAAAAACAAAAAGAATGTAGCGCCAATGCTTCCACAGAAAGTTTGGGAATACATTGATAGCAGTGCGTTTTATAGAAAATAGGGTAAAAATAATTGAACAAACATCATTTAAAAATGAGTATTTTTGATAGCTATAAATGTTTATTTACATGAATAAATCTCCAAAATTTGCAGTTATTGGCGGCGGAAGCTGGGCTACAGCCATTGCAAAAATGTTATGTGTCAATCTGGATGAAATTGCCTGGTACATGCGAAACGAATCGGCAATTGATCATATAAAAACCCAAAAACACAATCCAAATTATTTAAGTTCCGTTGAGTTTGATATCAAAAAACTCAGATTAACTTCGGATATAAACGAAGCGGTAGCGTACGCCGATTATATCATTTTTGCAATTCCTTCAGCTTTTTTAAATACCGAATTGGAAAAGTTAACCGTGAGTTTAAAGGGCAAAATTATTTTCTCTGCCATCAAAGGAATTGTTCCTGAAACGTTTCTGATAGTCGGGGAACATTTCAACAAAAAATACGATATCCCTTTTGAAAACATCGGTGTAATTACTGGTCCGTGTCATGCAGAAGAAGTCGCATTGGAGCGTCTTTCTTATTTGACAATCGCCTGTGGTGATTCGGATAAAGCGGAAGTGGTTGCCAATGTTTTAGCAGGAAATTATATTAAAACCAAAATTTCGGACGATATCATCGGAACAGAATACGCCGCCATGCTGAAAAACATTTATGCTATTGCAGCCGGAATTGCACATGGTTTGGGTTACGGAGATAACTTTCAGTCAGTCATAATGAGTAATTCCATTCGCGAGATGAAAAAATTCATCAGGAAAGTCCATAAAATGAAAAGAAATATTAATGATTCTGCTTATCTGGGCGATTTATTGGTAACAGGTTATTCAGTGTTTTCACGAAACAGAATGTTCGGGAATATGATTGGAAAAGGATACACAGTAAAATCTGCAATGATGGAAATGTCAATGGTTGCAGAAGGATATTATGCAGTGAAAAGCGCCTATAAACTTAATCAGGAATATAAAGCTAAAACGCCTATCATTGATGCTGTTTATCAGATTTTGTATGAAGGAAAAGAAGCGAAAGCGGTGTTTAAAGAGTTAACCGAGAAGCTGGATTAAAAAAGAAAATAGAAACAAGAGTAAAGAAGCAAGATTTTAATATGGGTTTAATAACAATTTTTTTCTTTCTTCTTTCAGCGCAGCGGTCTTTATTACCTCGCAATAACCCCATCCACAAACAAGATTGGAACTTCTTCCACATAATCAGGAGTAATGGATTGCGCCTTAAAGATAAATTTTTTATCGTATAAAGTATTCTCAATGAAATAGGTTACCATAAATTCATTGTTCAGTCGCAAAACAGCTGTTTCTAATAGTTCTATTTTAACAACAGAAACTGAGGGGACTTGAATAAAAACATGGCGCAGGAGCGAGGTTTTCTTCATTTCCCCATCGAGAGTACCAAAAGCTTTAGAAACTACCATTACAGAGTCTAAATCGAAGTCAGAATCATTAATCAGATAAACATACCAAACCTTTTCCATAAAGTCATCGCTCCATTCCTGAACAGCAGCAAGGAAAACATTTTCTACTTTTGGTATTTCAATGTCTTTTTTCAATTGTGAATTTTTAGGAGCTGATACCTGCTTTACGTTACAATCTTTTTGCTTTGTCACCCTGAGCGCAGTCGAAGGGCTTTTTTAAAGCAAAAAGGATTTCCACTGCAATCAGGGCTAGGGCTTCAGTTATATACTAGACTTAAACTGTTCAAGGAAACGCACATCGTTTTCATAAAACATTCTGATGTCGCCAATTTGGTATAACAACATTGCAATACGCTCGATTCCCATCCCAAAAGCGAATCCGTTGTATTCGTCAGGGTTGATGCCACAGTTTTTCAGAACGTTTGGGTCAACCATTCCGCAGCCCATAATTTCTAACCAACCAGTTCCTTTTGTAATACGGTAATCGGTTTCGGTTTTTAAACCCCAATAGATATCAACTTCGGCACTTGGTTCTGTAAATGGAAAATAACTTGGTCTCAAACGTATTTTGGACTTCCCAAACATTTCTTTGGTGAAATATAAAAGAGTCTGTTTCAAATCAGCAAACGAAACATCCTTGTCAATATACAAACCTTCAACCTGATGAAAAATGCAATGCGAACGTGAGGAAACCGCTTCGTTTCTGAAAACCCTTCCAGGTGAAATCGTACGAATTGGCGGTTTGTTGTTTTCCATATATCGCACCTGAACGGATGAAGTGTGAGTTCTCAGCAATACATCCGGATTTGTTTGGATAAAAAACGTATCCTGCATGTCTCTCGCCGGATGGTATTCGGGTAAGTTCAGCGCAGTAAAATTGTGCCAGTCGTCCTCAATTTCCGGACCTTCGGAAACATTGAATCCTATTGTTGAAAAAATATCGATGATTTGATTTTTTACCAGTGAAATAGGATGACGAGAACCTATAGTAATTGGCTCTGACGGACGTGATAGATCGCCATAGAAACCTTTTACTTCTTCTTTACTTTCCAGTTCTTCCTGAATGGCTTTTACCTTTTCTTCGGCAACTGTTTTCAACGTATTTATTACTTGTCCGAAGTCTTTTTTCTGGTCGTTTGGAATATTTTTGAACTCCGTAAAAAGTTCTTTAAGCAAACCTTTACTACCCAAATATTTGATACGGAAATGTTCTAGAGCTTCCTTGTTTTTGGTGTTGAATGCTTTAGCTTCTTCAATATGTTCTTTAATCTTGTCTATCATCGTTCTGTCGTTGAAGGTGCAAATTTAGGCTTTTTACTAATTACTCAATCACTTCTTTTTCCAGAAAATAATTCACAATGGCTTCTTTCATCAAAACCGATTGTTCTCCGGCTTTTAATGGTGGCAATTCCTCTTTGATTTTGTAATGTGGCCAACCATCTTTATCTACAAAATCAAATTCGTAGAAACCGTAAGGTTCGAGCAAACGGCAAATGGCAATGTGCATCAAATTTAGTTTTTCATCTTTTTTGAAAGCCTGCTTGAATTGCCCCAATTCCTGCACTCCGATTAAGTATATGATTGCGTCTAAATCCAAAATATCTCCCTCAGCAAACTGATTGGAAAGGATTTGAACGACACTGTCCCAGCGGGTTTTTAATTGTTCGTCTCTTGACATTTTTTAAATAGAGAAAAGAAAATAGATGATAGATAATAGACTTTTTGTCTAAATTTCAATTACCAGATTCTAAGTTAGGATTGCAAAGATAGTTACCTAAAAGCTAAAAGCTGAATGCTACAGCTAATTTTTAATTTCCTTAATTGCGCTTTCTTCAATCCAACCGGTAGTTTCATCTGTAAGTTCTACTTTCTTCCAGTTGGCGATGCTTTCCAAAATATAAACTTTGGTTCCTTCATGTATTACAAAAGCGTCTGGCGCAGCACTTTTTGGTTCGCTTTTTACGGACGCCGTTTCCGCAAAAACAATAGCGGGTCTTTCGTTAGCCATTCGGCCTTTTTCATAAAAACCGGAAGCAGCACTTAAACCAATTCCGATGAGCCACAGAAACATTCCAAAAAAGAAAATACGCTTCAACATCGCTGTTCCCGAAAAGTAATAACCCACAAAAAACAGCAAAAAGAAGAACCCAAAAGCGACCGAAATCCAAGCCCAAGTGTCGTAATAGTATTTTGCAGTGAAATCCTGAATCAGTTTACTGAAGCCTACTTTTGGAATGACTTTGATGTCGTCAATCGCCATTTTTCGGGCAAATTCTAAGTTGGTTTTTATTTCAGTATCATTCGGATTCAGCAATAATGCCTTTTCATAATTGTAAATGGCCGGCGCTACTTTGTGCAATTTGTAATAGCAATTTCCTAGATTAAAATACAATTCTGCTGATTGTTTTCCTGAGTTTGCAACGCTTTCATAACTCGAAATTGCGGCTTCATAATTTTCTTTTTCGTAGAATTTATTTCCCTGGTCAAAAGCATTTTGTGCCCAAAATGTTTGAGAAACGAATAATAGTATTAAAAGTATTTTTTCCATTTTTTAACCACGAAGTTCACGAAGAAGGCACGATGGACACAAAGATTTAAAGTGTACCATTGATAATTCTTCGAACACCATCTTTTAAAAGTTTAACATTAAAATTAATTAATAATCCCAATTTGCATTCTGATAATTTTAGATAAGTTAGCAATTGTGCCAAATGAACATCATTTAATGCCTCGACTGACTTTACTTCAACTATAAATTTATTTTCAACAATTATATCTATTCTGTAACCAATTTCTAAATTGACGTCTTCATATATCAAAGGTAGCGGTTTCTGTTTTTCGACTTTCAGATTTGTCTTTTTGAGTTCATAAAAAAGACATTCTTCATACGCACTTTCAAGTAAACCTGGCCCAGGAGCTTTGTGAACTTTCAGTGCGGATTCAAATACAATTTTCGATATTTCTTCTTCTGTAATCATAAATTTTATTTAACCACTAAGTTCACCAAGAACACACATAGCACACTATTTAAAATTTATTTTTTGTGACCATCGTGCCTTCTTCGTGTTCTTTGTGGTTAAGACATTATTTTAATTGCTTTTCAAGTTCAGAAATAATTACCACTGCTTTGTCATAATCTTGCTGAATGGCTGTTTCAGAAGATTGTGCATAACGCGCCAGCTCACAGTTTTCGGTCAGATGGATAAACTCTGAAACCGTTTCTGAATTTGCTTTTCGCGAAAGCAAAAGTTCGGTTATCTTGTCTTTGCTCATTTCTGAAGTTTCAATGTTTAGCCTGGCTTTTAGGAAATTGTGCATTGCTTTTTCAAGCGCAATATAAAAGGGTTCTTTATTGCCCAAATGTTTTTTGGCATCACCCAAATATTTCCTAGCCAAAGCATTCGACTTTTTGATTTTATTGCCCACTACATCATTGTCCATTTCGTCTTTTTTCCTTCTTCCGACAATCAAAAAAGGGATGGCCAAAAACGGTAAAATCATCAATGAATAAAACATACCGGAACCGAGAAAGTCATTCTGTTTGAGAGGTTTTAACGTTGTTTTTTGTTTGATATACGCAAACGATTTTGCGGCTTCAAATTTGGTTTTGGAAACATCATTCGGATTTGTTTTTTCTGAACTTGCCACACTCGGGCCATCCAAAACATTGATAGTTATGGGTTGGGAAGTGATGGTTTTATAACTATTCGAACCCAAATCAAAATAGGTAAAACTTAGTGGTTTGATTTGATAATTGCCTTTGTATTGCGGAATTATTGTGTATTTATCTGAAATTCTTCCTGTCATTCCGGTCAATGGAGTTGTAACATTTTCGTCATGAACCGGATCATACATTTCTAAAGCAGAAGGCAAAACCGGCTTTGGCAACGTGAACAATTTCATGTTTCCGGTTCCAACAACACTTACATCTAAATCTAGAGACTCTCCATTTTTCAATATGGTTTTGGACGGTTTTACTTTGAAATCCATACGGCCGACAGCACCGGAAAAATCTTCGGGCTTTCCTTTTTCAGGCAATGCTTTTACATTGATAATTTTACTTCCTGCCGAAACACGTTTGCTGTCTTCGGTAAGTAAGGCTTGCCCCCAAAAATTCCGCTTATTCGTTGGCACCTGGCAATCTATATCCAATGAAAGCGGCTCAATTTCCAGTTTTCCGGATTTTTGTGGATATAATACTGTTTTTCGCAACACGACATAGCGGTAGCGTTCGCCTTTAAATATTCCGTCCTGCGCGACCAATTGTTTGATATCGATATTTTGGCTCCAGAAATCATTGTATTTTGGTTTGTTCAGCTCGCGCCAATTAGTGATTCCAATGTTGTAACTGAAATACAATTTGTAAACAACGGTAATTGGTTCGTTCAGATACGGATTTGTTTTCGAAATATCCGCAACCAAATACAGATTGTCATCCGCGCTAACCGCCGGTGCTTCGTTTGGATCTTTTGGAATTTCAACGGCGTTGGTCACATTAATCTTGACGGGTGACGTTTTATAAATCTGCCCATTGATATCAATCGAGGCCTGTTTTAGAGTTAAAGTCCCTTTTTGTGTAGGCAATAAAATAAAAATATATGATTTATTAAATGAACTTCTTCCGTTTATCCAGGATTGACTCACGGATTGACTTGGTCCGCCAACGACTTTAAATCCGCAGGCTTCAAAATTCGGCGGGACAAAATTATCGCCATCCGCATTCATTGTAAAATCAACGCGAAGCCGTTCGTTTAATCCCAAGGTATTCTTGCTCACTTTTGCTTCAAATTGCACTTGAGCAAAAAGAGATGAGCTGATTAGTAAAACCGTTAAAATTATTATCCTTTTCATATTCAAATTTTCAAATTAACTACCAATCTTTTTCAGCTTTTTTAGGATTGGCTTGCACTTTTTGCTTGTTTACCTTGTCCTGAATTTTTTTCTCTTCATTATTTACAGCATCTAATAAATTCTCTAAACGTTGTTTTGAAATTCCGCCGGGTTGTGGTTTTGGTTTGCCTTGATCCTGATCTTTATTTTCTTTGTTATCCTTATCCTTATCGCCGTCTTTTTTATCCTTGTCTTTGTCTTTTCCATCTTTCTTGTCGTCCTTTTTATCCTTTTCTTTGTTCTTATCCTTTTTATCCTTTTTATCCTTGTCCTTTTTGTCATCTTTCTTTGGCGGGTTTTCCTTTAGCATCTTTTTGGCCAATGCATAATTATAACGAGTTTCTTCATCATCCGGATTGTTACGCAATGCATTTTTATAAGCTTCCACCGCGCCACCATAATCCTTGTCTTTCATCAGGGTATTTCCAATATTGTGAAATGCGTTGTGTTTTTCTGTTCGGGTTTTAGCGTTTTTCAATGCTGTTGCGTAATGGTATTTGGCTTCGCCAGACTGATTTTGCCTGTAAACAGCGTTTCCTAAATTGTAGGAAGCAATCGATTTCTTCGGATTTTTAGATTCTGACATTCTGTATTCTGCTTCAGCATCATCGTATTTTTTTTCGGCAAAAGAATCGTTTCCTTTTGGCAAATCCTTATCTTTTTCCTTGTCTTGGGCTTTCGCCAAAAAGGAAATCAAAATCAAACCATATAAAAGCAACTTTTTCATTATTCCTTTTCATTAAATAAATTCATCTTCTTCACCCATTTTGTCTTTTTCTCCAACAGGAAAACATCCAATAACAACAGGAAAAAACCAAACCCCAAAAACCATTGAAACTGCGACTTGAAATCGGCCATTTGGGTGCTTTCAAATTCTGTTTTCTGAATATTGTCTAAAGCGTGTTTCACATAATCCAGAACTTCTTTAGTCGAATTGCCGTCAACATAACCGCCGCCGGCACTTTTGGCAATGGTTCTCAATACTTCTGCATTTCTTTTCGTAATAACGACTTCGCCATTTTGATCGCGCTGAAAGCTTTCTACAATTCCGTTTCTTTTTAATGGAATCGTTCCGCCTTTTTCGGTTCCAACACCAATAGTCATTATTTTTAAGCCAACTTTTTTTGCTTCTTCTGCAGCATCTGAAGCGGAATCGGAATGGTCTTCACCATCGGAAATGATGATTAATAGTTTATTGGTTTTATCTTTTTTATCGATATAGGTTACAGCCAAATTAATAGCCTGGTCAATTGATGTTCCCTGCGCCGATATCATTCCGGGATTCATGGTTTGCAAAAACATTTTCCCAACACTGTAATCCGTTGTAATCGGTAAAACCGGGAAAGCACTTCCGGAATAGGCTATGATTCCGATGCGGTCGCTGCCCAAATTATTGATAATCTGAGAAACCAGTTGCTTGCTTTTCTCCAAACGGCTTGGCGCCACATCTTCGGACAACATACTTTTGGAAACATCAATCGCAAAAATGATATCGATTCCTTCGCGTTTTACGGTTTCCAATTTTGTTCCGATTTTTGGGTTAACCAATCCAATTATCAGACAAGTTAAAGCCAATAAAATCACAATCAATTTCAAAACAGGTTTGAAAGCTGATTTTTCAGGGCTCAATTTTTTGATTAACTCCAAATCTCCAAACTCGCGTTGCTTCTTTCTTTTCCAAATTTGAATGTACAGGAAAAGTAGTGCCATTACCGGAATGACAAACAAAAAGTATAAATACCATTTTTCTTCTAACTCGTACATATTTCTTTCTTAACCACTAAGCGCACAAAGGTTTTTCACTAAGTACACAAAGATTATTTTTTAAATAGAACATCGTGAGCTTTGTGCCTTTTTCGTGTTCTTTGTGTTTAAACTTTTATATAAAACTTCTATAAATTGTGTTTCGTAAACTAAACTCAAGCAAGATTAAAACTCCTGCAATCCAGACAAATATCCTGTATTTTTCATCATAATCATAGAATTTCAGCTCTTGAATTTCCGTAGTTTCCAGTTTGTTGATTGCTGCATAAATCGATTCCAATTTACTGTTACTACTCGCCCTGAAATATTTTCCGCCGGTATTTCTTGCTATGGTTTGCAATAAATTCACATCAATTTCAACAGGCATCATTTTAAATAAAAAGCCGCCATTTGGAGCATAAGCATAAGGAAACAGCGCATTCCCATTCGTTCCAATTCCGATTGTATATACTTTGATTCCATATTCTTTTGCAATTTGCGAAGCCGTTTCCGGTTCTATAAAACCTGCATTGTTAACACCGTCGGTCATCAGAATAATCACTTTGCTTTTGGCCTTGCTGTCTTTCAAACGATTGACAGCAGTGGTTAATCCCATTCCGATTCCTGTTCCGTCCTGTAAAACATTGTCATATTTGATGCTTTTAATAGCTTGTTGAACGATTGCTTTGTCGCTCGTAACGGGCGTTTTTGTATAAGCTTCGGAAGCATACACCACAATTCCGATTCGGTCATTTGGTCGTTCTTCCACAAAGTTCTCGGCTACTTTTTTCAAAGCTTCCATTCGGTTTGGACTTAAATCTTTGGCTAACATACTTCCGGAAACGTCAATTGCCATTACAATGTCGATTCCTTTGGTCGATTTGGTTTGGCTACTGATATCGACTTTTCTTGGACGCGCCATCGCTATAATCAACGAACTCAACGCCAATAATCGCAATACAAATAAGAATGGCTTTAGTTTGGCCAACAGCGATTTTCGCGCTTTGAAACCTTTCACTGAACTTATTTTCAAGGTTGCCGATTGCTGTTTTCTTTTCCAAATTTGCCACAAAACAAGTGCCGGAAGTAATAGAAACAACCAGAAAAACTCAGGATTTAAAAAACTTACATCTTTCATCTTTGTGCTGTTTGTAATTCGACCGAGTTTAACATTCTTTCGGCAATTTGCTGTCCGTATTTATCATCTTCGCGATGCATTACCATGATAGTTTGTAAGCCGCCGTTTTGACTGAAAAGCAACACTTCATAATACATTTTGGTTGACTTTCCTTTTATTTTATTCAAAACCGTCATCGTTCCATAAGCTTTCTTACCGGAAATTCCTTTTTGAGTATCAAAATCTTCTGTCTTCACAATGATGTTTTGCGCGCCTTGTGCTTCCATAATTTTGATGTAACCTTCAGCTGTTTTATCCAAATCCATTTGCATTGCCTGTTTGTAAGTTACTGTAGACACCGACATGTAGAAATCTTCCAACAAGCTTCCGTAACCAAAAGTCTGCATTTCCTTAATTAACGCCATAGCGTCTTTTGGAAGTGTATTTGTGGCATCAATTCGCTTCAGTACTTTTGGCGTTTCCACTCTCACACCTGGATTTCCATATTCGCTATAAACCCATTGTCCTTCGACTAAATCTTTGGTTGGATGACCTAAGAAATTGTCTTTTACATAGTCAAATCCTTTGAAATATAGTAAACCCAAAACAAAAATCATAAGCATTCCGAATACAATTCCAATCGTGGTAATGATACGAACGCGTTTTTGTTTTTTCAGTTTTTGCAAACGAGCCAATTCTTTCTGTTGTTCGTTCCATAATGCCAGTTCATCATTATCTTCGACAATTTCAGGAATGGATTTATGGATGATTACGATGGAGCTTGAAATCCGTTTTTTGTCTTCTTCGATTTCATAATCGAGCGGTTTTACCTTAGCAAATTTTACTAAATCGGCCTGCATCAAGACTTTTTCCAGATTTTCTACCGTTTCGTTTGAGAGTTTCAGTTTCTTTTGCTTTGCCGCTTTGCGCAATCCTTCAATCAGTTCCGAAGTCGTGCTTTCCATTGCCGGAATATGAATTTCTTCCTCAATATAATTACGTGCAATATCTGTCAGCTCCGAGTAATAATGTTTGATTTCGCCTTTTTGCCAAAGCTCTTTGGTTTCCAATTGTTGCAATAAAGTTGTTGCTTTTTCGATAGGAGATTTAAAAACAATGGCTTCAACTTTTGGCTTATTTTGTCTTTTTTTAATGAATAGATAAATGAAATAACCCGCAATTCCGATAGCCAACAAGATTAAAAGGTAAATCCACCAGGTTCCTAATGGACTTTCAGCTTGCGCGATGTCTTTGATGTCGTACATCTTTTGCTTTAGCGTATCGACTTTAACATCGTTAACTTCTACTTTGATGCTGTCTGAAAAAACAGGTTTTCCGTTGATCAAAACAGAAATTCTTGGAATAACATATTTTCCGCTGTCGAATTGCGTTAAGCCGTATTTTTTGATTAGTTCATATCGCGCACCATTCCTAACCGTGTCAATTTTATACGAGTGAATAACTTCTAAAACGCCAAAATTCTTCGCGAAAGGGAATTTTACTTTGGATAATGTATCAACTTCGGTTTTTAAAGTCAACTTGAATTCGGCGCCAATTTTATTTTTGGTAACGTTAACAGAAGTCGTCACTTTTTGGGCAAAAAGCGAAGTCGATAACAGACAAAATACTATATATAATTTGAACTTCATTTTATCTTTATTTAACCACGCGGTTCACTAAGGTTGCACGAAGCGCACTAAGGAAAATCTTTGTGACCATAGGGCCTTTGTTGTGTTCTTTGTGGTAAAACATTCTTATCTCGATTTAAAATATCCTAATAATTTTGTCACATAACTTTCGTCAACTCTTGTATTCACTGTTCCCGAACCGCATTTTGAAAAGACATCTTTAAAATAACTCACTTTATCCTGATATTGTTTTTCATAACTCAATCGCGCTTTTTTAGAACCGGTATTTACCAATAAAATTTCTCCGGTTTCGGCATCTTCCATTTCCACCATTCCGATGTTTGGCATTTTTTCTTCGCGGATGTCGTAGACACGAACACCGGTAATGTCATGTTTTTTTCCGGCAATTTTTAAGGTTTTCTCATAATCCTCTTCGACCATAAAATCAGAAATCACGAATACAATCGCTTTCTTTTTCTGCGTGCTCGATAGGAATTTCAATGCTTGGGATAAATCTGTTTTTTTACTTTTTGGCTGAAATTCGATAAGTTCACGAATGATGCGCAGCACGTGAGATTTTCCTTTTTTTGGAGGAATATATAATTCAATTTGGTCGGTGAATAAAATCAAACCAATTTTATCATTATTCTGTGTTGCCGAAAAAGCCATCGTGGCAGCAATCTCGGTTACAATTTCACTTTTCAGTTGGTTTTTGGTTCCAAAACTTTCCGAACCTGAAATATCAACCATCAACATCATGGTCAATTCGCGTTCTTCTTCAAAAACTTTGACATACGGTTCGTTATAACGTGCGGTCACATTCCAGTCAATAGCTCGAATATCGTCGCCAAACTGGTACTGACGCACTTCCGAAAACGTCATCCCACGGCCTTTAAACGACGTGTGGTATTCGCCCGAAAAGATATGATCACTCAGTCTTCGGGTTTTGATTTCGATTTTACGAACTTTTTTGAGTAAGTCTTTTGTTTCCATTTTTTCAGTTGTCGGTTGTCGGTTGTCAGTATTTGTAGCAATGATTAACAGCTAACTAGTAACAGAGAACGGATAACTGATTAAGGTACCTCGATTTCGTTTACGATTTTGTTGATGATGTCAACAGAAGTAATGTTTTCCGCTTCCGCTTCATAAGTAACTCCAATCCTGTGACGTAATACATCGTGAACCACGGCACGAACGTCTTCAGGAATTACATAACCTCGACGTTTAATGAAGGCATAACATTTGGCTGCGACCGCCAAATTGATGCTACCACGTGGCGAAGCTCCAAAACCGATAAGTGGTTTTAAACTTTCGAGCTTGTATTTTTCGGGATTACGAGTAGCAAAAACGATATCTAAAATATATTTTTCGATTTTTTCATCCATGTACACTTCGCGAACGGCTTCTTGTGCTTTAAGAATTTGTTCAACAGAAACTACAGCATTTACTTTTTCATAAGCACCTTTTAAATTCTGACGTATAACCAATCTTTCTTCATCCATTTTTGGATAATCGATAACAGTTTTCAGCATAAAACGATCGACTTGCGCTTCCGGTAAAGGATACGTTCCTTCCTGCTCAATTGGATTTTGTGTTGCCAAAACTAAAAATGGCCTGTCTAATTTAAAAGTAGTGTCTCCAATAGTCACTTGTTTTTCCTGCATCGCTTCAAGCAAAGCAGATTGTACTTTTGCCGGCGCACGGTTAATCTCATCGGCAAGAATGAAGTTGGCGAAAATTGGTCCTTTCTTAATAGAAAATTCGTTGGCTTTGATATTGTAAATCATCGTTCCTACAACATCTGCCGGCAATAAATCGGGTGTAAACTGAATACGGCTGAAGCTTCCGTGAACTGCCTGTGACAGAGTATTTATGGCTAAGGTTTTCGCCAGACCCGGAACGCCTTCCAGCAAAATATGTCCCTGGCCTAAAAGTCCAATTAACAATCGTTCAATCATGTGTTTTTGGCCAACAATGACTTTATTCATCTCCATAGTAAGCAAGTCAATAAAAGCACTTTCTCTTTCAATTTTTTCATTAATTGCTCTAATGTCTAAAGCAGTACCATTTTCTTCCATAGTTAACTCTATTTATTCTAATGTGTGACGGTTATAATTTTAACATTTCAAAAGTGAAAATTTAATCCCTTACGAGATGTTAACAATGCGTTAAAACTTTACAAAACATCCCTATTTTAAGGATGATTTATGATTTTCTTTTTATAATTTTAAGACCTAATCTATTTTCGGGATTTTTCATGTAGAAAATAATTAGATTTTCAAAGACTAAATAAATGAAAACGAACTTATCGCCTATTATTGCCGGAACTATGAATTGGGGCGTTTGGGATAAAAACCTCTCGACTTCAGAAATGGAGCATCTGATCCACATTTGTATAGAAAATCAAATCAGCAGTTTTGACCATGCCGATATTTATGGAAATTATACTACCGAATCTGATTTTGGAAAAGCTTTTAAGCAAAGCGGTATCGACAGAAAGCAAGTTGAGTTTATTTCTAAATGTGGAATTCAACACGTAAATGGCCGAGATAATGCTGTTAAACATTATGATTACTCAAAAGACTATATCATTTGGTCGGTTGAGAATTCATTAAAAAATTTGCAGACTGATTATTTGGATGTTTTACTGTTGCATCGCCCAAGTCCGTTGATGGTTGCTGATGAAATTGCAGAAGCAGTAACTAAATTAAAAAAAGAAGGCAAAATTATTGATTTTGGAGTTTCAAATTTTATGTCCTCGCAAACGGAATTAATTCGCCAAAAAACAGAAGTTGATTATAATCAGATACAATTTTCCGCAACGCATCATGAGGCAATGTTAGATGGAAGTTTAGATTATATGCAGTTGCACACTATTAGACCAATGTCTTGGAATCCGTTAGGAACCGTTTTCAGGGAAGATAATGAACAAACGAGAAGGCTGAAAAAACTATTGGCACAATTGGTAGATAAATATCATTTAGGTTCAGATACTATTTTGTTAGCTTGGATTTTAAAACATCCTGCGAAAATTATTCCGGTTGCCGGAACAGTAAATATTGCGCGAATCCAAGCATTGATGAAAGCCGTTGAAATGAATTTAGACCAATTGGATTGGTTTGCCATTTGGACAGAAAGCATGGGGAATAAGGTTCCGTAAAAGATTGTAATTTAGCCAAATGATTAACAAGCGTCTTCTAATAAAAAACCTCTTGGCTCACAATGATGAGTGTAGTTTTTATGATAAGAAGCGTCAACTAAATTTACATACCAAAGAAGGAAAAGCTAAGTTTTTGAAACATATATGTGCTTTGTCTAACTCCAATCCTTCTAATAATTCTTATATTGTTGTTGGTGTTGAAGATCAGGACAATGAAATCCTTGGTGACGACTTTTTCGACGATAGCAGAATCCAGAATCTGGTAAATGCTTATTTGGAAAATCCACCAAAAATCCAATATGAAAATGTGCCTTTTCCGAATTTGCCAAAAGACAGGGTTGTTGGCTTGGTCACGATAAAACCAAAACACAAAGCTTCTCTTTTTAAGAAAAATATTCATACTATTTTGGCCAATACGGTTTTTGTGAGAGTAGGAAGCAACTCAATGCCTACGGAAGAAAAAATCCCGTATTCTAAACTTAATATTGAAACCGTTATCAGTATTGAAAACAGTTCAAGAAACAGTATTGCCTATACATTGGATGGTGTGATTGATTTTATGAATAATCGTCACAAAGACATGACATCAAAGTATAATGTCTTTAAGGAATTGTTTGTAATTTGCTGGGCAGGAGTTCCGAAAAAAATCCGAGACACAACATATCTCTCTCGCGTGGATATTGAATTGATAAACGAACAAGTTAAACTTTTTTATTCGGCACACGATGTTGTCTCTATTAGTTATGACGAACAAAGCTTTACTATTATTGAGCACGTGCCACTTGGGCTGAACGATAAAACCAGTTATTATCCGTTGGAACAATTGACTATTCATTTTTTTGATAATGGGTATTATAAAATGGAAACCAAACTGCTTTTTGAGCCGCCAGCGTATAATAAGAAAATGCTCCATCATATTTATAACGCCAATATTGCAATGGTCAATAAACTAGAAAAAGGATTGCCGCTTAGCGAACGCGAAGAAAAAGATTTGGAAAATTTACCTTCTACTTTGATGATTTGTTATCTTAATGGTTTTACTGATGCAAAGCAAAAACTTATCGATGTAAAACTTTTGCTAAAAGCACAAAAAAACGCAACGGTTTATCTAAGTTTTAAGGAAGCCATGCGAATATTGAGAAAAATGAAATATGATAGAAACAATGCATAGAAAACTAGTAATAGGCGATATCCACGGCGGATTAAAGGCTGTACATCAAATTATAGAAAGAGCTAAAGTCACCAAAGATGACACGTTGATTTTTCTTGGAGATTATGTTGATGGTTGGAGCGAATCGCCACAGGTTTTAGACTTTTTAATCAAATTAAAAAAAACGAATAACTGCATTTTCATCCGTGGAAATCACGATGAATTACTTTTGGATTGGTTAACGAATGACAATAAAAACATTGATGAAGGAATGTGGTACAAACACGGCGGCGAAGCTACAGTTATGGCTTATGCCAGCTTTTCATGTGAGAAAAGACAATTACACATGGAATTTCTTAGACAGTTAAAAGATTATTATCTGGACGAAAATAACCGATTATTCATCCACGCCGGTTTTACCAACATGAATGGTGTTGAACATGAATATTTTCCAAAAATGTTTTATTGGGACAGATCACTTTGGGAAACCGCTTTGGCATTAGACGGATCCATTCCGAAAGACAGCATACATTATCCCCAAAGGCTAACATTATACAACGAGATTTACATTGGCCACACACCCGTAACCAAAATAAATGAAACGGTTCCAATCCAAAAGGCGTGTTTGTGGAATATGGATACTGGCGCAGCTTTCACGGGACCACTGACCATTATGGATGTTGATTCAAAAGAGTTTTGGCAGAGCGATCCATTGAAGGATTTGTATTTTAATGAAAAAGGAAGGAATTAATTTGACTATTTTTGTAAAAAAAAAATAAAACAAGATGAAAAAACTAATTACAGTCGTTGCAATTATCACGGTAAGTATGATAAATGCGCAGGCATACAAAGGAAAAGGTGATATCAAGGCGCAGGTAGGCTTAAACATTCAGGATCACGGAACCGGAATAAATGTTGGAGCAGATTTTGGTTTAGGAGAAAACATGTCCTACGGATTTGTTGCTTCCTATTTGCTTTCAGTGCAAGAAGTTGCTGGATTTAAACCGGATTTTGCAGATAGAGCCGACGCAAAAATACGTTTCAACGCCAATTTAGGAAGTGTGTTTAAATTGGATAAAAAGATGGATATCTATCCAGGATTGAATTTAGGGACAAGAAATTTTGGAGCGCATTTAGGTTTCAGGTATTTCTTTACAGAAGGTTTCGGAATGTATACTGAAGCCGGAATTCCGCTAGCAAAATACGATTCAAATGTTCAAGGGTTTGAAGAATACAATAATCAATTTGTATTTCAGATAGGAGCCTCTTTCAATTTATAGAAATGAGTGTTATCGACCAAAGATTAAACGAAAGAAGCGGTTCCAAATGTGAGTTGTGTGGTGCCACAGAAGACTTAAGAATTCATTTAACCAAAGAAGAATCCATATCTTTAGACAACTCGGTTTTGGTATGTACCACTTGCAAAAACCAGATAGAAAACACGACACCAACCGATGCCAATCATTGGCGATGCCTTAGCGACAGTATGTGGAATGAAAACAAACCGGTACAAGTTGTAGCGTGGCGCATGCTTAACCGATTACGTGGAGAAGGTTGGCCTCAGGATTTGCTTGACATGATGTATCTTGATGAAGAAACCTTAATTTGGGCAGGTGCAACCGGCGAAGGTGAAGATGAGGATGGCAAGATTGTACATAAAGACGGGAATGGCAATATTCTTAAAGATGGTGATTCCGTTGTTTTGATTAAAGATTTAGATGTCAAAGGAGCAAACTTTACCGCAAAACGAGGAGCGGCAGTTCATAACATTAAATTGGTTTGGGATAACGTCGAACAAATTGAAGGAAGAGTCGAAGGACAACATATTGTCATTTTGACGCAGTATGTAAAGAAGACGAAATAGGAAATTCACAATAAAAAAAGCGTCCCGATTTGAGACGCTTTTTTTATGATTAATTCGAATGCAAATCTACAGTTAATGATTGCGGAATTACATGACAAACATTTGCCGTTACTACAATTGGTGATGAAGTATAGGTTTGATAACCCTCTTTTGTTATTGTAATAATGTATGTTCCGGTTCTTTCTCCGGCTCCTGCAAAGGAATATTCTAACCCCGGAATGAGGTGTAAGTTTTCATGATAACCATCATCTGTCGCTTCGACAGTAACACCTTCTACCAACGGATTTCCCGTTGTGGCGTCGAGAACAACCACATTTAATCCGTAAACAAAATCTTGTGTACAAACAATTTGGTTATCATCGTTTTCACAAGTTGATGCCAATAAGAATGGTGTACACAATACAAATAAGAATAATTTCTTCATAACTTTTGAGTTTAGTTTTTTGATTAGATATGAAATAGCTCATAAAGTTGCGTAAAAAAACCGACTAAAATTTAGTCGGTTTAATTTTTTATAAAAAAGGTTGAATTACAAATCAAATTTAATTCCCTGAGCTAATGGCAGGCTGGTAGTATAATTTATTGTATTGGTTTGTCTTCTCATATATACTTTCCAGGCATCTGAACCGGATTCACGACCACCGCCGGTTTCTTTTTCGCCACCAAAAGCGCCGCCAATTTCAGCTCCGGATGTTCCGATGTTTACATTCGCTATTCCGCAATCAGAACCTGCTACAGATAAAAAGGCTTCCGCTTCGCGAAGGTTGTTTGTCATAATTGCTGATGATAAACCTTGTGCTACGCCGTTTTGAACGTCGATAGCATTTGTAACATCTCCCGAATATTTTAATAAATATAAAACTGGTGCAAATGTTTCGTGCTGAACGATTTCAAATGAATTTTTAGCTTCTGCGATTGCTGGTTTTACATAGCAGCCGCTTTCGTAACCATCACCAGAAAGAACGCCGCCTTCAACCAAAATTTTACCACCTTCGGCAACAACTTTTGTCAAGGCGTTGTTATACATTTCAACTGCGTGTTTGTCGATAAGCGGTCCAACGTGATTGTTTTGGTCTAATGGATTCCCAATTCGCAGTTGACCATAAGCACCAACAATAGCATCTCTTACTTTGTCGTAAATACTTTCATGAATAATCAATCTACGGGTTGAGGTACAACGCTGACCTGCGGTTCCGACAGCTCCGAAAACAGCTCCGATTACAGTCATTTTGATATCCGCATCCGGAGTTACAATGATGGCGTTGTTTCCACCAAGTTCCAATAGCGATTTTCCTAAACGAGCCGCACAAGCCTGGGCTACAATTTTTCCCATTCGGGTGGAACCAGTTGCAGAAACCAAGGGAATTCGTTTGTCGTGAGTCATCAATTCACCCACTTTATAATCGCCATTGATTAAACAGGAAATTCCTTCCGGAAGATTGTTTTCTTTCAATACTTCGGCTATAATATTTTGACATGCAATTCCGCATAACGGAGTTTTTTCAGATGGTTTCCAAACGCAAACATCGCCACAAATCCATGCTAATGCTGTGTTCCATGCCCAAACGGCAACGGGAAAGTTAAAAGCTGAAATGATTCCCACAACTCCCATTGGGTGATATTGCTCGTACATTCTGTGTCCGGGACGTTCCGAGTGCATTGTCAATCCGTGCAATTGACGCGAAAGACCAACAGCAAAATCGCAGATGTCAATCATTTCCTGAACTTCGCCGTAACCTTCCTGCAATGATTTTCCCATTTCATAGGAAACCAATTTTCCAAGTGGTTCTTTTTTCTCACGTAATTTTTGTCCAAACTGACGCACGATTTCTCCACGTTGCGGCGCTGGCATGAGTTTAAAAGTTTTAAAAGCTTCGGTTGCAGATTGCATTACTTTTTCATAATCGGCAGCAGTGGACGCTTTTACTTTTCCGATTAATTGTCCGTCTACAGGCGAGTATGATTCGAAAGTTTCTCCGTTTGAAAACCAATTATTTCCTGTTGAAGTTCCTTCGTTTATAGCTTTTACCCCAAGAGTTTCAAGCGCTTCGGTCATGCCGAATTGTTGGGCTATTGTTGAATGTGTTATTGTTGACATTGTATTATGTAATTAAATTTTTGACAAAAGTAAATCTTTATTTTGAATTTTAGCCCAGATGGGAACGGCATCCTTTTATTGTTTTGTAGAAATGCCCTTCGACTGCGCTCAGGGTGACAAAACAATAAAAGATATAGTGAACAGCTGGAAATAGCTCCTAATTATTTTGCTGTAAACCGTGAATCACTTTCCATTTCCGTTCCGCATTTCTCGCACGTTCTTAAATCTTTGGAATTATAGAAATGTTCGAAATGATGCAGAAAATCTTTTTCGATATCGGTTAGCGGGAAATAGACTTCATAGAGTTTGTTGTTACAGTTGTCGCAAAACCAAAGCAAGCCATCTTTTGCATTTGTGCCGGCGCGTTTTAATTCGATAACCAATCCGATTGAACCTTCACTTCTATTGGGAGAATGTGGCGTTTTTGCCGGATGCAGATACATATCACCAGCGGATAGTTTCATGGCTTTCTTTTCGCCATTGTCCTGAACATACACAGTAATTTCACCTTCCAGTTGGTAGAACAATTCTTCGGTTTCGTTATAGTGATAGTCTTTCCGCGCATTTGGACCCGCAACAATCATAACAATATAATCGTTGGAATCAACGTAGATGTTTTTATTGCCAACTGGTGGTTTTAGGAAATGACGGTTTTCGTCAATCCACTTGTTGAGGTTGAATGGTTTTTGAATTGCCATGGAGAAATTGTTTTAATTTAGCCTCGCTCCGTTCGCTACGCTCGGGTTACATAATTCGACCAAAAGGTCTCGGGTCACGAAATTAGTAAAATAAAAAAGGTTAGCGCGAACTAACCTTTTTTATTATTGTTTTTACTTTATTTCCTTAATCAAATAAACATACACCGGAAAGTGGTCACTAAATCCGATTTCGGTGGCTCCATGTCTTAAAGGATAGCCTTTATATTGGCCGACTGTAGTTATCATAAAAGGTTTGTTGTAAACTCCCGCTTTCCAATAGCGATAGGAAGAAAAATCTTTTTTGAGTAAAGTTTCCGACAGCATTATTTGGTCAAAAATATCGCCGGCATCTCTGTAAAACAACGAAGCATTCCCTTCTTTTGCCATTTGTTCGAAAGGATTGTAAACACCAAATTCTTTTACTTCTTCTTTTTTCCGTTTAGCTCCGACACCTTCTTTTACACTTTTATTATAAGTTCCGTCGTTCAAATCTCCCATGTTGATGATTTTGGCGTTCGGGTTTACCTTGTATATAGAGTCCATTATTTTTCGGTCTAATCTTCCTGCGGCTTCACGAAAAGGAGAACTTTTTTTCTCACCACCAGATCGTGATGGCCAGTGATTTACCATTACATTAATTTCTTCGCCATCCAAAAATCCGGTTACTAATAGAATATCTCTTGTGTAAACTCTGTCTAAGTTTTTATCAATTTCAGATTTATCATCAGAGGCATCGTCTTTGTCATTTTTTTCTTTTGCTTTATTGTTTAGTTGATTTCTATAAATCAAAAGAGGGATATTTTTAAAGCTTGTCGGTCTGAAATGTTTTTTCTGGTATAACAAGGCAACATCAATTCCTCTTTTATCTGGAGAATCAAAGTGTACGATACCATAATCTTTTCCAATAAGGGCAGGTTCTTTGATTAAATCTTCTAGAACACCTCTGTTTTCAATTTCAGCGCCACCAATTAGCGTAGGAGAATTATTGGGATTGTCAGTTGAGCCAATCTCTGACAAAACTCTCGCGAGGTTGTGTAATTTTTGTTTGTACTTTTTTGAAGTCCAGTTTTGAGCTCCGTTTGGCAACCATTCTTCATCGTTGTTTGCTTCGTTAATAGTATCAAACAAATTTTCAAAGTTATAGAACGCAACCGTATGCACGATGTACTTTTTTGCTTGTGCATTTGTCCCTGAGATTGCGAATAAAACAAAGAAAAGGACGATTAATTTTTTAATTCTCATAAAAGTTATTATTAATTTAATATCAAGTTTTTACAAACTTCGAGCCAAATGTATATAATATTATTAAAAGATGTACATTTGTCGGCTGTTAAGTTTCCACTTTGGGCTTAACGTAAGGAAAAATTAATTTAATATTATTTATGAAAAAACTTGTTATTAGTACATTATTCGTAATGCAAGTGCTTTTTGTTTTCGCACAAACAACAACAGGGATAACCGGAAAAGTTGTTGATTCAAAAAGCCAGAAACCATTACAAAGTGTAGTTGCGGCCATTCAGAACACCAGTTTAACAGTGCTAACAGATGCTAATGGTGTATTTACTTTCAAAGATGCTCCCAAAGGAAGTCAATTAGTTCAAATTAAAAGTACCGGATTTAAAGACCAACTGTTATCAGTTGATGTTGAAGATGGGAAAATGTTAGATTTAGGAGTTGTTGTTTTAGAGGAAGATATTACTTCAGAACAGCAATTAAGTTTAATTACAATTACAGAAAATGATTTAGGTGATGACAATAGTGGTTCTGAAAGTACTTCAGGATTACTTCAAGCTTCAAGAGATGCTTTTCAGCAAGCTGCGGCTTTCAATTGGGGTCAGGCTCGTTTTAGAGTAAGAGGACTTGATAATGAGTATGGAACTACCATGATTAATGGCGTTACCATGAATAAAATTTATGACGGAAGACCACAATGGTCAAACTGGGGTGGCTTAAATGACGCAACAAGAAATCAAGAGTTTACCACAGGTTCAGGACCTTCTGATTATACTTTTGGCGGAATCCTCGGAACACAGGAAATCAATACAAGAGCTTCTATATATAGAAAAGGTTCTAGAATTTCGTTTTCCGGAACAAATACAAACTATAGCTGGAGAACGATGGCAACTCATGCTTCGGGAATGAGTACAAGCGGATGGGCTTTTGTAGTTTCTGCTTCTGGCCGTTGGGCTAAGGAAGGTTACTTTGAAGGAACAGATTATGATGCTAAAGCTTTGTTTGCCAGCGTTGAGAAAAAATTCAACGATCATCATTCCTTGAACTTTACCTCTATTTATTCTGAAAATAGTCGTGGTAAAAGTTCTCCAAATACCGCTGAAATTACTCGATTAGCCGGCGTTAAATACAATTCTTATTGGGGTTGGCAAGATGGTAAAAAAAGAAATTCGAGAGATAAAGAAGTTAACGAGCCTATTTTGATGTTGACACATTATTGGAAAATGTCTGATAAGACTAATCTGAATACAAGTGTTGCCCATCAATTTGGTAAAATTGGCAATAGCCGTTTAGCTTATCAAGGGGTTAATAATCCAGACCCAACCTATTACAGAAACTTACCGAGTTATTACACTTCTGCTTACAATCCTGATGATTACACCGATTTTCTGGGCGATGACCCTGCAAATGTAGCAGCTGGTATTAGTGCAGCTTCAAACTTCTTGGCACACAAACAAATTGACTGGGATAATTTATATAACACAAATAGAGGTTCATCTGATGGTCACAGTGCTTACATATTATATGAAGACAGAACAGATGATAAAGTTTGGACAGCTAACTCAGTCCTAAACTCACAATTGGCGGATAATATTAATATGAATGCCGGTGTGACTTTTAGAAATTTAAAATCTCACAATTTCGCTAGTGTTTTAGATTTATTAGGAGGTCAATATTTTGATGATAAAAATTATTTTACAAATACTGCCGATCAACAACAATCTGATTTAAATAATCCAAACAGAACCGTTGTAGTTGGTGATAAATTGGCATACAACTATAATTTATCAGCCAATACTATTGATGCTTTTACTCAATTTAAATTTACCTATAAGAAAGTAGATTTTTATTTGGCAGAATCATTTACAAGAACCCAATACCAAAGAGAAGGATTATATAAAAATGGAGTATATCCAACAAATTCTTTCGGAAAAAGTAATACATATCTTTATGAAAACTTTGGCTTCAAAGGTGGATTAACGTATAAAATTTCTGGTAAACAATTCCTAAATTTCAATGCTGCCTACATGACTAAAGCGCCGTCATTGAGAAATGTTTTTCCTAATGCACGTATCAATGATAATATTTCAGTGGGACTTCAATCAGAAAACGTTACAAGTGGAGATGCAAGTTATATCATAAAAGCACCAAAATTCAAATCAAGATTAACAGCTTATTATTCTAACATTAAAAAAGGAACAGAAACTTCATTCTTTTACGGAGAAGGAGTTTTCTTGGATGATGGTGGTGATGGTGGAGATGCTTTTGTCGCAGAAACACTTTCAAATGTTGAAAAACAAAACATTGGTTTAGAATTAGGCATGGAATATCAAATTACATCAACAATTAAATTATCTCTTTCGGGTGCCTATGGAGAGAATACCTATAATAATAATCCAGATGTATCATTAAATAACGATAATTTAGCAACTCCAACGAATACTAATCCTGTAGCTGATTTTGGACAAGCGCATTTAAAAGGATATAGACTAGGCGGTGGTCCACAGACTGCAGCTTCATTCGGAATTGAATATAGAGATCCAAAATTCTGGTGGATTGGCGCGAATGCGAATTACATTGCAGATAATTATTTGAATATATCATCTTTGTTAAGAACAGATAATTTCTATAGAAATCCTTTAGATTTAGAAGGATTATCTTTCCCGGAAATTACACCGGAAAGAGCAAAAGAATTATTGACACAAGAAAAGTTTGATGATTTCTATTTACTAAACGTAACCGGTGGTAAATCTTGGAAAGTAGGAAAGCAAACCTTTGGTTTCTTTGCGAGCATCAACAACGTTTTAGATGTTACCTACAAAACAGGCGGATTTGAACAATCAAGAAAAGCTAATTTCAGAGAAGTTAATCAGGATGTTTCCAGCGGAACTCCCGCTTTTGCTCCTAAATATTTCTACGGTTATGGTAGAACTTATTTCCTAAATTTATATATTAATTTTTAAATTATATTGTTATGAAAATTTATAAAAAAATTGTACTTGTGTTTGTGGCATTATTGCCATTTACAGGTTGTTCACCAGAAAATGACATTAAAATTGGTCAGTCCACTGACTATACTTTTTTCGAAGAGTTTTTGGGTAACACAGCAGATGGTAATGTAATTAACATTACGGGTTGGACTAACTATGCTCAAACGGGCACGGTAGCATGGATTGAAGGTATTTATAGCGGATCAAAATATGCGGAGTTCAGTGCATATCAATCTGGTCAAGCGTCTAATATTGCTTGGTTAATTTCACCTGCAATAAATATGGATACAAAAGATCACGAAACATTGGTCTTTGATGTTGCTCAGGCTTACGTTTCTTCGCCTTCTAACTCAATTGAGTTATTAATTTCAACTGATTACGATGGTACAAATGTATTGGCGGCTAATTGGCAACCTGTATCATTTACAACGCCACCATTAAATTATGATACTAATTTTACTTTTTTTAGTTCAGGATTAGTTGATTTATCCAGTTATACTGGAAATATTTACATTGCGTTCAGATGTAAAGGTTCAGGTACAAATAGTACCCTTGATGGAACTTATGAATTGGATAACATTAGAATTTTTGACAAAAAATAAATCATAAAAAACTATGAAAAATATAATTTTAAAATCAGGCTTATTGTTAACTTTAGTAATCGGACTTTTCACGAGCTGTGCATCAGACGATCACTATACTACACCAGAGAATACTTTGGTTACGTATGAATTAATTTCTACAAGAACTGTGGCTTCTGTTAATTCTGCCGCAACATCAACACCCGTTCAGTTTGCTACTCCCGATATCATCGAGGCTTATGTGACGTCAAGTGATGAAAAAGGTACATTCTATAAATCTATCTCGTTCCAAACTATTCCAACCGATGGTTCAGATCCAATTGGATTCAGTGTGCCTATAAACGTGACAACATTGTATGGAAAAGGGTTCATACCGGGAAGAAAAGTTTACATTCAACTAAATGGATTATATGCTGCTATTGTTTATGGCTCTTTACAAATAGGATCGTTATATAATGGAACTATTGGAAGAATTTCTGAGTTTGAATGGCAAGACCATTTATTCCCATCAGCAACAGTTGTTCCCGAAAGCGATATGCTTAGAACATTTAGTTTAGCAGCTGCTTATACTGATGCTAACCAAAACACCTTGATAGAATTAGATGGCGTTCAATTTTCGGATTCATCAATAGGCAGAACGTATTATGACATTGATTCTGGCGGAGGTGCCACAAATCACATGTTATCTTCTACAGCAGGTGGAGCTGAAAGAATTATCCGTTTCAGCAGTTTTGCCCCTTTCGCATACAATAAGGTGCCTACTAATAGTGGTAAAATTAGAGGGGTTGTAACAAAATATGACACCGATTTTCAATTCATAGTTAGATATGAACATGATATTAAATTGACTGCACCTCGTTTTGATTCAAATCCACCGGTAGGAGGAACCGCATTAGTGTACTCAGGAACAGTAAATGAACCTTTTACTTCATATAACGTTGGCACTACCGTTTTTCCAAAATACATTAACGATCCAGTAGTTGGAAGCAGATTGTGGCAGCTTAAAACTTTTAGTGGTAACAAATATATAGAAATGAGTGGTTTTGCGGGATCTGGAAATCCTGGAGTTCCGGCTAAAGTATTGTTTTTTGTGCCTGTTGATTTCACTGCCGCAAACAACTTCACATTTAAAAAAGAAATTCGATATAATGCAGGTGCAGCTTTAAATGTTTATTATGTAACTGCAGCTAATTATACACCGGGTTCTCCTGTAAATATGAGTTCTTTTGTTAATATTACATCAAATTTTACTATTAATTACCCAGCAATAGGCTCTTCAGAAAATTCATTTTCTTCTCCTGGAACCTATCCAATTCCTGCAAGTTTAACTGGTAATGGATATTTTGTTTTTGAATATGTTGGAACAACAACCGTTACGACGACAGTTCAGCTTGACGATATCGTTATCAATTAGTATTCGTAAAATACAGCTTATAAAAAGAAAGGTCCCGATTTATCGGGACTCTTTTTTGTTTAAACTTGTCATTCTTCCATCACTAGAAACACCATTTTAGCAACTGTATAAAATGGGCTATATAGCAACTTATTTTTGTTAGGAGAAACACATACAGAATTCAGATTTATGGTGTCAAATTAAGTTTTAAAACAGACTAAAAGCCTTGTTTTCACACGTTGAATCTACTTTGTTACATTCGGCTCTTCAGTTTGTTACATAGCACTCCTTAGTGTCACATGCTTCTATTCCTTACATAGCATACCTCACTTGTAATTATCTGCATAACTTTATTATTGACAACGCTATGAGAATCATTAGATATAGCACAAAAAAATCCCGTCAAACTTATTGACGGGATTTTTAGCATTATTTTATTCTGATACTTACTTTACAATCAGGAACTCTGACCGTCTGTTTAAAGAATATTGCGCTTCTGTACATGGTTTACAAACTTCTTTAGGTTCTGATTCTCCCATTCCTTTTCCGGAAATTCTGCTGGCATCGATTCCTTTAGAAATTATGTATTGAACAGTTGATTTTGCTCTTCTGTCAGATAAAGTCATGTTATAGTCATCGCTTCCTCTACTATCTGTATGCGATTTTGCCATGATAACCATTTTGTCATTATTTTTCATCACCTGAACCAATTTATCTAATTCAAAAGCACCTTCCTGAGTGATATTGCTTTTGTCAAACTCAAAGTAAATAGGTTTTAAGATAATTTCTGTTTCGGTCACAATAACATCTATTGGTTGTAATGGTGCATCGACATTGGCTTTTGGCCCTTTACTTTTGGCCACAGCGAAAGTATTGCCTTCATAACCATCTTTTGAAGCCTGAACTACATAAGCTCTGTCGCATTCAACTCGGTAGCCTACCTCGCCTTTAGCATTTGACATTTCCGTAGCGATAATGTTTTTCTTATCGTCAAGTATAGATACGCTTGCATTTGGCAAAATTTCGCCTGTTTTAGCGTTTGTAACGACAATTAATACATCAACAGCACAAAGTGGATTAACGATAAAGATATCATCGTTTCCGTTTCTGTTACTGGATAAGAAACCAATTTTTTTACTTTCGTTAAATGTGAAAGCAAAATCATCTTTTTCAGTATTTACCGGTTTGCCAAGATTAGTTGCTTCTGAATTATTTGACAAATCAACTTGATATATGTCTAATCCGCCTAAACCTTGTTTTCCGGCTGAAGCAAAATATAATGTTTTGTTATCATCAGCAATAAATGGGAAGTTTTCGTTTCCTTCAGTATTTACTTTGTTCCCTAGGTTTTGAGGTTCTCCATAGGATCCGTCGGTATTAACAGCTACTTTCCAAATGTCGTTTCCGCCAAGGCTTCCAGGTCTGTTAGAAGAAAAGTACAATGTTTTGCCGTCTCTGCTTAAACTTGGATTTCCTGTAGAATAAGCTTTGTCATTAAATGGTAAGGCAGAAATGCTTCCCCATGAGTCTCCATTTTTAGTGGCGCTGAAAAGATACACTTGACTAAATTTGGCATTTGCTTTTTTATCCTTTGGTGTAGCCTCATGCTCTTTGTAGCTTTCACTCGAAAAATAAGCTGTTTTCCCATCAGAACTTATAGTTATTGGCCCATCATGCCATTTCGAATTTAACTCGGTTACAGTTGAAGCATTGGTAATTGTTCCATCTTCATTGTAATCTGCTTTATAAATATCTAAGAATGGTTCATCTGTCCAGCCGTAGTTTTTACGTGCACCATTTCTGGCACTGGCAAAATACAAACTGTTGTCATACAACACTGCTGCGAAATCAGATTTGTCGCTACTGATGTCAGAAGATTTAACATCAAATAATTTTGTTTTATCCAATAATCTAGGAATGTAATTTGGATTTTCATTAAATGCTTTTGCTCTCAAATCATTTGGAACTGCCGTAGCAAATTTTCTCATTTGTTTGTTAGCATCTTCATATTTTCCTTCTGCTTTCAACATTTGAGCATAACGGTAGTATGTTTCTGCATCTTGTTGGGTCTCGGTAGCTTTTGCATACCATTTAACCGCTTCAGCCGAATTGAACATGTTATAATTGGCATCTGCTAGCTGCTTGTAAACATAAGGATCGGCTTTCCCGTTTTCCACCAGTTTCTGATATTCTTTGGCAGCGTCGATATATTCAAATCGGGCGAATAATTTATCTGCTAATTTGGTGTTTTTATTTTGCGCCGAAACCGTAAAACTGATGGCTACAAAACTTAATACTATATATAAATTTTTCATTTTTAGAATTACTTTATAGGTTAGAAATATCTTGGTGAACGTGATACTTTTTTCGGGAAGTTTAAATCAAATAACAGCATTACTTCATGTGAAGCTGGTGTTACAACATTTAAATCTGAAATAATGTGATCATACGCATATCCGATTCTCAGGCTTGGCGTTATGGCAAAATTTACCATTGCTCCAAATGAGTCTTCCAATCTATAAGTTGCTCCTAATTCTAGCTTGTCAAAAAACATAAAGTTAGTGGAAACATCAAAAGATGTAGGTGCATTTAAGGACGATTTAATCATCGCAAACGGTTTGAACTTTAAGTTAGGATTGATATCAAACACATAACCTCCGGTTAGGAAATAATGAATTACATCGGTTCCGTATTGCCTCCCGTCGAAATCTAAATATTTAGATTTTAACATATTTGGCACCGAAAAGGCGATATAATATTTATCTGTATAATAGAAAAGTCCGGAACCAATATTTAAAAAAGTATTATTTGGGTTTCCAGATCCAAAAACACCATCATTAGGATTAGGTAACGTTGGATAAATAGTGTTGAAATCAATTTTGTGCATAGTAGCTCCGGCTTTTAATCCAAATGCCAATCTACGTTCGCCACCTAAATTCAGAGTATAAGAGAAATCTGCGTAAAAATTATTCTCTTCTACCGGCCCGATTTTATCTGAGATAACAGAAAGTCCCAAACCAACATTTCTACCAACAGGAGCATGTATAAAAAACGTACCAGTAGTAGGTGCATCTTCAATTTCAACCCATTGTTTTCTGTAGAGCAATCCTCCGGATACACTCTCTTTTGAACCAGCATAAGCTGGATTCATCACACTCATATTGTACATATACTGTGTGTAATGCGGATCTTGCTGTGCTCTTAACTCTGTAATCGCTAAAGCCAATATCGCAATGAAATATACTTTCTTCATTTTGTTTTGTTTTATTTTGAATGTAAATTATATATTATGTTATTGTGCTCTATTGATGTAAATCCATCCTGTTTTTGTATCACCATTATTTCTATCAATGATGAAATAATAAGTTCCATCAGGAAGTTCTTCACCTCCATCTGATTTTCCGCCCCATTCATTAACATAATTATTGCGTGAATAAACTTTCATTCCTAAACGGTTAAATATAGTTAATTTTTTAACATCAAAACCTGTTAAGTCAAAAGTGTCATTCAAACCATCGTTATTAACTGAAATACCTTTTTGTATAATACAGAACACTGAATCTACATTGAAAGGAATTGACTGGGTAGAACAGCCATCCACAGTTATCGTTACAGTATATTTTCCAACGACTGTTACTGTTAAACTTTGTGCATTTCCAACGATAGCCCCATTAGCATTTTGCCAAACATAACTTGCTGTTTCAGGAACAAATGAACCATTAACCGGCGTAGCAGTTAATATATAATTCACACTTTGACATCCACCCGTAAGTTCAATAGTAACCGGAGCTATTATCATTATTTGTGTGCTGTTAGTTCCAGCCACCTGACACGTTGCGGTATTGGCGGCAATTGCATAGGTAATTGTATAAGCTCCCGGCGTGCTGTTTGGAATATTTATTTCTCCAGTTGTGCCATTAATTGCCAATCCTGTAGTTGAACTAAATGTTCCACCTGTTGTAAACCCTGTAGCTAATGTAGGTAATTGCAAAGCAACACTATCTGAAGAACAGAAAGGGGTGTCATAGCTAAACCCTGTTACCGGCGTAATTACAGGATTGATAACAATATCGAATGTATTAGTACCACCAACTAAGCAGGTAGCAGCATTTGCATTTGATGTGTATGTTATTGTATAACTTCCAGCAGTACTTGTTGCCAAATCTATCACACCAGTTGAACCGTTAATTGACAATCCAGTTGTGGAGCTAAACGTTCCGCCAGTTGTAAAGCCGGCGGCTAAAGTTGGTGATAAAGTAGCCTGGGCATTTTGACAAATAGGAGTTGTATAACTAAATCCAAGGACAGGGTTTATAACAGGATTAATTACTATTGTAGCATCACTAAAACCTGCAGAAACACATGTTGTCGTATTGAAAGCAACGCTATATCTGATAGTATGTAATCCAGGTGTTGAATTAGCTAAATCTATCTCACCAGTAGAGGTACTAACAAATACTAATCCGGTAGTTGTAACTTCAGAATATGTTCCTCCAGTTGTAAACCCAGAAGCAGAAGTATTTGGCAATGGATTAGGCGTTGCATTCTGGCAAACGGGAGTTACATAAGTAAATGTGGTTACAGATGGAGTAGGATTCACAACATCTATAAATACATTTACAGGTGCGGAAAAACAACCAGTTGATGTGTCTTTAACCACTAAAACATGATTTCCAGGCGCTAAATTACTAAATATTATTCCAGATGTTGTTCCGGTTAGGAAAGGGCCATTGTCAATGCTATATTGATAATTAGAAACTGTATAAGAATAACTTCCTACATTGGTATAATCTTCCGGGTCTAAAGCTGTCCAATCAGCAGCATTCCAAGTTGTATTAGGAATTGTTGAAGTGTTTAATCTTCTATAGGTATAACCGGGCTGACCACTTGGAGTAAATGTCGAACCATCGGTAACACCCCATACATCAACTTCAACATCAGCTGATGTTGTCAACCTAATATTATCATTATTATTTACTCCACCACATCCTGCAAAAGTTTGATTCGGAACAACACCAACGATATTTGAATCATTACTTACTTTAATTACATTGGTAGCATTATTAGCAATCGTTCCTGTTAAATTTAGGTTACAAGATAAATTTTCTGTGGTTGGAGGTGAACCCCATGTGTAGAATTTCAATTTGTAATTAGCTAAATTTACCGGTGCACCAGTTGCATTATATATTTCAACATAAGTTAAAGAACCAGCATTCGCATCGGTAACTTCAGAAATGAACAAATCAGAAACTGGTGAACCACCAACAGAAGCTGGTGAAGTGACACTAATTGATCCTGTTGGCGTTGTACAAGTAGACTGCGTAACAGTATACGTTGGTGCCGGAACAGTATTTATTGTCACGTTAAATGATTTTTCTGTGATACAACCATTTGTTCCAACAGCGTATATGTATACAGGTTGAGAACCGGTTAGTGGAATACTTATATCCAAAGGAGTTCCAACTCCACCAGCAGCAGCATAATAATCACCAACCGCTAATGCAGGTAAAGTAAATGTATCACAAGCAGTTACTGAAGGCTGTAAAACTATAGGGGAAGCCAATATTTCAACCTGAGTTTGAGTAGTATAAGCTACGCAACCACCCGTTGCCGGAATAGTATAAGTTACTGTGTAAACTCCAGCGGTACTGGCAACAGGTATAATTTCCCCTGTATTTTGATTCAGCAATAAACCAGCAGGTGTTGAAGAATATGTTCCTCCGGGAGTACCCGTTCTTACAACACTTTGAGATGAAGTTATACTATTACAATATGTAGCTGCAGGATATGAAATAGTTGCACTTGCAGGCGCAGTTATAATAACAGTTCTTGTAGTTGTAATAAATGGTATTGTAGTACAAGGTCCACCAATAGTCGTTGCCGATGTACTAGTAACTACGTAAGGACCTGGAGTACTTGCCAATAAATCAATTGTTCCGGTAGCAGAATCAATAACTAATCCCGGAGTAGATGTATATACCCCTGCAGAAGCGCCAGGTGCTAGGACCGGAGTAGGATTAGCTGCATTTTGACAATAATAGGTAGAAGGATAATTAAATGTATTTATAGGGAAACAAGCTGTTGTCCCTCCTCCTGAATTGGTTTGAGTAAATGTTACGGTTCCCGCTTGATTTGAAAAGTTTGTTATCATAATAACATAAACCTCACATAACTGAGCATTAGGGATACACATAATTTCAGTCGGTGCTGCAGAATAACTACAAGCATGAAGAGTTCCATTACAACCTTGGGCAGGTGTTAAAGGCGGTTGTTGACCCGCAAGCGGATTCGCAGGAACTCCTGAACAAGCAGTACTTAAGTCTGTAAATGGTCCCCAAGCAACATAATCAACGTCTCGTGGAACCCCACCAGTATCAACTTGCGATATTAAATAACTCAATGGGCCTGCTTGATTTACCTGTAAAAAGAAGAATGCAGGATTAGGGGAAGTGAATAAGCATCCTATTTGACCCAAACTAGGGACATTGGTTGAATTTGCGTATGTAACGGTCTGACCAGTACAAAATGCCGGTGCTTCTGTACAAGGTAATGTTCCTATACACAAATCAAAGTTTGTAAATACAGGAACTGTGCTTGTTGAAAAAACTCTGATATAGTAAGTTGTTCCGGGAACTAAGTTTGCTCCTGAATTACAGCCAACTTGCGTTAAGCCACCACAACTACCTTGGTAAATAGCATAACTCAAAGCTGTAGCAGGAATAACGTTATTAAACGAAATTATATGAGTAACAGAAGTAGCGGTAAATGTAAACCATACGTCATCATTAGCAGCACCCGCGCCTCCACAAGTTGTAGTCGGAAGTGATGCTGTTGCTCCTGATAAGGTACCATGAGTTGTTTGAACGCAGTTTAAATTTTGATTAACTATAGCAAATATTGCATTCGCACACTCATCATTAACAGGCAATGCTGCAAAATTAAAGGCTGACCATTCACTCGTATCTGTTGGAGAGCAAATTGCTCTAACATAAAACACGTATGCTGTTCCTGCTGATAAACCATTTGCAGTGTATGGACTTGTTGCCGGAATACCGTTTCCTGTTGGAACTGGTGAACCTGCCGGCAATACAAGTATTTCCCAAGCTGTTGCTGTTGAACCATCAGGATTCGGTAACTGAGTCCAGTTCAATACAGCAGATGTTTGAGTTATGTTAGTTGCTGAAAGTAAGGTTGGTCTTGCACAGGTTGGAGCGGGAGAACAAGTTACATTTGCAACCCATCCAGGATTGTTTACTGAGCCATCGCTTCTGAAAACAAAAGTTAAACAGCCCTCAGGAGAGGTAGAAGTAAATGGACCAGGAATAGTTGTACCCCAATATGACCCTGGAATACCACCAGGCACGTTTGCTGGAGGATTTGCAGTTGCGATTTGAGTCGAAGGATTAACTGTATTTCCGTCATAAACATACAGACCATCCCAGTTTGCTTCCGTATTAAAAGCGGTAAAGGTTACTGTTACTATTTCACCGGGAGTTGTTGGACAAATAATTGTGGTAACATTCGAATTGTTATTGTAATTTGCTGTAGGTCCTCCTTCATCGGTAAAAGTACCACCGCAAACAGGTGGAGCTACCAGCGTAGTGACTGTTCTTGGTCCGCCCCAAGTACTACTGTCTGTTGTACTACAAACTGCTCTGATATATATATCATAACATGTTGCAGGGGTTAACCCTGTAAGGGTGAAAGGATTTGTTGAGACATTCACAAAACCTGTTGAAGCAGCAGTTGGAGCTGGTGAACCACAAGGTAAAGCTAAAACTTGCCAAGCTGATGCGACAGTGGTATCAGGATTAACAGGTTGTGTCCAGTTCAATATAACAGAATTATGAGTAAGCGTATTAGATGTAATTGCCGCGGGAGTTCTACAAGTGGGCGGCGGAGCGCACGTTACATTTGAAACCCATCCAGGATTATTAATTGAGGCATCACTTCTAAATCTGAAAGTTAAGCAGCCATCCGCACTTGTTGAAGTGAAAGGGCCAGGAATTGTTGTTCCCCAATATGATCCTGCCAATGCTCCGGGTACATTTCCAGCTGGATTTGTACTTGCAATTTGTGGTGCTGTAATTGAGTTTCCATCAAAAACATATAAGCCATCATAAGTTGCTTCCGTATTAAACGATGTGAAAGTTACCGTTACAACATCACCTGTATTTATAGGACAAATAGTTACAGTTGAATCTGAAGTATTCGGATAATTTGCAGCCGCACCACCAGCATCAACAAAATTGCCGCCACAAACAGGCGGTGCAACTTGAGTTGTTACGGTTGTTGGTCCTCCCCAAGTACTACTATCAGTTGGACTACAAACCGCTCTTATATATATATTATAACATGTTGCAGAACTTAAACCGGTAAGGGTAAATGGATTAGTAGAGGCACTTACAAAACCTGTCGACGCAGCAGTTGGCGCAGGGGAAGCACATGGTAAGGCTAAAACTTCCCAGGCTGATGCAACAGTTGTATCAGGATTTGCAGGTTGTGTCCAGTTTAATATGACTGAACTCGAAGTAACAGTATTATTAGTTATTGCCGTTGGAGCTATACAAGTCGGTGGCGGACCACAGGTTACATTGGAAACCCATCCAGGATTGTTCACTGAGGCATCACTTCTAAATCTAAAAGTCAGACAACCGTCAGGACTTGTAGAGGTAAAAGGGCCAGGAATTGTTGTTCCCCAATAAGAACCAGCTAGACCGCCTGGTACATTTCCGGCCGGATTTGCACTTGCGATTTGCGGAGCTGAGATTGAATTACCATTAAATACATATAAGCCATCCCAGGTTGCTTCAGTATTAAATGAAGTAAAAGTCACTGTTACGATATCTCCAGTATTTACGGGACATATAGTCACCGTTGAATCTGAATTGTTCGCATAATTGGTTGTTGGACCAGCAGCATCCACAAAATTTCCACCACAAACAGGCGGCGCAATTTGAGTTGTTATTGTTGCAGGACCAGTCCAAGTACTATAGTCTATTACACTACAAGATGCTCTTACATATATATCATAACACGTTGTAGGCGATAATCCAGTAAGAGTAAAAGGATTGTTAGAAGTTGTCACAAACCCTGTTGAAGAACCAGTTGGAGCAGGCGAACCACAAGGTAGAGCTAAAACATGCCAAGAAGTTGCAACAGTTGTATCAGGATTTGCAGGTTGTATCCAGTTTAACACAACTGAAGTAGATAAAACACTACTTGTTGTTAGTGTTGTTGGATTTCTACAAACAGGAGGAGCACCACATGTGATATTACTTACCCATCCCGCTGCAGTAGTCGTAGCATCTGAGGTAAACACAAATGTTAAACATCCACTAGCAGCAGAAGATGTAAATGAAGGAGGCAAAGCCGTTCCGGATAAGTTGGCCAAAAGAGGTGCGGTTGCATCATTTCCATCATATATTTTTAAAAAGTCAGTACCAGCTTGTGTATTGAATGAAGTAAACGTTACAGTTACAACATCTCCCGTGTTTACAGGACAGATAGTAGTTGTTTGATTAGCATTACTAGGATAATTAGCAGCTAATCCACCAGTATCCACAAAATTACCTCCACAAACAGGTGGTGAAAGCTGCGTTGTAAATGTTGTCGGACCTGCCCATGTACTGCTGTCAGTAACGCTACAAACCGCTCTTATATATACATCATAACATGTTGCAGATGTTAATCCCGTGAGCGTGTAAGGATTGGCAGAAGTATTAATAAATCCTGTTGAACTGGCATTCGGAGCAACAGAACCACAAGGCAAAGCCAAAACTTGCCATGCCGATGCAACACTTGTATCAGGATTTGCGGGCTGTGTCCAGGTTAATGTTGCTGAGTTGGAAGTCACAGCACTTGGAATTATCGCGGTAGGCTTTCTACAAGTTGGTGGCGGAGCACAAGTTACATTACTTGCCCAGCCTGCAGCATTAGTTGTGGCATTTGAGGTAAACACAAAAGTTAAGCATCCTGAAGTTGAGGAAGCCGTATACGCAGGAGGTAAAGCTGTCCCAGAAAGTGTAGCTAATAATGGTGCAGTTGCACTATTACCATCATATACTTTTAAAAGGTCAACACCATTTTCCGTATTAAACGACGTAAAAGTTACAGTAACTAAATCGCCCGGATTTGTGGGGCAGATAGTTGTTGTGATGTTGGCGTTATTGGCATAATTTGCACTAACACCACCTGAATCAACAAAGTTACCACCACAAATTGGAGGCGCTACATTGGTTGTAAAGTTGGTGGAAGCCACAGACCATGGACTCGAGATTCCGGTTGTACACACTGCTCTGACCTGATATGAATATGTTGTATTTGGCGATAATCCAGTAGCAACAAATGGCAAGGCACCCGTATATAGAGGATATGTAATGGGAGAACCTACAGATGGAGTAACAATTATTTCCCAACCGTTCACTGTCCCATTAGGATTTGTCCAATTTAAAGTAGCACTATTTGAAGTTATTGTACTAGATGGTAATGTAGTTGGAGTTAAACACGCAGCATCAATGCTTACATCATCCACTAACCATCGGTCACCACCCAGATTTCCATCGGGCTGTGTATATACTTTCACAAAAGCAACATTAACAGTCAGACCGGCAAAGCCGCTCAGGTCGACAGTCTTTTCAGTATAGATATTAAAATTAGAAGTTGGTATAATTAAGTCATCCTCTGTCCATTGTTGCACTAGTGAATATGCGGAAGGATTAGTTTGCGACCCAGAAGGTGCTATTTTTATTTGATAAATTGTCCCCTGGTTTCCGCTGGTAAACATTCTTGTGTAAAAATGCAATACACCATTAGTTGGAATTAGCACAGTCGGAGTTGCTAAATATTCTTCGGAAGTATTTCCGGCATCAATATTTTCCCGGTTAACATATGCCGCGTTAGCGCCTTGGTAAACAGTCGGAGGAGTTGTTACGGCACTATTAATGCCCCAACGCACACTTGACCCTACACCATTATCAAATACAGCCCAGTTTCCTGTTCCTAAAGTCCAGTTTGTTGAAGGAGGCGTGTCAGGACCTGTAGTGTTCTCAAAACCTTCTAAAGCCATCTGAGAATAACCGCTTAAAGAAATGAATAAAAACAGTAATAGTAAAGTAAATTTTTTCATAAATGAAAATTTAGTTGTTGTTATATTTAATGAAGAAAATTGAAGCCCAAATTTAATAAAATTTATGAATTATTTAAGAATTGTTTCTAAAAAAGCGCACATTTAACAAAAACCCTTAAAGCAATCATAAGAATCGTTGGTAATTATGTGATAAATTAATTCTCAAATGTCTAATTTTGCCAAAGAATCGAAAAAAATGTTAGAAAAAGAAGTTATAAATTTTGAAAGAACCGTAATTGTTGGAATAGTTACGCAAAATCAAAGCGAAGAAAAGTTAACAGAATATTTAGACGAGCTAGAATTTTTAACCTATACTGCTGGTGGAGAAGTTATTAAAAGATTTTCCCAAAAATTAGAGAAGCCGAATCCCAAGACCTTTTTAGGAACAGGTAAAATGGATGAAATTAGTTTGTACATCAAAGAAAAAAATATTTCTACTGTAATTTTTGATGATGAATTGTCTCCATCCCAACAAAAAAATATTTCTAAAATACTTGATTGCAAGGTTCTTGACAGAACAAATTTGATTCTGGATATTTTTGCTCAAAGAGCAGAAACTTCTTATGCAAGAACACAAGTAGAGTTGGCACAGTGTCAATATTTATTGCCAAGACTTTCCGGAATGTGGACACACTTGGAACGCCAAAAAGGTGGAATTGGTCTTCGTGGCCCTGGGGAAACAGAAATTGAAACCGATAGAAGGATTGTTAGGGATAGAATTGCGTTATTAAAGGAAAAAATAAAAACCATTGACAAACAAATGTCTGTACAAAGAGGCAATCGGGGCGCAATGGTTAGAGTTGCTTTGGTGGGATATACCAATGTTGGGAAATCAACGTTGATGAATGTAATTAGCAAAAGTGAAGTGTTTGTTGAAAATAAATTATTCGCTACGTTAGATACAACAGTTCGAAAAGTGGTTATTAAAAACCTGCCTTTTTTGCTTTCAGACACCGTGGGATTTATAAGAAAATTACCAACTCAATTGGTAGATTCATTTAAAAGCACGCTTGATGAAGTTCGTGAAGCTGATTTATTACTGCATGTTGTTGATATTTCTCATCCCGATTTTGAAGAACATATTAGTTCAGTAAATCAGATTTTGCAGGATATAAAAAGCAACGATAAACCTACGATAATGGTTTTTAATAAGATAGACGCTTTTAAAAATCAAGAAATCGAAAATGACGATTTAATTACCGAAAAGACAGCAAAGCATTATACCTTAGAAGAATGGAAGTTGACCTGGATGAGTAATGTAGGAAAAAAAAACACCTTATTTATTTCAGCAACCAATAAAGAGAATTTTGAAGAATTCAGAGAAAAAATATACGAATCAGTTAGAAAAGTACACATTACAAGATTCCCATATAACAAATTCCTGTATCCGGATTATAAAGATGCTGTTGAAAAAGAATAACCTTTAATTTTCTATTGCAGGTAATAAATATACCCAAAATTGAACCAAACATTCCAGTCGTTTGCCCTATTCTCAGGATATCTGGTAGGGTCAGGATTTAAACCGTCAACCCAATTTGAAAAGTAATATTGCAATCTAAAATCAACCATCAAATCTGATAACGCGGTTAATTTGTATCTGCAACCAACGCTGGAAACGATAGACCAAACGGTTCCGCCTTGATTTGTGTATCCATCCTGATACTTGACTGGTAATGTAAATGGACCTATTGGACCAAGTGTTGACCAAGCCTTAGGCTGATAAAAACTAAATTGCCCACCTAAACTGATAAAGGGCGCAAACGAACCTAAAGTGGCTGTAAATTCCCTAACACTTAACGGAAAAAACTCCAACTGCATGCCAATATTGGTCACAGCGGTGCTTCCTCTCATTGCTCGTAATTGATCTGCAATTTGCCCTGTCCTGCTTGGGTCTACATATTTTCCAAAATGTTGTAATTCTGTTTTATTGTAGGAAAGCTCACTTCTTAACTTGAAATGATCATTAAAGTAAGTCTCCGGAGTATAACAATTACATTCAGCTCGGTAGGAGAAATTCAAATAATGAATAATCCCTATAGCATACCCCGTATTTCCCGCATTAGTAGAAAAATCGTGACGTTCACCGTAATCTGATTGAAAAGCAACTGGTCCAAGTATAGCGCCAATTTCATGGGAAAATCCAAACTGAGCATTTACGCTGTTTGATAATCCAAATAACAATAGTAAGGTTATGATAAAATTTTTGGGCATTTGCATTCTAATTTGTTCAAATCTCGACAAATATATAAAAACATAATCAGTTATAAAATAAAATAAAAAATACTTGGCTTATATACGAAAAAATAAAGAAGAAGTTTTAAACGCCATAGGTTTAATTGATTTTCTCCAGTTTTCTTATCATATCCATAAAAACTATGATAATTAAGAAAAATATATTCGGCTGTTTTTGAATAAAATGTATATTTGTCCGATTTTACGAAATCGATTTCTTAAAAATATAAATAGTATAATTTATGTCACAAAGTATTAACGCATTTATGGAATTGGTTGCAAAAAGAAATGGTCACGAACCAGAATTTATGCAGGCAGTTATGGAAGTTGCTGAAACAGTAATTCCGTTTATTGAACAAAATAAAAAATACGAGGGCAAAATGCTTTTGGAAAGAATGGTAGAACCGGAAAGAGTAATCATGTTCCGTGTTACCTGGATCGACGATGCGGGAAATACACAAGTAAACCGAGGTTACAGAATTCAGATGAATTCGGCAATCGGTCCATACAAAGGAGGAATTCGTTTTCACCCTTCTGTAAACTTGAGTATCCTGAAATTCTTAGCTTTCGAACAAACTTTCAAAAACAGCTTAACAACATTACCAATGGGTGGTGGAAAAGGCGGTTCTGATTTTGACCCAAAAGGGAAATCCGATATCGAAATCATGAAATTCTGCCAGGCATTCATGACTGAATTGTCGAAACATATTGGTGCTGATACTGACGTTCCTGCGGGAGATATTGGTGTTGGAGGAAGAGAAGTTGGCTACATGTTCGGTCAATACAAAAGAGTAAGAAACGAATTTACCGGAGTTTTAACCGGAAAAGGAATCACTTTCGGAGGTTCATTAATCCGTCCGGAAGCTACAGGTTACGGCGATGTTTACTTCGCTCAAAGCATGTTGGCTACCAAAGGTCAAAGCTTCGACGGAAAAACGGTTGTAGTTTCAGGTTCCGGAAATGTTGCTCAGTATGCATGCGAAAAAGCAACTGAACTTGGAGGAAAAGTAGTTACACTTTCTGATTCATCAGGTTATATTTATGATGCTGATGGAATCACGCCCGAAAAATTGGCTTACGTAATGGAAATCAAAAACGTAAACTACGGAAGAATCAGTGATTACGTGGGAAAATATCCAAATGCAAAATTCGTTGCAGGCAAACGCCCATGGGAAGTTAAATGTGATGTGGCTTTGCCATGTGCTACTCAAAATGAATTAAACGGGGATGAAGCGAAAACACTTATCGCCAACGGATGTATGTGTGTTGCCGAAGGTGCCAACATGCCTTCAACCCCGGAAGCAGTTACCGAATTCCTAAAAGCAAAAATTCTTTTCGCCCCAGGAAAAGCTTCTAACGCCGGCGGTGTTGCCACTTCAGGTCTTGAAATGTCACAAAACTCATTGCGTTTGAGCTGGACATCAGAAGAAGTTGACCAACGATTGAAAAATATCATGGCAAACATCCACGAAGCCTGCGTAAAGTATGGCACTGATGCAAATGGCTATACTGATTACGTGAAAGGAGCAAACATTGCCGGTTTCGTAAAAGTAGCCGATGCCATGTTAGCACAGGGAATAGTATAATATTAACCAACATAAACCCTAAAAATGCCGTCAGAAATGATGGCATTTTTGATTTAAATATAACAATTAGATAGTTTTTGCGTTATATACTATATTTGTATGCTAATTTTTTTCAGATGAAAAAGTGCTTTTTCTGGCTTTTACTGCTTTTTTACCAAATTTGTTTTTCTCAACCGTTTCAGAATTGGAAAGGTTATTTTTCATACAATCAAATTAAGGATATTTCACAGTCAAGCACTAAAATTTATGCTGCCGCCGAAAATGCTTTGTTTACCAAAAACCTCACTTCCAACGATATTAAAACCATAAATACTATTGATGGTCTTTCGGGACAAACGATTTCAGCCATTTATCACAGTGACACTTTCAACAAAACAATAGTTGGCTACGAAGACGGATTGATGATTGTCATTAACGATGCCGATGGAACCATGTTAAATGTTGTGGATATCATTAATAAAAACATTCCCGCCAATATAAAAAAAGTAAACCATTTCATGGAATATGATGGCATCATATACGTTTCATGCGATTTCGGGATTGTGCAATATAAATTGGCTACCTTAGAATTTGGCGACACGTATTTTATTGGTCCGTCCGGACAGGAAATTAAAGTCTATCAAACAGCAGTTTTTAACGGTGACATATATGCGGTGACACAATATTACGGAATCAGAAAAGCAGCCATAACAAATCCAAATCTGAACGATTATGCACAATGGCAGGTTTTTGATAGTGGCTATTGGAGTGGATTGGTAACTTTCAATAATCAGCTGATAGGAATGAGCGTTAATAATAATATCTATAAATACAATGGTTCTTTTTTCGAACAGATTGGAACAATTGGCCAACCCGGACTTGATATTCGTGCCGCCGGCAATTATATGGTTGTAACTTCGTTAAATAAAGTCTTAGTATTTAATCAATCTTTAAGTCAGATAGTAACAATTCAAAGCAGTCAGATAACTTTAATTCCTGTAACATTTTGCTGTGCTACTGTTGCCAACGACACTATTTATATTGGCACAAATGAAAACGGAATCGTTTCGGCACCCATTACTTCTCCAACCAGTTTTGAATTTATTATGCCCAATGGACCGCAAAGGAATAATATATTTGCGATAGACACTTCATCATCTAATTTATGGGCGGTGTATGGGGGTTATAATGGCGATTATAATCCTTATACTTATTTAAATATAGGGCAACCTGCAAGTTTTGGAATTAGCAAATACAACCAATCGGGTTGGCTGAATATTCCCTATAGTGATGTTTTACAAGCAAGAGCTTTAGTTAGGATTGCCGTAAATCCAAATGACGAAACACAGGTTTATTTTGGCTCTTATCACAACGGATTATTAAAAATCGAAAACGATATTCCAACAACCCTTTATGATAACACTAACAGTACATTGGAGATAAGTGTCGGTACTGAAATATGGGTAAATAGTACAACTTTTGATAAATCCAGTAATTTATGGATGACCGACAGCAGAACAAAAAAAGCACTACAAGTTTTAAAATCCAATGGAACATGGCAATCTTTTGATATGGAAACTATTTTAACCGATTATGCAAGTAACGATTTTTGTAAAATAGCAATCGATAAAAGTGGGACAAAATGGATTGCCTCTTCTAAAAATGGCGTTATTGCTTTTAATGAAAATTCGAGCGTCGGGTTTAAAAAGATAGCAGAAGGAGTCGACTTAGGAAATCTTCCTTCTCAAGATGTTCGGGCAATTGCCGTAGATAACAGAAATCAGGTTTGGATTGGCACAAATAAGGGATTGCGCGTATTGCCTAGCACCGGAAACTATAATAGTGGCGAGCAAATGAAAGCCAATGCAATTATAATTCTGGAAGATGGCCTGGCACAAGAACTTTTGTACGAACAATTTATTACCGATATTGTCGTTAATGGTTCTAATCAAAAATGGATAGGAACAGCCGATTCGGGTGTTTTTCTGTTTTCTTCAAATGGTCAGGAAACGATTTATCATTTTACAAAAGACAATTCGCCCTTACCCAGTAATGTGATAAATGACATCGATATCAATTCAGTTACTGGCGAAATTTTCTTTGCTACCGATAAAGGAATGGTTTCTTTTCAAGGTACATCCACAAGACCTGCGGATAATCTGGACGCGGTATATGTTTACCCAAATCCGGTTCGGCCCGAATTTGTGGGAACAGTTAAAATCGCCGGATTAATCTCGAAAGCCAATATCAAAATCACCGACATAGAAGGGAATTTGGTTTACGAAACCACTTCCGAAGGCGGAACGGTCGAATGGGATACCAAAGCTTTCGGAAAACACAATGTAGCCTCAGGAGTTTATATGATTTTCATTGCTGCTGAAGATGCTTCCGAAACTGCCGTAAAAAAAGTGATGATTATCAGATAATGCTCGTCAAAACCAAAGCCATCGTTATTTCATCTTTAAAATATCAAGAAAAAAGCCTGATAGTGAAATGCCTGACACAGTCTGATGGTTTGAAAAGCTATTTTGTACCCAATGCTTTTTCGGCAAAAAATCAATCCCGAAGTTTCGGGAAAAAAATAGCGTATTTCCAACCTTTATCTATTCTTGAAATCGAAGGTAGTCACAAGAACAAAGGAACACTCGAACATTTCAAAGAAATAAAACTCGCACACGCTTATCAAACTATTTCAACCCATATCGTCAAAAGCACTATTGTGATGTTTCTTTCAGAAATCATTCATCACAGCATACACGAAGAGGAAAAAAACGAAAACCTGTTCAATTTTCTGGAATCGGCACTACTTTGGCTCGATGCCCATAATGAAATGGCAAATTTCCATTTGATTTTGATGTTGGAGATGACAAAGTTTTTGGGGTTTTATCCCGACACTTCTGAAAGTGGTTTTAAATTTTTTGACTGCAAAGAAGGAAACTTTACGGCCTTTCAGGGAACTAATTGCCTTTCCGAACACGAAACTTTTCTGTTTAAAAAACTAATCAATCTAAAATTTGACTCCGATCAAAAAGTCTTTTCGGGCATAGAGCGTCAAATACTACTAAAAATACTGCTCGACTATTACGCCATTCATCTCGATGGATTCAGAAAGCCAAAATCACTTGAGGTTTTAAAAGAGGTTTTTGCTTAAAGTTCTTTGGGCGTTTACCTTCGGGTCGTGCTTTCCGTTCCAATCTTTTTTGTTTTGTCTCCCTGAGCGCAGTCGAAGGGCTTTTTACAAACAAAAAAGGATTTCCTCTTCAATCACTAACGCAAAAAAACCGCAGTCATAACCCATAACTCATAACAATTTATTACTTTCGCAGACTTGATTAAAGAAGGCGACAAAAATGAGTACTAAGTTTACTGAATACAAAGGACTTGACTTGCCTACTGTGGCATCAGAAGTACTGGAGTTCTGGAAAGAAAATAACGTCTTTGAACAAAGCGTGACTTCCCGTGAAGGGGCTACACCTTATGTGTTTTTCGAAGGGCCACCATCTGCAAATGGTTTGCCTGGAATTCACCACGTAATGGCACGTGCTATCAAAGATATTTTCTGTCGTTATAAAACTCAAAAAGGTTTCCAGGTGAAGCGTAAAGCAGGTTGGGACACTCACGGTTTGCCAGTCGAATTAGGCACCGAAAAAGAATTAGGAATTACCAAAGAAGACATCGGGAAAACCATTTCCATCGAAGAATATAACGAAGCATGTAAACGCACCGTTATGCGCTACACCGATGTATGGAATGACCTCACCGAAAAAATGGGATATTGGGTTGATATGGAAGATCCGTATGTGACCTACAAATCCAAATACATGGAGTCGGTTTGGTGGTTATTGAAACAGATTTACAACAAAGATTTATTATACAAAGGTTACACAATCCAGCCGTATTCTCCAAAAGCCGGAACCGGGTTATCTTCACACGAAGTAAACCAACCCGGAAGTTATAGAGATGTAACAGATACCACAGTTGTGGCGCAATTCAAAACTTTAGCAGAAACCTTACCGAGCTTTTTACAAGGATTCGGAACGGTTCACATTTTAGCCTGGACGACAACGCCATGGACGCTTCCAAGCAACACTGCATTGACAGTTGGACCAAAAATCGATTATGTTTTGGTTGAAACTTTCAATCAATATACTTTCCTACCGGTAAAAGTCATTTTGGCTAAAAACCTAGTCGGAAAACAATTCGGGAAAGGATTTTTTGCAAGCACAGAAGCTTCTGATTTTGAAAATTTCAAAGCTAACGACAAACAAATTCCATTCAAAACTTTAACCGAATTCAAAGGAAAAGATTTAGTCAACATTCGTTACGAACAACTGATGCCATTGGTATTACCATATCAAAATCCACAAGATGCTTTCCGAGTAATTTCAGGAGATTTTGTTACTACTGAAGACGGAACCGGAGTTGTCCATACTGCGCCAACTTTTGGTGCCGATGATGCTAAGGTTGCCAAAGAAGCAAAACCGGAAGTTCCACCAATGTTAGTTTTGGATGCAAATGGAAATCCAGTGCCGTTAGTTGATTTACAAGGGAAGTTTATTCAAGGTTTAGGCGATTTATCTGGCAAGTATGTAAAGAACGAATATTACGAAGTAAATGAAGCACCGGAACGTTCTGCAGATGTTGAAATAGCCATCCAGTTAAAAGAAGAAAACAAAGCATTCAAAGTAGAGAAATACGTTCACAGTTATCCACACAGCTGGAGAACTGACGAACCATTATTATATTATCCATTGGATTCCTGGTTCATCAAAGTAACTGAAGTTAAGGACAGAATGTTCAACCTAAACGAAACCATCAACTGGAAGCCAAAAGCAACAGGTGAAGGCCGTTTCGGAAATTGGCTGAAAAATGCCAACGACTGGAACTTATCGCGTTCGCGTTATTGGGGAATTCCATTGCCAATCTGGAGAACAGAAGACGGAACAGAAGAAATCCTTATCGGTTCGGTTGAAGAACTGTATAACGAAATAGAAAAAGCAATTATAGCCGGAGTTGAAACCGTAAATCCTTTCAAAGGTTTTGAAATCGGAAACATGAGCGAGGAAAATTATGATTTAGTTGATTTGCACAAAAACGTTGTTGACGCGATTACGTTAGTTTCTCCATCCGGAAAACCAATGAAACGCGAAGCAGATTTGATTGATGTTTGGTTTGATTCGGGCGCGATGCCTTATGCGCAATGGCATTATCCATTTGAAAACAAAGACAAGATTGACCAGAACAAAGATTTTCCAGCCGATTTTATTGCAGAAGGTGTTGACCAAACTCGTGGTTGGTTTTATACCTTGCACGCTATCGGAACTTTGGTTTTTGATAAAATTGCCTATAAAAATGTAGTTTCAAACGGTTTGGTTCTGGACAAAAACGGACAAAAAATGTCCAAGCGTTTAGGAAATGCGGTTGATCCGTTTACAACATTAGCAGAATATGGCCCAGATGCCACACGTTGGTATATGATTTCGAATGCAAATCCGTGGGACAACCTGAAATTTGATATTGAAGGCGTTGCCGAGGTACGTCGCAAATTCTTCGGGACTTTATACAATACGTATTCGTTTTTTGCGTTATATGCTAACATTGATGGATTTAAATATGCTGAAGCCGAAATTCCGTTAGAAGAAAGACCGGAAATTGACCGTTGGATTTTATCAGAATTACACACTTTGATAAAAGTGGTTGACGAAGCTTATGCGGATTACGAACCAACAAAAGCGGCTCGTGCCATTTCTGATTTTGTTCAGGAGAACCTGAGTAACTGGTATGTTCGTTTGTGCAGAAGAAGGTTCTGGAAAGGCGAATACGAAAAAGATAAGATTGCGGCATACCAAACATTGTATACTTGTTTGATAAACGTGGCAAAACTATCGGCACCCATTGCTCCGTTTTTTATGGACAAATTATATCGCGATTTGGTTAAAACCACTAATAGTGAGGAATTTACCAGTATTCACTTGGCAAAATTCCCTGTTTCGGTTGAAAACTTTGTTGATAAATCACTCGAGAGCAAAATGATGAAAGCGCAAACAGTTTCGTCACTAGTTTTATCGCTTCGAAAGAAGGAAATGATAAAAGTGCGTCAACCGTTGCAAAAGGTTATCATTCCTGCCTTTGACGCTAATTTTAAAGCTGAAATCCTTGCGGTTTCTGATTTGATAAAAGCCGAAGTAAATGTCAAGGAAATCGAACTTTTAGACGATGCGTCTGGGGTTTTAGTGAAGCAGATTAAACCAAATTTCAAAACACTTGGCCCACGCTTTGGTAAAGACATGGGATTGATTGCCAAAGAGATACAGAATTTTTCAGCGGAACAAATTAACGAACTGGAAAGAAATGGGGAACTAATGCTTGTTATATCAGGAAATAACATAATTTTAACATCCGATGATGTAGAAATTTCTTCACAAGATATTCCGGGATGGTTAGTCGCAAATGCAGATGGTATAACAGTTGCATTAGATATTACCTTAACAGAAGAATTGGTAAAAGAAGGAATAGCCAGAGAATTGGTCAACCGAATCCAAAATCTTAGAAAAGACAGTGGTTTTGAAGTAACAGATAAAATTAAGGTTCATTTGCAGCCAAGTGAAGGTTTAGAAAAAGCAGTTGTTGCCAATGAAAAATATATCAAATCGGAAACATTAACAGAAACATTAGTTTTTGTAGATGATTTGACAAACGGAACAGAAATAGAATTTGACAATATAAAAACAAGAATATTAATCTCAAAATAGAATTAAGATGACAGAAGAAAAAATGAGATACTCAGATGCAGATTTAGCAGAGTTCAAAGAAATTATTATAAACAAAATGGAAAAGGCAAAAGTTGACTTAGAGTTGATAAAAAGCGCCTATATGAATGACTTAAACAACGGAACGGATGATACATCGCCAACGTTTAAAGCATTTGAGGAAGGCAGCGAAACCATGTCTAAAGAAGCCAACTCGCAGTTAGCTATTCGTCAGGAGAAGTTTCTTCGCGATTTAAAAAATGCGCTTTTCCGTGTTGAGAATAAAACGTATGGCGTTTGTAAAGTAACAGGAAAGCTTATCTCTAAAGAAAGATTACGTGTTGTTCCTCATGCTACAATGAGTATCGAAGCAAAAAATCTGCAACGATAACAATTTTACTATTTAATAAAGGTAACGCTCCAAAAAGGGGCGTTATTTTTTAGAAAATAATACTATTTTTGCGCCATCAAAATTCAAAAAATGTCATTAAGAAATTCTATTTTAATCATTGCCATTATTTTATTGGTTGACCAATTCGTCAAAATTTATATCAAAACCAACTTCGTTTATGGCGAAGCCGGACAAATTGACGTTGCCAGTTGGTTTAAAATATTATTGATTGAAAACGAAGGAATGGCTTGGGGAACAAAAATTCCCGGAGCTTACGGCAAGTTAATATTGACTGTTTTCAGAATCTTAGCGGTATTTGGAATTGGCTATTGGCTGTATGATGCGAGCACAAAACACAGTACTAATTATTTGATGGTCGCCATTTCACTGATTTTTGCAGGAGCAGTTGGTAACATAATAGATTCAGTTTTTTACGGAGCTATTTTCGATAACAGCTACAACAATGTAGCTACTTTATTTGCTGAACAGCCTTACGGAACCTGGTTTCATGGCAAAGTAGTTGATATGTTGTACTTTCCAATTTTAGAAGGCAATTTTCCGAAATGGCTGCCTGTTTGTGGCGGATATCCATTCAAATTCTTTAATGCTATTTTTAATATTGCCGATATGGCGATTTCTACAGGTGTTGGAATTTTGATTGTGTTTAACAAAAAAGCATTCGCAAAGAGAACGTCGCTTGGAACTAACGGAACGAATGAATAGTGTTTGGCGTAACACAATAATCTAACCGAATATCGGAAGGAGAAACACCGTCAATAACATCTTCAGGTTCAAAGAAGGAAAGTCCAATTTTGACAACATCATCCCGGCATTTTGCTAAAAAGGCATCGTAGAATCCTTTGCCATAACCCACTCTGTTTCCCAGTTTATCATACGCCAAAAGCGGTACAAAAACCACTTCAATTTTAGAATTCGGGACTTCTCCCGAAGCGTCGGGACCATCTATAGGTTCGTAGATATTGTGTTGATTTTTTTGAAATTTAGTATTATCCGTCAGAAGAAAATTCGTCATTTCAAGAGTGTCAAAATTGCTTTTCGCAACAACAATTTCTTTGTCTTTCCCTGCCAAAACCTGAAGCAAAAATTCGGTTTCTACTTCCTTTTGCTCTTCTATCGTGAGAAATAAGTGAAAATAGGTTTTCTCCCAAACATCAAGCTGCAGCATTTTATTGGCAATGGCTAAGCTCTTGTCTTCAATTTCCTCGATTGATAATTGCTGCCGTAAGGCTTTATATTTTGCCCTGAGTTCTTTTTTATTCATACTCTAAATTACGATTCTTTCTTTTTTCTCTTTCCTGTTTTTGGAAAAAAACCTTTAAGGGAAATAATTTTTTGTTCAAACCCATTTTGGTTGCCAAATCTATTTTTATAACCACAATAACGGTAATCAAGTAAGGCATCATTAAAATTATCATAATCGTGCAAAATTTTAATATTCAGCAATAGTGTAGCTACCGATTCGAGTTGGTTGAGTTTATTAGCAGCATACTGTCTTGTTTGGTAATCGGCTTCAAACTCATTCCAGTTTATATCTGGTGAACACAAGTTGGTTTGCGTTTTCTGAATGTCACGCACCTTGTCAATAAAAAGTCGTTTCTGATCACCAATTTTTCCATATCGGCTGCGCTCTTTTGGGGTAAGATTATAGGTATGTGCCTCCACAATATTTAAAATAGTAGTAATGGCTCCGTCAAGCTGCTGTTTTTCGGTTGCTGTAAAATGATTTTTGGCTAAATTGTCTAATGGCATCGCTAAAAAGATTGGTTTTATATGTAAAATTAATAATTTTATTTAAAATATAAATAAAAATTATTATAATGTTAATGTTTTTTATTATTATGATATTAGAAAGTATTAAAATATAAATAAATAGTATTATATAATTAATGAAATTTATTAATATTATACGTTGCCGAAGCATTTTACATCCTGTGAAATAGTATTTGGCAGCTGAAGAATTTAAAGTTAAATTTGTTTGAATTAAATGGTACTTCACACTCTCTGAGAAAATCGCTCCAATACAGAAAAAACCCAAATCCGCAATCTAAATTATAATGAGATTGCTTCATGCATCGCAATGACAATGGAAATCCCTTCACTTGAACTTCAAATACAAACGCTTCCGGACAATCCCGGCGTGTATCAGTATTATGATAAAGAAGGCAAAATCCTGTATGTGGGCAAAGCTAAAAACCTCAAGAAAAGAGTTTCCTCTTATTTTAATAAAAACCATGATAATGCCAAAACGAATGTCATGGTTAGGAAGATTGCTACCATTAAACACATCGTAGTTTCCTCTGAACAGGATGCGCTTTTGCTGGAAAACAACCTGATAAAAAAACTGCAGCCACGTTATAATGTGCTATTGCGTGATGACAAAACCTACCCGTGGATCTGCATCAAAAAAGAACCGTTTCCCCGAATATTTCCAACACGGAGAATGATAAAAGACGGCTCAGAATATTTTGGCCCGTATACCAGTTTCAAAACCGTGCATACCATTATGGATTTGATAAAGGAATTGTACCAACTGCGAACCTGCAATTATGATTTGAGTGAAAATAACATACAAGCCCATAAATTCAAAGTGTGCCTTGAATATCATATAGGCAACTGCAAAGGGCCATGCGAAGGTTTGGAAACACTTGAAGCATATCAGAAAAAAATCGATGCCATCCGACAAATACTCAAAGGCAACTTTAAAGACAGTTTACGCGATTTCAAACGACACATGAATGACTGTGCTTCACAAATGAAGTTTGAGGAAGCACAAAAAATCAAGAATAAGATAGATGTACTCGAAAAGTATCAGTCCTATTCTACAGTACTGAATCCAAAAATTTCCAACATTGATGTTTTTTCGATTGTTTCCGATGAAGCGACCGCCTACGTAAACTTTTTACAAATATCGCATGGTGCTATCATTCGGTCGTTTACATTGGAACTCAAAAAGAAACTGGATGAAACCGATGCAGAATTGTTAGAACTTGCCGTGGTAGAACTTCGGGAGCGGTTTAATTTAACATCCAAAGAAATTATCCTGCCTTTTGCATTGGATTTTGGTCCGACGATAAAAATTACGGTGCCGCAATTGGGTGACAAAAAACAGATATTAGACCTTTCAGAAAGAAATGCCAAATATCAACGACTGGAACAGCTAAAACAAATTCAGATTGTTGATCCCGAGCGGCACACAAACAGAATCATGGCACAGATGCAAAAGGATTTACGTCTTTCGGTTGAACCAAGGCATATTGAGTGTTTTGATAATTCCAATATTCAGGGAACCAATCCTGTTGCGGCATGCGTTGTTTTTAAAGACGGAAAGCCAAGCAAAAAAGACTATCGCCATTTTAATATCAAAACCGTTGAAGGGCCAAATGATTTTGCTTCGATGGAGGAAGTGGTTTACAGAAGATACAAGCGCCTTTTAGATGAAAACCAACCGTTGCCACAATTGATAATTATTGACGGAGGGAAAGGGCAACTGTCATCGGCATTGAAAAGCATTGATGATTTGGGTTTACGTGGGAGAATCGCAATCATTGGCATTGCAAAACGATTGGAAGAATTGTTTTATCCGGGTGATTCTGTTCCGTTATATTTGGATAAAAAATCAGAAACGCTAAAAATTATCCAGCAATTGCGTAACGAAGCACATCGTTTTGGGATAACCCATCATCGGGACAAAAGAAGTAAAACAGCATTAAATTCAACCATAGAACTCATTCCGGGAATTGGCGAAAAGACAATGCTCACGTTACTAAAACATTTTAAAAGTGTCAAAAGATTGAAATTAGCCACCGAAAAAGAAATTTCTGAAGTCGTTGGGGTATCAAAAGCAAAAAAAATTTCCGACTTTTACCAAAACGAATAGTAGATGCATACAGAAGAAAGAGAAAAGAAGCAAGAGCCAAGACCTAAACCGCTTATGCGACAAAAGTCAAGGAAATGTTATTGCGTACTTTTTATTTCTTTCTTCTTTTTTCTTTCTTCTTTTTTCTCCTCAATTGTTGCGCAAGACACGATTAAAAAGACCAGGCCAAAAATTGGTTTAGTTCTTAGTGGCGGTGGCGCCAAAGGATTTGCTCATATTGGGGTGCTGAAAGTACTGGAACAGGCAGGAGTAAAAATAGATTTTATTGGTGGCACAAGCATGGGTGCGGTTGTTGGCGGTTTATATGCTTCGGGCTATAACGCTACTCAAATAGATTCAATTTTTTATAATACCAATTTCAATGAATTGCTTCAGGATTATATTCCGCGTTCATCCAAAAGTTTTTATGAAAAACGGAACGATGAAATGTATGCCCTAACGCTTCCCTTTAACAAACTAAAAATCGGAATTCCTATAGCCCTTTCCAAAGGAATGTATAACTATAATTTGTTGTCAAAACTTACCCATCAAGTGAGATATGTTGGTGATTTCAGTAAACTTCCTATTCCGTTTTTATGTATCGCTACCGATATTGAAAAGGGCGAACAAGTGGTTTTGCGAAACGGTTATTTAGCGCAGGCCATGTTGGCAAGTTCCGCTTTTCCTTCTTTGTTTTCGCCCGTTGAGATTGATGGGCAACTTTTGATTGACGGCGGCGTTACTAATAATTATCCGATAGATGAAATTAGGAAAATGGGAGCCGATATTATCATTGGCGTTGACGTACAGGAGAATTTAAAGGACAGAAATTCCTTGAAGGACGTTACCCGCATTTTGGTCCAAATCACAAATCTGGACATGATAAAAGTGATGAAAGACAAAGTTAGACTCACGGATATCTATATCAAACCCGATATTTCTCACTATGGCGTCATTTCTTTTGATGAAGGAAGGGAAATCATTAAGAAAGGAGAAGAAGCCGCATTTGGAATTTATGAACAACTTAAAAAACTGGGTGATACCACGGGAAGTTATCAGCGTAATTCGGTTAAGATTAAAAAAGAGTATTTACAAGTCAAAAATATCTCAATTAACAAATTAGATAATTACACCAGAGCGTATGTTATAGGGAAACTGCGTTTTAAAAATGGAAGTAAAATAAGTTATGACGATTTAAAAACAGGAATCAATAATATAAATGCGACCCAAAATTTCAGCCGAATTAGTTATACGCTTGAAGAAAATCAAGGCGAAGATGGAATAAAACTGAGTTTGACCGAGAATCCAACAAAGACTTTTTTGAAATTTGGACTTCATTATGACGATTTATATAAAAGTGCTATTTTGGTCAATATCACCCAAAAAAAATCATTATTTAAAAATGATGTTGCCTCTTTAGATATAGGGCTTGGGGATAATATTCGATACAATTTTGATTACTATATTGACAATGGTTTCTATTGGAGCTTTGGTTTCAAATCACGGTACAATGCGTTTAACAGAAACCTTAAAACCGATTTTAGAAATGGAGAATTACTGGCTCAATTGGGTTTAAACAGTATAAACATTGACTTATCGGATTTGACAAATCAAGCGTATCTACAAACAGTTTTCATCCAAAAGTTTTTATTTGGCGCAGGAATAGAGCACAAATTTTTAAAAATAAAATCAGACAATTTAGGACAAATAAATCCCACTTTGGAAAAAAGTAGCTATGCAAGCGTTTTTGGATATATGAAATATGATTCTTTTGACAATAAACTATTTCCCAAAAAAGGATGGTTATTTTGTGGCGACTTTCAATCTTACCTATTTTCGTCTGATTACACTCATGAGTTCAAAAGATACTCTATTGCAAAAGGAGAAATAGGGATTGTCAAATCTTTTTATAAAAAAGTAACATTAAAAGTACAGACAGATGCGGGTTTTGCTATTGGCAATGACAGTGTGCATTTCTTTGACTTCGTTTTAGGAGGTTACGGTTTTAACACTATTAATAATTTCAAACATTTTTATGGTTACGATTTTTTAAGTATTTCTGCCGATAGTTATATTAAATCATGTTTCACTGTAGATTATGAGATTTACAAAAAAAACCATGTGAATTTTGCGGCGAACTATGCAAATATTGAAGACGATTTATTTACGAACGGTGATTGGCTGTCAAAGCCAAAGTATAACGGATATGCTATTGGTTACGCGTTAGAATCGGTTATTGGTCCAATAGAAATAAAATATTCCTGGTCGCCTGAATTGCATAAAGGATTTACTTATTTTACTGTTGGTTTCTGGTTTTAAAAACCTAAAAACTTTTTTAATAAATTTTACACATAAAAAACTATATTTGAAACTATTAATTAACTAAAAAAACCACGATATGTCTATTTGGAAAAGAAAACCTATAGCGCTATTACTTGCCGAAGCGTCAGAATCTGAAAAGGGATTAAAAAGAACATTGACTGCCTGGTCACTTGTTGCTTTGGGAATCGGAGCAATTATTGGTGCCGGACTTTTTGTTAGGACAGCAACAGCCGCAGCTCAAAACGCCGGACCATCAGTTACAATAGGATTTATTGTTGCAGCCATTGGTTGTGCTTTAGCAGGATTATGCTATGCGGAATTGTCTTCTTCTATTCCAATTTCCGGAAGTGCCTATACTTACACTTATGCAACTATGGGGGAATTATTGGCATGGATTATTGGTTGGGATTTAATACTTGAATATGCGGTTGGTGCTGCGACTGTTGGAATTGCCTGGAGCGAATACCTCAATAATCTGCTGGTCAATGTGCTGCATGTCAGCCCAATTCCGTATGAGTGGTGTCATTCACCGTTTCAACATTCAGCAGATGGTATTAATGGTGTAATGAACTTACCGGCATTGGCTATTGTGGCGGTTATTAGTTTGCTTTTGATTAAGGGAACACAAGAGTCAGCATTTGTAAATGGTTTAATTGTAATTACTAAAGTTGCGATTGTTGTAATGATTATTATTTTGGGATGGCATTTTATTAACCCTCTTAATCATACTCCTTATATCCCGGAAGCAACTACTTATACGGATAAAAACGATATTACATATGATTTTGGTGGATTTTGGGGTGTCATTGGTGCTGCCGGAACTGTCTTTTTTGCTTTCATCGGATTTGATGCCGTCAGTACAGCTGCACAGGAAACTAAGAATCCAAAACGTGATATGCCAATTGGGATTTTAGGCTCATTAGCGATTTGTACAGTTTTGTATATCCTGTTTGCGCACGTTTTAACTGGTATTGCAACTGTGGAAGATTTTAGAGGAGAAGGAGGCGAAGCATCAGTGGCGTTTGCAATCCAAAAATATATGATTGGTTATGAATGGCTGGCTCAATTAGTGACTGTAGCGATTCTTTTTGGATTTTCTTCCGTTATTTTAGTAATGTTATTGGGGCAATCTCGAGTATTCTACTCTATGGGTAAGGATGGTTTGTTGCCGAAATTCTTTAGCCACGTGCATACAAAATTCCAAACACCATACAAAGCTAACCTTGTAATTCTTGTTATTGTTGGACTTTTTGCAGCGTTTATTCCTGGAGATATCGTTGGTGATATGACCAGCATCGGAACATTATTTGCCTTTATTTTAGTTTGTATATCAGTATTGGTTCTCCGAAAATCAGAACCGGATATGAAGCGTGAATTTAAAACACCTTTTGTGCCGTTTGTTCCAATTTTAGGAGCTTTGGTTTGTTTCCTTATGATTTTAGGTTTGGGTTGGACGAACTGGCTTCGACTTGGTGTTTGGTTAGCCATCGGATTAATTATTTATTTTACTTACAGCAAGAAAAACAGTAGACTGAATAATCCTGAAAAATAAAGTAAGGTTAAAATAATTGAAAAAGGATTAAAGGGTTTACTCTTTAATCCTTTTTTGTTGCATTAAAAATTGATAATTATCATTTCTGAAAGTTATATTTTTCCGATATTTGTTAGATGAAAAAATGGGATAATCTATTAGCTCACTTAAAATTCCTTATCAAGAGAAATCCGGAATGAATTTATGAATCAATATCATAAATTTAATATCTAACATCTAATATTTTAATAATGCCACTATACCATAAACTCGGCGATTTTCCACAAAAAAGACACACGCAGTTTGAAAAACCAACCGGCGGCTTGTACTACGAACAGCTTTTTGGCACCGAAGGATTTCATGGACATTCTTCTTTGTTATACCACGTTCACAGACCAACCCAAGTCAAGGAAATAACCAAATCATATTCAGTTGAGCCAAAAATTGCTATCGGTAAAAACATCAAATCATTACTTCTAAAAGGGTTTGAATTAAAACCCGAAGACGATTTTCTTGACAGCCGAAAAGCAATGCTTGTTAACCGCGATTGTATTATTGGGCTTGCTGCTCCACGAAAATCATTGACAACTTATTTCTACAAAAACGCCGATGCCGATGAAATGCTTTTCATTCACAAAGGAAAAGGAAAACTCCGCACCATGATGGGAAATATCCAATTTGAATATGGAGATTACCTCATAATTCCACGTGGAATGATTTATCAAATCGAATTCGAAACTTCCGATAATAGATTGTTTTATGTAGAATCTTATGCCCCGTTTTATACACCTAAACGTTATAAAAATAACTCAGGGCAACATTTAGAACATTCACCATTTTGCGAACGCGATTTCAAATTACCAACCGAATTGGAAACACACGATGAAAAAGGGGATTTTTTAATCAAAATCAAAAAAGAAGGCATGATACACGAAATGGTTTATGCCACACATCCTTTTGATGTTGTCGGTTGGGACGGGTATAATTTTCCATACGGTTTCAGCATCCATAATTTTGAACCAATAACCGGTCGTGTACATCAACCGCCGCCAGTGCATCAAACTTTTGAAACGGCGACTTTTGTGGTTTGCTCGTTTTGTCCAAGACTTTATGATTACCATCCAAAAGCAATTCCGGCTCCATACAATCACAGCAATATCGACAGCGATGAGGTGCTGTATTATGTTGATGGCGATTTTATGTCGAGAAACAATATCGAAGAAGGTCATATTACATTGCATCCAAAAGGAATTCCTCATGGTCCGGCACCCGGAGCAATGGAAAGAAGCATTGGCCACAAAGAAACACAGGAATTAGCTGTTATGGTTGACACGTTTCGTCCGTTGATGGTTACAGAAGAAGCCATGCGATTAGACGACGGGAAATATTATAAATCATGGTTAGAATAAGAAGCTAATCCCGCTATCCGTTCCAATCTTTTATTGCTTAGTCACCCTGAGCGCAGTCGAAGGGCTTGTTTCTAAAAGCAATAAAAGGATTTTCACTTCTATCGGGGCTAAAAAATTAAACTTAAAATACAACTCTTCATAACTAGATTACTATGTCAAAAGAAATTAAATCCGTTGAATACGGACTAGAAAAAATATTCGAAGGCGCACAGGATTTCCTTCCGCTTTTAGGAACAGATTATGTAGAATTTTATGTTGGTAACGCTAAACAAGCCGCACATTTTTATAAAACAGCTTTCGGCTTTCAATCGCATGCCTACGCAGGTCTGGAAACCGGAATGAAAGACAGAGCGTCTTATGTTTTAAAACAAGATAAAATCCGATTGGTTTTAACCACAGCTTTAAACAGCGATTCGCCAATTGGAGAACACGTTAAAAAGCATGGCGATGGTGTAAAGATAATAGCACTTTGGGTTGAAGATGCACGTTCGGCATTTGAGGAAACTACTAAGCGAGGTGCAAAAGTATTTATGGAGCCAACTGTTGAAACTGATGAATACGGAGAAGTAATACGCTCCGGAATTTACACTTATGGCGAAACGGTTCACATGTTTGTTGAACGCAAAAATTACAAAGGAGCCTTTTTACCTGGCTATAAAGAATGGAAATCAGATTATAATCCAACTTCAGTTGGTTTAAAATATGTTGACCACATGGTAGGAAACGTAGGTTGGAATGAAATGAACATTTGGGTAAAATGGTATGAAGACGTTATGGGATTTGTAAACTTCCTTTCGTTTGACGACAAACAAATTACTACCGAATACTCTGCCTTGATGAGTAAAGTGATGAGTAATGGCAACGGAAGAATTAAATTTCCAATCAACGAACCTGCTGAAGGGAAAAAACGTTCCCAAATCGAAGAGTATTTAGATTTTTATGAAGGTTCTGGCGTACAACACATCGCAGTAGCGACTGATGATATAATCAAAACAATTGCGGATATGCGTTCAAGAGGAATTGAGTTTTTAAGTACGCCGCCACAAGCTTATTATGATGCAATCCCAGAGCGCCTGAAAGATCACATGCACAAGTTCAAAGAAGACATCAACGAACTTCAGAGATTAGGAATTATGATTGATGCTGACGAAGAAGGTTATTTATTGCAAATATTTACCAAGCCTATTGAAGACAGGCCAACTTTATTTTTCGAAATAATTCAAAGGATGGGCGCCAAGGGTTTTGGTGCTGGAAATTTCAAAGCATTATTTGAATCTATTGAAAGAGAACAAATGTTGCGGGGAACTTTGTAAAACTTTAATTTATTTGAACATAATTTAAAAAAAAGTAATCAAAACTGCTATACTTTATAAGTAACTGTTAAAGTAAATAAATCGCTTGTAACTACGCAAGAGTTTGAATTACATTTGCATCAATCAAAAAAACGGGAGTGGTTTCCTCAATTTTTGGATAAGTTTTCATAATTTATAGTTTTTTGGTTGGTTAATAGCATAAAAACCAGGTCATTATTTGACTGGGTTTTTTTGTTTTAATACATTTGGAACAAAAATTGTAATTACAGTTCAAAAAATAAGTAAAACATGAAAAAAGTCCTCTTCTTATTGTTACTTTTAATGACTGTAAGTTTCGATAACCAAAAACCCGATGCATACGATTCAGGGGAATGGTTCAAGTTTAGAATACATTATGGGTTCATCAATGCAGGCTATGCTACTCTCGAAGTAAAGGAAGCCGTCATAGGAAATAAAAATATATATCACGCTATTGGTAAAGGATATACTGTCGGAATGTCACGGTTTTTCTTTAAGGTAGATGACAACTACGAAAGCTATTTTGATAAAGTTACCAACAAACCTTTTCAATTTGTTAGAAAAATTGATGAAGGGGGTTACACTAAAAATCAGGAAGGGTTCTTTAATCAGGACAACAATAAAGTTTTGGTAAAAGATTATAAAAATAAAACGGAGAAAACGATTTCAGTTACCGAGAATGTTCAGGATATAATTTCGACTTTTTATTTTTTAAGGAACCATCCAAATATCGATAAATTAAAAGTTGGAGAGTCCATCGTTGTAGATATGTTTTTTGATGACGAAGTCTATAAGTTCAAGTTAAAATTTATAGGAAGGGAAAATCTAAAAACTAAATTCGGAACTTCACCAACTATGATTTTTAGGCCGATAGTTCAGTCGGGAAGAGTTTTCAAGGAAGAAGAAAGCCTAACGGTTTGGATTTCAGATGATGAAAATAAAATTCCGTTGCGAATAAAAGCGAGCTTGGCCGTGGGTTCTATAAAAGCCGATTTAGAAAGCTTCAAAGGATTAAAAAATCCATTTATGGTTAAATCAAAATAATTAATGATTAACAAGACAGATTCAGCAGATTCAATATTTGAAGCATTAGATCAAAAATTTGATGCCATAAATCAAAAAACCGAAACCCATCTTGAAGGGTTACTTTGGTCAAAGCCAATAACTTATTGGGATTATATTCAAACCGACGCTTTACTGAATTTGCAAATTCAAAGAACTGTTCTTCCTGATGAAATGGTTTTTATCATGTACCATCAAGTCAATGAATTGTTATTCAAAATGATTCTTTGGGAAATAAATCAACTTTGTAATACCGAAAACCCAAAAACGGATTTCTTTACGGAAAAACTTAGAAGAATCAGCCGCTATTTTGATATGTTAACTACTTCATTCGACATTATGGGAGACGGAATGGAAGTCGAGCAATACATGAAATTCAGGAATACATTAACTCCGGCCAGCGGATTCCAAAGTGCGCAATACCGATTCATAGAATTTTCTTCAACAGATTTAATTAACCTGATTGATTACCGATTCAGGGATTCTATTGACAGAGACACACCTTATTCCCATGCTTTCGAACACTTATATTGGCAAGCTGCGGGAAAAGATTATCAAACCGGACAAAAATCGTTTTTGATTTTAGAGTTCGAAAGAAAATACCGTGAAGAATTTCTTCGCTATATGGAGAAGTACAACACCATCAATATTTGGCAAAAATTTAAGCAATTGCCAGAAGCTGACCAAAAAAACAGCGAATTGGTAAAAGCCATGCGTCATTATGATCACACGGTAAATATTACTTGGGTTATGGGGCATTTAAACGCTGCGAGAAAATATATTGACAGCGGCAAAGGTTCGGGCGAAGCAACTGGCGGAAGCGATTGGAAAAAATACATGCATCCAAAATACCAGCGGAGAATATTTTTCCCGGAATTGTGGAGCGATGAAGAATTGAAAAACTGGGGCGAGGGAGCATAGATTAAGTATGGTGTCAAAAATCTTTCAAAAATTCATTCTCGTTTTTCTTTTGTCAACATTCGTAATCTCGTGTAATAAAGCCACAGAAGAAGAAATAGCTGTTCCAAAAGCCAAACCAAAATTGGTAGAATTCGGATTCAATATGAATGATTTTAACATGGTCAATGATACCATAAAATCAGGTGATACTTTTGGGAGTTTGCTGGAAAAACAAAACCTTAACGGAAGAGAAGTTTACGATATTGTAGACAAAGTAAAAGACACTTTTGACGTTAGAAGTATCCGAAAAGGGAAACCGTATACCATCCTAAGAAGCAAAGACAGAACCAATAAAATTCAGGTTTTTATTTATCAGCCCGACAAATTGAATTTCTATATTGTAGATTTTAGGGATTCAATAATAGCGCATAAAAAAACAAAGCCACTAACGTTTAAAACCCGAACAATTGCCGGCGCATTAAACGGATCGCTTTCTGAAACCCTTCAAAATCTAGAGGTTGATCCTGCGTTAGCTCCACGAATAGCTAAAATTTATGCATGGTCCATTGACTTTTTCAAATTAAAAAAAGGAGATAAGTTTGCCTTAAAGTTTACAGAAAGATATATCAATGACACTATTTATGATGGCGTCGATAGTTTAAAAGCCGCCTTTTTTGAATACAAAGGAAAGAAAGTCTATGCGTTCCCTTTTGCCCCGGATGCAAATACAAAAAAGGAGCAATACTTTGATGAAGAAGGGAAAACCTTGAAAAACTTTTTCCTGAAAGCACCCTTGAAATTTGTAAATATCACTTCCAGATATACTAAAAACCGATTCCATCCGGTTCAAAAAATATGGAAAGCCCACAACGGAACAGATTATGCAGCACCAATAGGAACGCCCATTATGACAACAGCCACCGGCGTTGTTGAGCAAGCAGGTTACACTACAGGTAATGGAAATTTCGTCAAAGTAAAACACGACAAAACCTATTCGACACAATATTTACACATGTCAAAAATATTGGTGCGACGAGGCCAAAGAGTAACACAAGGACAAATCATTGGCAAAGTCGGAAGCACCGGACTAGCTACCGGACCTCATGTTTGCTATCGTTTTTGGAGAAATGGCGTGCAGGTTGATGCGCTAAGATTGAAATTACCAACCTCTACGCCTATGGATTCAAGATACCGAAAAAAATATATGGAATACATGAATCCCTTAAAAATAGAATTGGATAGTGTTTCAGAAGCTTCAATAAAATAATTTTCACTACTACAACGTTGGCGTAAAAGATTACTAAATTTTATACCAATCATATTTGTAAATTTGTCATTCAAAATCTTAAAAATGGGGTTACCAAACATAAATCCAACTACAACAAAGGCTTGGGAAAAACTCAATCAGCATTATGCTCAGATGAAAAATGTTTCCATGACGGAAATGTTTGCCGGAGACAAATCGAGAGCCGAGAAATTTCACATTCAATGGAATGATTTTTTAATTGATTATTCCAAAAATAGGATAAATCAGGAAACACTAAAATTACTTCAGGATTTAGCAAAAGAAATAAACTTAAAATCAGCAATCAACAGTTATTTTTCTGGAGAAAATATAAATAAAACCGAAGACAGAGCAGTGCTTCACACGGCGCTACGTGCTCCACAAAAAGCAACGGTTTTAGTTGATGGACAAAACGTACTACCAGAAATTTTTGAAGTAAAAAATAAAATTAAAGCATTCAGTAACGAAGTTATTTTAGGAACCAGAAAAGGATTTACAGGAAAAGCATTTACTGATGTTGTAAATATCGGAATCGGAGGCTCAGATCTTGGTCCGGCAATGGTCGTAGAAGCTTTACAATTCTATAAAAATCATCTGAATGTTCATTTTGTTTCCAATGTTGATGGCGATCATGTAAACGAAATCATTAAAAAATTAAATCCCGAAACGACACTTTTTGTAATCGTTTCCAAAACATTTACTACGCAGGAAACCTTAACCAATTCAGAAACAATAAGAACCTGGTTTTGGAAATCAGCAAAGCAGGAAGATGTTGCCAAACATTTTGTGGCGGTTTCAACCAATATTAAAAAAGTAACGGATTTCGGCATTAACTCTGAAAACATCTTCCCAATGTGGGATTGGGTTGGTGGAAGATTTTCTCTTTGGAGTGCCGTTGGTTTGTCTATCAGTTTGGCGGTTGGATTTGATAATTTTGACGATTTATTAAAAGGCGCTAATGAAATGGATGAACATTTCAAAACGGCAGATTTTGAAGAAAATATTCCTGTAGTTTTGGCATTGCTTAGCATTTGGTACAACAATTTTTTTGGAGCTGAAAGTGAAGCGCTAATTCCGTATACACAATATTTACAAAAACTGGCACCTTACCTGCAACAAGGCATAATGGAAAGCAATGGAAAAAGCGTTGGCCGTGACGGGAAACCTGTAAATTACCAAACGGGAACCATTATTTGGGGCGAACCGGGAACGAATTCACAACATGCATTCTTTCAGTTAATCCATCAGGGAACAAAATTAATTCCAACCGATTTTATTGGATTTGTAAAACCACTGTACGGAAATCAAAATCATCACGACAAGCTGATGTCTAACTTTTTTGCACAAACGGAAGCCTTGTTAAACGGTAAAACGGAAGCACAGGTAAAAGCCGAATTTGAAAAGCAAAACATAACCGGAGAAAAAGCGAATTTTCTACTACCATTCAAGGTTTTCAAGGGCAATAAACCAACCAACACTTTTTTAATAGAAAAACTCACGCCAAAAAATTTGGGTTCCTTAATAGCGTTATATGAGCATAAAATATTCGTTCAGGGAATTATCTGGAACATTTTTAGTTATGATCAATGGGGCGTAGAATTGGGAAAACAATTGGCGACCACGATTTTGGACGAAATTCACGATTCGAAAGTAAAACCACACGATAGTTCAACAGAATTTTTGCTAAAGCACTTCCTGAAAAACAGATAATTATCAAAAACGACAATTTTATTTGCTGGTTTTGTATGCCTTTTTAGTTATATTTGTTACTCTAAAAAATAAAAAAATGTACAATATCGTTCAAAAATTCCATTCAGGCTGGGCTTATATAGCGTTGTTATTATTAATTTTTGCAGTGGTAAATTCATTTCTTGGAAAATCCTCTAAAAAAGAATTTGCCCCAAAAGACAGAAAAATTGCCCTCTTCGGACTTATCGCTACACACATTCAGTTAGTAATTGGTTTAATTTTATATTTTGTATCCCCACTTGGCTCTGCTTCCATAGGACAAATGGCAGAATCGGATGTAAGGCTAACCTGGTTGGAGCATCCATTGGTAAATGTCATTGCGATTGTTCTAATAACTGTTGGCTGGTCAAAACACAAAAAAGCGACAACAAACGAAGCAAAGTTCAACAGTATTTTTATATTTTACGGATTAGGATTACTGTTAATTTTAAGTCGACTTCCTTGGAAACTATGGTTTTAAAAAGCACCTTGAAGTCCTGAACAGGACTTATTCTCAAAGCACACTTTTTAATCCGGCCATCAAATTAAAATACCCTTCATGAGTAACAAGATATTTATACTATTTTTTTCAATGTTTACTGCTTTATCTGTTTTATCCGGGAGCGAGACCCTACAGAAAGACAAAAACAAAGATAAATCAGCAAAAACTTCTGAGAGCACCACAAAAGAGAAGGCAGTATCTTCAGCTAAAATAGACAGCCTAAAAATCAAACTTAAAAACGTTAAATCAGAATTGGATTCATTAATCCTTTCAGATGCAAACCTAAAGTTTAAACCTCTAAAAAAGAACGCCCACGCATCCTACTATCATGACCGGTTTAACGGCAGAAGAACAGCAAGTGGCAAAAGATTTGACAATAATGGATTCACTGCAGCCCATAAAAAACTTCCCTTTGGAACAATAGTAAAAGTGACTAACGAAGCCAATGGAAAATTCGTAATAGTTGAGATTACCGATCGTGGACCCTTTTCAAAAGCACGTGAAATAGATTTAAGCCGAAGAGCATTTATGGACATTGCCTCAAACAAGAATTCAGGCGTTGTAATCGTAAAAATCGAAGAAGTGATTCAGCCAAAATAATCACCAGCTTTTAAAAGGTTTTTTACTCAAATAAACATTATAAAAACGTTCATCATCAGTCACTTCCTTACCAAGCCAACTCGGTTTTTCAAATGATTCATCTTCCGATTGTAATTCGATTTCGGCAATAATCAAACCTTCATTTTCTCCCGTAAAAACGTCAACTTCATAAATGTGATTTCCCACTTTTACTTCGTGGCGAGTCTTGTCAATAGTGCCAATTTCGCAAATAGATAATAGCTTTTCAGCATCGGGCAATGGAATTTCGGTTTCCCATTCAAGCCGCGTAGTTCCTGTTGAATTTCCTTTTCCCTTAATCGTTAAATACGCCTTGTCTTCCTTAATCCTTATGCGAACAGCTCTTTCCGGATTGGAATTCAGATAAGCTTGTACAATCCTTTTTTTGGCGAAAGCCTCATTTATAAAATCATCCGAAAGCACCAAAAATTTACGTTCTATTTCTATCATTTTTTAGGAGCTATTTCCAGCTTTCCACTATATCTTTTTTGGTTTAAAAAAACCAAAAAAGGATGCCATTTCAATCTGGGCTATTTACTTCGTCAGTTTGTTGCACCCGTGTCTTCAAATGCGAAGCATTCACCGAATACTAATAACAAATAAACACTTGGTGAGGTAAATATATTATAAATTTGCGATATGGCTGAACCAATTTCATACCGAAAAATTATCCATATTGACATGGATGCTTTTTATGCATCGGTGGAACAATTGGACAATCCCGAGTTGAATGGGAAGCCTTTGGCTGTTGGCGGAAACGAAACCCGGGGCGTCGTTTCAGCAGCAAGTTATGAGGCCCGAAAATTTGGCGTAAGAAGTGCCATGAGTGGCGTTCAGGCGAAAAGAAATTGTCCCGATCTAATTTTCGTGCCGCCCAGATTTGAGCGTTATAAGGAAATTTCGAAAAAAATCCGAACTATTTTCCATGAATATACCGATTTGGTTGAACCTTTATCTTTAGACGAAGCCTATCTCGATGTCACGCAAAACAAAAAAGGAAATCCAAGTGCATCACTAATCGCAAAGGAAATCAGAAATAGGATATTTGAAGAAGTCGGGATTACGGCTTCAGCCGGAATTTCAGTGAATAAATTTGTCGCAAAAGTAGCGAGTGATTATAACAAACCCAACGGGCAAAAAACGGTAAATCCCGAAGAAGTGGAAAGTTTTCTGGAAAACCTGGAAATAAAAAAATTCTATGGAATCGGTAAAGTAACCAAAGACAGAATGTATCATTTGGGAATTTTTACAGGGAAAGACCTAAAATCAAAACCTAAAGAATTTCTTGAAGAACATTTCAGCAAAAGCGGTTTGCACTTTTATAATATCGTTCGAGGCATTCACAACAGCGAAGTAAAACCCAATAGAATTACAAAATCGGTTGCGGCGGAACACACATTTAACGAAAATCTCACCTCTGAAATTTTTATGATTGAAAAGCTGGAACGTATCGCTTCGGAACTTGAAAACCGACTGAAGAAATATACCATTTCAGGCAAAACCGTAACACTCAAAATCAAATACAGCGATTTTACGACACAAACCCGAAGCAAGACGCTGCCATATTTCATTTCGGATAAAGGATTGTTATTAGAGACCGCTAAAGAGCTTCTCTTTCAGGAACGAATGAAAGAATCAGTTCGGTTGCTCGGGATTTCGCTGAACAACTTAAACACCGAAATCAAGAAAGCCGTTGTGGTACAATTGCGTTTTGATTTTTAGGTATAAAAAAACCAGTCTTGTATAAACGAGACTGGTTTTATATTTATTTAAAAGATTATTTTCTGCTAAGTTTTGATAACAATCGTAAGAACTCGATATACAACCAAACCAGTGTAATCATTAATCCCATGGCGCCGTACCATTCCATGTATTTAGGCATTTTTTGCTGTACGCCTTTTTCAATCTGGTCAAAATCCAAGAATAAATTTAATGCCGCAATGACAATCACAAAAGCACTGATTCCAATACTGAACATAGAGTTTCCATAATGAACAGGTTGGAAGCTGGTAAACATTGACAACAACCATGAAAACAAATAATAAGTTGCAATTGCCAACGTAGCTGCAAGAACTACCGACTTAAATTTCTCAGTAACTTTTACAATTTCATATTTATACAATCCAAAACACACCATAAATGTCACGAAAGTGCAGCTTACTGCTTGTATGACAATTCCGGGATACATTGCTTCAAAAATGGCGGAAATTCCACCGATAAAAAGCCCTTCAAAAATGGAATAACCAGGTGCTAAAAATCCGGAATATTGTGGTTTGAAAGTAGCTATTAGTACTAAAATAAAACCAACAATAGCTCCGCCAATTGCAAAAATAATTGGATTAGCCATCGACCAGGTTACAGCAGCACTAGCCACTAACAAAATCAGCATCAGGAAACTTTTATTTATAGTTCCCGAAACGGTCATCGTTTCATCGCGGTCAATAATCTTTGCTTCATGAACAACTTCCGCAGCTGCTGAAGTGTTTGTAAATGTTTTGTTTTTAAAAAACGGGTTGTTTGAATTCATAATTTCTTGTTTTTAAAATATAAAATTATTCTATTTCCGAAACTCTTAGAGTGTTCACCATTCCCTTATCAGCAACCGGCATAGCTGCAAGATTGATAAGCATATCACCTTTTTTTACGTATCCTTTTTCTTTGGCAATATCATTTACATCGCCAACAGTATCATCAGTGCTTACAAATTTATCATAAAAGAAAGCGTTAACGCCCCAAAGTAAACTTAATTGCGTCAAAATTCTTCTGTTAGAAGTGTACACTAAAATATGCGATTTTGGTCGCCATGCCGAAATCTGGAAAGCGGTATAACCACTATTGGTTAAGGTTGAAATTGCTTTTGCTTTTATTTCGTTAGCCATAATCGCCGCGTGATAACAAATCGATTTGGTGATAAAACGTTTGGTTCTTACGTGAGGCGGGTTTTGCGGTACCAAAATTAACGGAGAATCTTCAACAGCTTCAATAATCTGTGTCATTTTTTCGATTACTTCTACAGGATAATTTCCAACTGAAGTTTCTCCCGAAAGCATTACTGCATCGGCACCATCCATAACAGAATTCGCAACGTCATTCACTTCAGCACGAGTTGGTGTTAAACTGGTAATCATCGTTTCCATCATTTGTGTTGCCACAATTACCGGAATTCTTGCTGTTTTCGCTCTGTGAATTAATTTTTTCTGAATCAACGGAACTTCGTGCGCGGGGATTTCAACTCCCAAATCGCCACGGGCAACCATTAATCCATCGCAGAAAGCAACAATTTTATCAATATTTTCTACGGCCTCGGGTTTTTCTATCTTGGCAATAATCGGAATTTTATAAGAAGAATTTTTGGCAATCAAATCTTGTAATTCTTCTAAATCCGCCGGTGTTCTGACGAATGAAAGCGCGATCCAATCTACTTCTTGTTCTATCGCGAAAAGCGCATCTTTAATGTCTTTTTTGGTCAAAGCAGGAAGTGAAACTTTCGTGTTCGGAAGATTAACACCTTTTTTAGATTTCAATGGTCCGCCCTGAATTACTTTACAAACTACTTCTGTTGTTCCGTTGGTTTCCAATGCTTCAAACATTAGTTTCCCATCATCTAAAAGAATAAATTCGCCTGGATTTACATCGCGCGGAAACTCTTTGTAGTTCATATAAACACGTTCCTTAGTTCCCGGAACATCTTCGGCAGTTTGAAAAGTGATAATATCTCCGGGGTTAACCACCACATCTTCCTTCATTACCCCAACGCGAAGTTTTGGACCTTGTAAATCGGCCAAAATTGCAGTATTGTATCCAAACTCATCGTTCAAACCTCTGATAATATCAATTCTTTCTTTTACATCAGCGTAATCGGCATGAGAAAAATTAACCCGAAACACATTTACTCCGGCGTCAATCATTCTTTTAATCACTTCCTTCGAACTACATGCAGGACCAAGTGTGGCAACGATTTTGGTTTTTTTTCTAGTTGGCATTATACTTAAAAAATTAAATTATTCTTTGACTTTATTTTTTCTACTTCTACATTGTAAACCGTACTTACTCTGTCTATTTTTTTAATGCAATTTGTAATTGATGACACATCAATTTTGACATCACCATTTCCGATTTTCAAAAAATAATCTACTTTTTTAAACTCGGGAATTAAATAAATCTTTGTGGAAAATTTGTTATTGCTTTCGGCAAACAATCCTTGATTACTATTTTGTGAAGGAACGAAAACATCATTTTGATTTTGAACTAAATTCCATGCAATATCTTTCGAATCTTCAAAAACAAATCGCGTAAACTGGGTTTCACCTTCCTTATTGCTAATCTGAATATTGTAATTTCCTTTTTGCAGATTGATCGGCAGATTTTGATTTATATAGTAGGCCAATCGGTAATCTTCTAAAGTAGAGTGAATCGCAATTAACTGATAATCTATTTTTTCATAGGCTTTCTTTTCTTCCTCATCGCTAAATAATTTGTGAACAATAGCCATAAAACCGTAAAATTAGTTGTAAATATAGTTTATCTGTTACAGATTTTAACAAAGAACGGGTTGGCTTAACGATATTTTGTGAACGAAAACGTTATAGCTTTTTGAGAATCTGCATTATTTATTGTCAATTCTTTCCTGAAAAGCAAAATAGGCTCGTTGTGATGCTTTTTCCTCTGCCTTCTTCTTTGATGTTGCTCTTGCTTTGGCAATTACTTTATCATCGATACTGAGCTTGACACCGAAATATTTCTGTCCATCAATCCCATTGTCATCAAAAACATCAAAGTAAAATGATTTTTTTTCCTTTTGACACCATTCAATCAGTAAGCTTTTATAACTAATAACTTTTCCTTCTAGTTTGGCAATGTCAACATACGGAATGATAACGCTTTTTTGAATAAATTTTTCACAAAAATTATAGCCTTTATCGAGGAAAATGGCGCCGACTAATGCTTCAAAAATATTACCGTGAATGTTTTCGCCAAAGTGTTGTGTGGGCACTTTGCTTTCTACAAATCGTATTAAATTCAAGTCTCTGCCCAATTCATTTAAATGCTCCCGACTCACAATTTTAGAGCGCATTTTGGTTAGATAACCTTCATCTCCAGCCGGAGCCTTGTTGTAAAGATGAGCAGCAATTACCGCGCTTAACATAGCATCTCCCAAAAACTCCAATCGCTCATAATTCATCGGATTTCCTATCAAATCCATTTGATTTGTCGAACGATGGGTAAATGCTTTTTGGTAATAAATTAGAGCACGCGGTTTAAATCCTATTATATTTTCAATTTCATTAAAAAAAATCCCGTCCTCTGTTGAACGGGATTTTTGAAATATTTTTTTTAACCTTTTCATCTAGAGATTAAGCTTCAAGTTTTTTGAATAAAACGCAGGCGTTGTGTCCGCCAAATCCAAAAGTATTACTCATTGCCACATTGATTTCTCTTTTTTGGGCTTTGTTCAATGTTAAGTTTAAACTTGGGTCTATGTTTTCATCCACAACAGTATGGTTAATTGTTGGAGGAACGATACCATGTTTCATGGCTAAAATCGAAGCAATAGCTTCAATTGCACCAGCAGCACCAAGTAAGTGACCTGTCATAGATTTGGTAGAATTGATGTTGATGTTTTTAGCATGATTGCCAAAAACAGCACTTATTGCTTTCAATTCAGCGACATCACCAAGTGGAGTCGAAGTTCCATGCGTGTTGATATGATCAACTTGTTCAGGTTTCATTCCAGCATCACGAAGTGTATTATTCATAACCGCGATAACGCCAATTCCTTCGGGGTGTGGAGCGGTTAAATGGTAGGCATCTGATGACATTCCGCCGCCGCCAATTTCACAATATATTTTTGCACCACGCGCTTTAGCATGTTCGTATTCTTCAAGAACTAATGCACCCGAACCTTCGCCAAGAACAAATCCGTCACGGGTTGCGTCAAAAGGTCTTGAAGCAGTTTCCGGACTATCGTTTCTTGTTGATAAGGCTTGCATCGAATTAAATCCGCCCATTCCGGCAATAGTTACCGCAGCTTCTGAACCTCCTGAAATAATAACATCACACATTCCTAAACGAATGTAATTGAATGCATCAATCATGGCATTGGCAGAAGACGCACAAGCAGAAACCGTAGTATAATTTGGACCCATAAAACCATTCCGCATAGAAATGTGGGCTGGAGCAATATCGGCAATCATTTTTGGGATAAAGAAAGGATTGAAACGCGGAGTTCCATCGCCTTGAGCGTAACTAATAACTTCTTCCTGGAAAGTTTCCAAGCCGCCAATTCCCGCACCCCAAATTACACCTACCCTTTGTTTGTCAACATTTGTATCGGTAATTCCGGCATCTGCGATGGCTTCCTGGCTTGCCGCAACAGCATACTGTGCAAACTTATCCATTCGTCTTGCCTCTTTGCGTTCCATATAATCTTCAATATTGAAGCCTTTGACTTCGCAGGCAAATTTTGTCTTATGCTTTTCGGTATCGTAATAGGTAATCGGGGCGGCACCGCTAACGCCATTCACTAAAGCGTTCCAATAGTCAGCGATGTTATTTCCTATAGGTGTAATTGCACCTAAACCTGTTACTACAACTCGTTTTAACGCCATAATTTATTTTTTAGAATCGTATTTAAACAAATAATACCCATGTTTTCTTCAAATATAATCATTAAAGAGACAAGGGTATTTCAATATTTTTGAGATTGGATGTCAATCAGTTTTACTCTTTTCAGTAAAAATAATAAAAATCCGTGAAACTAGTTTAAGTCTCACGGATTTGTAATTATTATTTTTTTGCTTCTTCGATGTAAGAAATAGCTTGACCTACAGTAGCAATGTTTTCAGCCTGGTCGTCCGGAATCTGAATATCAAATTCTTTTTCGAATTCCATAATCAACTCAACAGTGTCTAATGAATCAGCTCCTAAATCATTTGTGAAGCTTGCTTCTGTTACAACTTCGTTTTCATCAACGCCTAATTTGTCTACAATAATCGCTTTAACTCTTGATGCAATGTCTGACATAATTTCTAATTTTAATTTTTAATTTGTTGGCAAAAATAAAAAACTTTATTTTAAAACAACATTTTTGTTAGTAAATGTGACCACGAAAATAAATAAATTATTTCAAAATCTTGTAAAAACATGTTTTAATTCAAGTATTTATTCTTTTTTTGTGCTGTAATTTTATCTTCCCAATGAAATCGCAAAATTATAAATCATCCTTTTTTAAGAACAACTATAATAGGCGATTCCATGTTCCGCTGAAAAACAATATTATCTTCACATGAAAAAGATTTTGCTTTTTGCTTCAGGCACTGGTTCCAATGTGGAAAATATAATTAAATACTTCAAAAACAACCCGGATATTATCATAGTTGGTGTTTTCACGAACAATCCAAATGCCAAAGTTTTAGTCAAAGCAGAAAAATATAATGTCCCTACGCTTATCTTCAATCGGGAACAGCTTACTGAAGGTTTTGTTTTGAATAAAATAGCGGAACTTAAACCCGACTTGATAGTATTGGCTGGTTTTCTGTGGAAAATGCCTGAAGAAATTGTGGCGGCATATCCAAATAAGATTATCAATATTCATCCGGCATTGCTTCCAAAATATGGCGGAAAAGGAATGTATGGCATGAAAATACATCAAACAGTTTTAGACAATCAGGAAAAAGAAACCGGTATTACCATTCATTATGTTAATGAACATTATGACGAAGGCGAATTTATTTTTCAACAAAAAATAGCTATCGAAGATTGCGCTTCCGCAGATGAAATCGCAGCAAAAATCCACGAGCTTGAACACAAACATTTCCCGGAAATCATTGAAAAAGTCATAACTCATAACTCATAATTTTGAACTCACATCAAGTCCACATATACACCGACGGCGCTGCCAAAGGAAATCCCGGAAACGGCGGCTATGGCGTTGTGATGGAGCTAGTGGGAACAACTTATGAAAAAGAATTCTACGAAGGATTCCGACATACTACAAATAACCGAATGGAATTGCTAGCGGTGATTGTGGGATTGGAAAAAATAACAAAACCTAATATGAAAGTTTTGGTTGTTTCTGATTCAAAATATGTTGTGGATGCGGTGGAGAAAAAATGGGTTTTTGGCTGGGAGAAAACAGGATTCAAAGACAAAAAGAATCCGGATTTATGGATGCGTTTCCTAAAAATTTACCGCCAGCACCAAGTCGATTTTAAATGGATTAAAGGGCATAACAATCATCCGCAAAACGAACGTTGTGACGAACTGGCGGTAATGGCTTCGGGTTTACCCAATTTATCTGTGGATGCTTTTTATGAAAAGGAGGCGCAGAAACGGTTGTAGAACTATAGTACCTCAAAGCTATTCTGGTAAATTAACAATGTTTCCCTTTTTCTAAATAGCACTTTTTTATTTTGATAGCTTGGTTTTTGAAGCAGTTGCTTGTCATTGAAATGTAGCAAATTGAATTGTAAATCATCAATTGTGAAATCATCTACTTTTATTTCATAACTGGCAATGAATCCAACAGCTTTTTGTTCAATATAAATTCCGGGGCTTTGTTTTTCTTTGATTTCAGTTTTATGTATGTTGTATAAAGGGAAAAGCAATTGTTCTTGATTTAAATCCTTGATATAAAGTTTGCTGATTTTCTTCCCGTCTAATATTATTTCAATTTGGTTTTTTGGTGTATTCAATAAGCCAGTCCGCTTGTTTCCTGGCAAATGATCAACTGATGGAATGGAGGGTATTTTAAGATAATAATAGAAAAAAGGATTTAATAAAGCCTGTGTTAATGGGACTTTCATTTTTCGAGCTACTTTCAAGCATTCGTTTAAATAATCTTCACTGCACTCAAATTTTTTTAGTGTCCAACTTTCGCCGTGAAGATTGATTTTGAGAGTTTGCATTTAAATTACGGAAATATACTATTAATCCGAATTACATTTTATACACCTGATTATCATCAAGTTCTAAAATTTTTTGGCAGAAAATTCTTTTATAGTCTTTCTTGTTGTTAGTGTGTATTGGAATTATCATTTTAGGATTTATTGCATTGGCGTATTCTTTTAATGTTTCAACATCAGCATGTCCGCTAGTATGGATGTCAATTATTTTGAAATTATTGTTTACAAATAAATTAATAAATTCTTTGGTTTTAGGTTGGTCTTTGTATCCAGACCACATTGAATATATAAGATTCCCATCTTTGATATTCATGCTTTTTAGATCATTTACCATTGATGACCTGACTAGAAGAACATAATTAGAAGGTTTATTTATAATGTCATCTTTGTTTATTTTCTTCGAAGTAAATTTAAAAACCATTTTTTTATATCCATCACCGATTAATTTATTTGTTGGTTTACTATAAAAATAAACTCCCATATTTGGATAGCCATTTAAAATTGAAGGAAGTTTTGCAAAACTAGAAAGTTTTTCTAAAATATGTGCGCCATAAACATCCACAACAAAAGTCTTTTTGGCTCTTAAACAGGCTTTATATATAGAAACCAATCTATCTATATTTTGTGTTGATGTAAATACATAATTTATGGAAGTTGAATTTTTGAAACACTCTAAAAATTCATTTTCTATATCATCCTCCGTTTTTGTTTTTGTGATATTTCTGCCAATTGTTGTTCCTTCCATTATCAAACAATCGATATCTTTTGGAGGGTTTTCAATAAAATTTTTGTACACTTCTTTTTTGCGTCCGTGTGATCTGAAATCGCCTGAATAAAATAGTTTTTTCCCATTTGCTTCTATCAAAAAAGAATAAGCATCAAAGGCTGAATGATCGTTCCAATAAGGAGTAATCGTAAAATCGCCTATTTGAAATTTTTTCCATCGTTCAAAATAATATGGGTTTTCAATCTTGTTTTCCTGATTGAGAAAGATGTTGTTCAATTTTAAAATTTCGTGGGTTGCTTCTCCAATCCAAACAGGTATATCTTTATTCAAATAGTGCATCAATCCATAATGGTCACCGTGAGAATGTGAAATGATCAAACCATTTATTTTTGAATTTTCAGAATAGGCATCTTTTACATTTGGCAAAATACTTTTACTAACAAGTTCGTTTACGCCTAAATTTTCGTATTCTCTAAAGTTGAAAGATTTTCCATTGGTGTTTAATAAAGGCATACCAAAGTCAAGCAATATTCTGCTGTCGCCTGATTGAAGCTCAATACAAGAACCTCCTATTTCGTTAGTGCCTCTGTGGATGGTTAGGTTCATTAAAAATCTATATGTTATATTTTTTTATAGAAATTGGTTTACTCAATTCAATTTTATAATCTTTGTTTCTAATAAGCGATGAAACTAGAGCCTTTTCAATAATAAATTCCTCAACAACATAAAATTCAATATTTTTTATTCCTTCTTTATTCAGTTCTGCATTTATTCTTTTTAATAGATTCTGTAACTCAGGATATTTATAAAACTCTTTAATTTGATTTCCTGATCTCGAATCAGAAAAGGTTAAAACAGCAGGAACAATTGTTGTGCTTTCAGAGCATCCATAATCTAGTTTTAATGAGTTAATCATTTTAAAATGATGTAATCGATAGGTATAAACAAATATTTCAAGAATTGCTTTTAATAAAGATTCTGCGGATTTATGTTTTTTGACTTCAATGAAAAACAAACTATTCTCCTTTTGGGATAACAAGTCTATATCTCCATGATTTTTTTTCCCTTGCCCTTGTTTGGGTTCAGTTAAGGGTACTTCATAATCAATGATTTTGCCAAAATGCTCCAGAGAGATATTGAATAATGCTCTACAAAATCTTTTCTCCATAAATTGATTAGGATCTTTATCTATTTGACAATATCCAATATGAAGATCTTGTTTGAATTTATTTTTTCTCAATCCATCTCCAGTCCATTTAATTAGGTCAAATTGCTTTAAGAGTAGTTGAGAGATTTCTTCAGTATAACTAATTTTTGTACACTTTGTCCATTGGTATATGTTATGCCAATTTTTTGTAACTTCATTAAAATCTTTTTCAATTGATTTCATCGTTAAATATTTTTTATAAATTTAAGTATTTTCATCCGAATCAAATATTTCGAAATTAGTTTTTATTATTTGGAAAAAATTAATTAAGCACAAAAATATATTTCTGCTGATGCTTTCTACGAAAAGGAAGAGCAGAAACTACTTTAATCAAAATCACATTTCGCATTGACTACTATTGACCAGCATTGATTAGTTATGACTAATGCTGACTACTTATGACAGGTAAAATCGCACTTTTTGTAGTGTTTCTTCGGATGTTGTTCGGGTGTTGTTCGGGTTTCGTTCGCAAAATGGGTCGTTTTTGCGAACAGCTTGCGAACAAAGACCAAGCAAAACTGCAAAAATCAGCTGTTTTATTCAGGGTTGCAACAATGAAACTTAAAACTTATCTTTGCGCCTTTAATTTGAGATTGCTTCAAAATCTCGCAATGACAATTCAATGAACAAACTTTTAATAGTAGGAACGGTTGCTTTTGACGCTATCGAAACGCCTTTTGGAAAAACAGATAAAATTTTAGGTGGGGCAGGAACCTTTATCGGGCTTTCAGCTTCGCATTTTAACTTACAATCGGCTATTGTTTCGGTTGTTGGAGATGATTTCCCACAGGAATATTTGGATTTATTGACTTCAAGAAATATAGATATTTCAGGACTTGAAGTAGTTAAAGGCGGAAAGACTTTCTTTTGGAGCGGTCGTTATCATAATGATATGAACTCGAGAGATACTTTGGCTACCGAATTAAATGTGTTGGCTGATTTCAATCCAGTTGTTCCGGAAAATTTTAAAAATGCCGATGTTGTAATGTTGGGAAACCTACATCCAATTGTACAAACCGGAGTTTTGAACCAAATGACACAAAAACCAAAACTGGTTGTTCTTGATACTATGAACTTCTGGATGGATTGCGCCTTACCTGAATTATTGGATGTAATCAAACGTGTTGATGTAATTACAATCAACGATGAAGAAGCGCGTCAGCTATCAGGAGAATATTCTTTGGTAAAAGCGGCAAAGAAAATCCATACTATGGGTCCAAAATACGTAGTGATTAAAAAAGGGGAACACGGCGCGTTGATTTTCCATAACCATGAAATCTTTTATGCTCCGGCATTGCCTTTGGCAGATGTTTTTGATCCAACAGGTGCTGGAGATACTTTTGCCGGTGGATTTGCCGGATTCATTACACAGCAAGGCGACATTTCATTCGAAACAATGAAGACCGCCATCATACAAGGTTCTAATCTTGCATCCTTCTGCGTAGAGAAATTTGGAACAGAAAGAATGTTGACTTTAACAAAACACGAAGTTAACGAGCGACTAAAACAATTCAAATCCTTAACACAATTTGAAATAGAATTAGCTTAAATTTATGCCTCGAAATTTCGGGGCATTTTTTATAGGAAAATAAATTTGAACCATTAAGGTATTAAGAAAATTAAGACTTAATGAACCTTAATATCTTAATGGTTCAAATAATACAATTTTTCAATTGTCAGTATAATAAAACACAACTAAAACTACAACACAATGAGTGACGCCATAAAACACGAATGTGGAATTGCACTTTTACGATTAAAAAAACCGTTGGAATTCTACAAAAAAAAATACGGTTCGGCTTTCTATGGCATACAAAAAATGTATCTGCTGATGGAAAAGCAACACAACCGAGGCCAGGATGGTGCAGGATTCGCTTCGATAAAACTTGATGTAGAACCGGGCGAAAGATATATCAGCAGAGTTCGTTCTAACAATTCGCAGCCAATACAGGATGTTTTCGCCCAAATCAATGAGAGGATCAACGAAGAACTGACATTGCATCCAGAATATCAGGATAATGTCGATTTACAGAAAGCAAAAATTCCATACATAGGTGAATTGTTTTTGGGACACGTTCGTTACGGAACTTTTGGCAAAAACAGTCTGGAAAGCGTTCATCCGTTTTTGCGTCAGAATAACTGGATGCATCGAAACCTGATTTTGGCAGGAAATTTCAATATGACTAATGTAACAGAGCTTTTCAATAGTCTGGTAGAATTGGGCCAACATCCAAAAGAAATGGCGGATACCGTTACCGTGATGGAAAAAATCGGCCATTTCCTAGATGATGCGGTTACGGATCTTTATCAGGATTGTAAAAACGAGGGTTTATCCAAAAGAGAAGCTTCTCCGGTAATAGCCGAGAAATTAGACATAGCAAGAATCCTGAAAAAAGCTTCAAAGGGTTGGGATGGCGGATTTGCCATGGCAGGTTTATTAGGTCATGGCGATGCATTTGTGTTAAGGGATCCTGCGGGAATCCGCCCGACTTATTTTTATGAAGATGATGAGGTTGTTGCAGTCGCATCCGAAAGGCCTGTAATTCAAACGGTATTTAATGTTGCTTTTGAAGATGTAAAGGAATTGAAGCCGGGACATGCCTTAATTATTAAAAAAAACGGAATTATTACGGAAGAGGAAATCATTACGCCGACGGTTAAAAAAGCGTGTTCCTTTGAGCGTATTTATTTTTCCCGAGGAAGTGATGCCGAGATTTATCAGGAACGAAAAGAATTAGGAAAATTGATTCTTCCCGTTGTTCTTAATGCCATTGACAATGATACGGATAACACCGTTTTCTCTTATATTCCTAACACAGCAGAAACCTCTTTTTACGGAATGGTGGAAGCTGCAAATGATTTTCTGAATCAGAGAAAGAACCAGTTCATTTTGGATAACAGAAAAACACTGACAAAAGAAAAACTGGAAGAAATACTTGCAGTAAAAATCAGAACCGAAAAAATAGCAATCAAGGACGCTAAATTAAGAACTTTCATTACCGAAGACAGCAGCCGTGATGATTTGGTTGCCCATGTTTATGATGTTACTTATGGCGTAATCAAACCAACGGATAATTTGGTAATTATTGATGACAGTATTGTTAGGGGCACAACCCTGAAAATGTCAATTATCAAAATGATGGATACATTACATCCTAAACGCATAGTTGTAGTTTCCTCCGCACCTCAAATTCGTTATCCGGATTGTTATGGAATTGATATGGCAAAGCTTGAAGGATTGGTAGCTTTTCAGGCGACATTAGCCCTGCTGAAAGAGCGCAATTTATACCATGTTATTGATGAGGTTTATGCCAAATGCAAAGCACAGGCTAATTATAAAGATACTGATGTTATTAACTATGTAACAGAAATCTATAAACCCTTCACAGACCAGGAGATATCAGATAAAATAGCGAAACTATTGACTTCCGAAGACATAAATGCCCAAGTGAAAATCATCTTTCAAACGGTGGACAATTTACATCTTGCCTGCCCAAAAAATTTAGGCGATTGGTACTTCACAGGTGACTATCCAACAGCGGGAGGAAACCGCGTTGCAAATAAGGCATTTATGAATTTTTATGAAGGGAAAAATGCTCGCGCATATTAAAATTTTAACATTTTCTGAAGTTAAACGATTATTTGTGCATTTCATCTATATTTTTTGTTTTAATAATTACATTCAGATTACATTTGGACTACCATAGCATTAGTAGGTTAAGTTTATGGTAGATTTGGGGCAAAAAGGGTGAACGTAAGTTCACCTTTTTTATTTTATAATTCTTTGAAAATAATTAGAAAAAGGGCATTAACCTCTCATTTGCCTATCATCCCAATATATTTTAACAAAAAATACAATTATTCAATTCTAGTTATTAGTTTTGTTCTACCATAGTATTTAGTAGGTTAAGTAAGTTATGGTAGATTTGGGGCAAACAGGTGGAAGAGATTCCGCCTGTTTATTTTTTGTAACATTGCCAAATAAAAAACCGACTGCTCTCACAATCGGTTCAATGCCTAAAAAACAGATTCTTTTTATTTCTCTGTAGCGTATAATCTAGAGACTTCTGTCCAGTTAATCACATTAAAGAAAGCTTCAATATAATCCGGGCGTCGATTTTGGTAGTTCAGATAATAAGCATGCTCCCATACATCCATTCCAAGAATTGGGAAACCTGTGCAACCAACTTCCGGCATTAACGGATTATCCTGGTTTGGTGTTGAGCAAACGTCAACTTTGCCGCCTTTGTGAACACAAAGCCACGCCCAGCCTGAACCAAAACGTGTCGTTCCGGCTTTTGCAAACTGTGCTTTAAATTCGTCAAATGAACCAAAAGCCGCATCTATTGCATCAGCTAAATCTCCCGAAGGTTTCCCACCCCCGGTTGGCGCCATTACTCTCCAAAACAAATTATGATTATAAAACCCACCACCATTATTTCTAACAGCTGCATTTTTCATATCGAGGTTTATCAAAATATTTTCTATTGTTTTTCCTTCTAAATCGGTTCCTGCAACAGCAGCATTTAGATTAGTTGTGTAAGCGTTGTGATGTTTTGAATGGTGAATCTCCATCGTTTTGGCATCAATATGGGGTTCTAATGCATCATATGCATAAGGTAACTGCGGTAATTCAAAAGCCATGATATCGTATTTAAAAGTTATTAAAAATAATTGAATTCAAATTTATACATTTAACTTCGGAAAAGGAAATGCCTTAATAAATATTTAGTAGTATACTTTTTCGGGGTTCGATTTTTAACATTAAAACCGATAAATGCAATTTATTTTACAGCCTACGTTTCTTCACAACGATTTAATAAAGCTAATTCCGCTTCAGGAATCCGATTTTGACAGATTGTTTGAAGTTGCGTCTAATCCTTTAGTCTGGGAACAACATCCAAATCCGAACCGCTATAAATTGGAAGATTTTACCAATTATTTCAAAGGTGCAATAGAATCGAAAGGCGCTTTTCTTATTATTGACGCTGCCACAAATGAAACCGTTGGCTGCAGCCGTTATTATGATTATAATGAAACTGACAGTTCGGTTTTAATTGGTTACACTTTTATAGGGACAAAATTTTGGGGCAATGGATATAACAAAGCCTTGAAAAAACTCATGCTCGATTATGCTTTTGAGTTTGTGGATAAAGTCTATTTTCATATTGGTGCATTCAACTATCGTTCGCAAAAAGCGATCGAAAAAATCGGCGCGATTAAATTTGACGAATTTGAAGTGGAATATTACGGCGAAACCAGCAAGTTGAATTTTGTTTATCTAATTACTAAAAACTAATGCAAAAACCAGCTTTCTCTATATATGACGCATCGGCGGGCTCAGGTAAAACCTATACTTTGGTAAAAGAATATTTGAAAATAATCCTGCTTTCCAAAAAGCCTGATGCCTATCGCAATATTCTTGCCATTACGTTTACCAATAAAGCCGTGCACGAAATGAAAAGCCGTGTTTTGGAAAGTCTTTCGCAATTCAGCAAAGAAAACCCATCTGAGAAAGCATTGCAATTAATGCAGGTTATCAGTTTGGACACGGGTTTGAGTTTGAATGCTATTGCCGAAAAAGCCAAGAGCATTATCAAAAACCTGATTCATAATTACGCCGCTTTTGACATTTCGACCATTGATAAATTTACACACAAAGTCATTCGTGCTTTTGCACACGATTTGAATCTGCCAATCACCTTCGAAGTTTCTCTGGATACGGAAAGTCTTTTGAATGAAGCAGTTGACGCCATTATTGCCGAAGCGGGAAATGACGTCGAGTTAACAAAATTATTGGTCGACTTCACCATGGAAAAAACTGATGATGACAAATCCTGGGACATTTCGCGGGAAATTATGGAAACAGGCAAGTTAATTTTAAATGAAAACAATCGCGAGGAAATTGGGCATTTTGACAAAAAGAAAATAGCTGATTTTGTTGTTATCAAAAATAAGCTAATTGAACTTTCCGAACAATTAGAATCAGAAACAGTAGCCCTAGCCGCAGAAATGCTGCAGTTGATTGAAAATAACGGCATAGATTTAAATTCGTTTTCGCGACAGACTTTCTCAAATCATTTATTGAGTATTCATGAAAAAAGAGTTAACCTCAAAAACAAGACGTATCACGAATTTGAAGACATTGCAATCAATAAAAATGCAGTTGACAAGGGAATTATTGAAGCATTAATTCCGCAAATGCTTGAGATTTTGGCACTCATTTATAAAAAATTTGAAACAAAGAATTTCTACGAAGCATTTCTAAAAAACATCACGCCACTTTCTTTGCTGAATACCCTTAGTAATAAACTGACCGACATTCAAAAAGAACAAGGAATTTTATCAATAACCGAATTCAATAAATTGATTCACGAGCAAATTCAGAATCAACCGGCGCCTTTTATTTATGAGCGTTTAGGTGAAAAATACAAACACTTCTTCATTGACGAATTCCAGGATACTTCCGAAATGCAATGGCAAAACCTCATTCCGCTGATTGACAATTCGCTTTCGAGCGAAGATTTATTAGGCGAAAGAGGTTCACTGATGATTGTTGGCGATCCAAAGCAATCTATTTACCGTTGGCGAGGCGGAAAAGCAGAGCAATTTATCGAATTGAGTAAAGAAGAAAATTCTTTTTTACATCATATAAAAGAAGTAAAAGCATTAGAAACAAATTGGAGAAGTTATTCAGAAGTTATCGATTTTAACAACAATTTCTTTGGCTTTATAGCTAATGAATTTAAGCATGAAGATTATAAAGATTTATATCAAAATCACAGCCATCAATTATTAAATTCTAAAAAAGGCGGCTATGTCAATATTTCGTTTGTGCCTAAATTGGATAAACCAGCATTTGAAGAAGACGAAAATCCGGCAAAAGAAGAGTTGTATTTATTGGCAACATTAAACACTATTCAAAAAGTAAAAGCCAACGGATTCAGCTATAAAGATATTGCCATTTTAACCCGAAAAAAAAACAACGGAATTGCTATTGCCAATTATTTAACGCAAAAAGGAATCCCGATTTTGTCTTCTGAGAGTCTGCTGATTGGTTCTTCTTCGGAAGTGCAATGTATTATTGCGGTTTTATACTATTTGAAAAACAATAACGACCGCGAATCAAAAGCAAATTCCCTGTATTATATTGCCTCAAATTGTCAGCAAAATATGCCTATCCATGATTTTATTGCTCTCGGAATGGAACAAAATGATGAAGGTGATTTTGAGAAATGGTTAGCCAGTTTTGACATTCATTTCTCGTTTAAAAACACCAGGAAAAAGTCATTGTATGAAGCTGCCGAAAGTATCATTTCGAAAATTATTCCAATCGAAAAACGAAATGCTTATGTGCAGTACTTTTTGGATATTGTGCTTGAACAAGATTTAAAAAAGCAAGCCGGAATATCCGATTTTCTGTCTTATTGGGATACTAATTCCGGTAAGTTGAGCATTCCGTCACCCGAAGGCAAAGAAGCAGTGCGTATTATGACCATCCACACTTCAAAAGGATTGGAATTTCCTTTAGTAATTTTTCCGTTTGCCGAAGAAGATTACAGCAAAGGGCCAAGAGAAAAAATTTGGCTTAATGCCGATGAAGAACAAGTTGGGCTGGCCAAAGTTTTAGTCGATAAAAACAGCAACGTTTCTGGTTATGGCGAAGAATCGGCGCTAATCTACAATCAGAAAAAACAGGAGGAATTATTGGATGACATCAATGTTTTATATGTAGCAATGACACGTGCTGAAGAACAGTTATATATTATTTCCGGTATGCAGAGCAAAAGCAAAACTTCGGGGGAATATCCAAATAACATGGCATCGTTTTTTATTAAGTTTTTGGCAGAAAAGAAGCTGTTTGCCGAAAATAAATTGGAATATGAGTTTGGCAAAGCCGAAAAAATATCAGTAACAAAAGAAACAAAAGATGAAACCGAAACTATTCCAAAACTTTCGACAACATTAAATCCGAAAAGCATCAAAATCGCACAACGCGAAAGCCTGATGTGGAATACAAAACAGCAAAAAGCCATCGAATACGGAAACATTCTGCACGAGATTTTGTCATTCATTAAAACCAAAGATGATATTGATTTGGCATTGATAAAAGCTATTGAAAACGGATTGATTGTGTGTTCGCAAAAAGATGCCGTTGCCAGAACTATGCATGAAATTGTAAATCATCAGGAACTGAAATCATTTTTCTCAAAAGAACACAAAATCTTAAACGAAAAAACCATAATTCAAAAAGAAGGTAATCTTGTCAAGCCTGATAGAATGGTACTTTCTGCAAATAATGAAATTTACTTATTGGATTATAAAACAGGTTCACACCAACCCAAATACCAATTGCAATTAGAAAATTACCAAAACGCCATTGAAAAAATGGGTTTTAAAGTCGCTAAAAAAACATTGGTTTATATTGGGGAAACTTTGGAAATAGTAAATTTGTAGTCACAAACAAATAACACAACATGTACGGAAAAATTCAACAACACTTACAAAATGAATTGGATACCATTGAACAAAATGGGATTTTCAAAAAAGAAAGGATCATTACATCTCCTCAAGGAGCAGAAATCACTGTGAACGGCAAAACGGTTTTAAATTTTTGTGCCAATAATTATCTGGGATTGTCTTCACATCCGGAAGTGATTCAGGCTGCAAAAGATGCTTTGGATACACATGGTTTCGGAATGTCATCGGTGCGATTTATTTGCGGTACACAGGATATCCACAAAACCCTTGAAAAAAAGATAGCCGATTTCTATGGGACAGAAGACACTATATTATACGCAGCAGCCTTTGATGCAAATGGTGGTGTTTTCGAACCTTTATTGAGCGAAGACGATTGTATTATTTCAGATAGTTTGAACCATGCTTCGATTATTGATGGAGTTCGTTTGTGTAAAGCCGCGCGTTATCGTTATGAAAATTCCAATATGGAAGATTTGGAAAACCAATTGAAAAAAGCAGTTGAAGCCGGACATCGATTTAAACTTATTGTCACTGACGGCGTTTTTTCAATGGACGGACTGGTGGCGCCATTGGATAAAATCTGCGATTTAGCCGATAAATATGACTCACTTGTAATGGTTGACGAATGCCATGCTGCAGGATTTATCGGAGCCACAGGAAAAGGAACATTGGAAGCCAAAGGCGTAATGGGAAGGGTTGATATCATCACCGGTACTTTGGGAAAAGCATTAGGTGGCGCTATGGGCGGCTATACTACAGCCAAAAAAGAAGTGATTGAAATTCTGCGTCAACGTTCCCGTCCGTACTTGTTTTCAAATTCATTGGCGCCAGCTATTGTTGGTGCTTCAATCAAAGTTTTTGAATTGTTAGAAAAAGACACAACACTCAGGGATAAATTAGAATGGAATACCAATTATTTCAAAGAAGGTTTGCGTAAGGCCGGAATTGATTTCATCGATGGCGATTCTGCAATTGTTCCCGTGATGTTGTACGATGCTAAATTGTCTCAAATTATGGCGGAAGAACTTCTAAAGAAAGGAATTTACGTTATCGGCTTCTTCTTCCCAGTCGTGCCAAGAGATAAAGCGAGAATTCGCGTCCAATTATCGGCCGCGCACACTAAAGAACACCTAGACAAGGCAATAGCCGCTTTTATCGAGGTCGTGGAAATGCTAAAACATTGAAAAAAAACCGCATAACTTTCAGAATTAGTACCAATTCCTTATATAATTCACACATTTTAACATTTTGATTTTGATATTCGAATTATAGGTATTACTTTTGTTCATTATAATTATTATAATCTAATCAAATTTTAAGTATGAAACATCTTAACAAATTATTCGTTGCTTTGGTAATGTTAGCTGGATTCAGCTCGCAAGCTCAGGACAGTAACAATCCTTGGGCGATTTCGTTTGGGGCTAACGCAGTAGATACTAGAGTAAGTGCTGCTACTAAACTGGAGGACCAATTTTCTCAGTTCTTTAATGCTAAAGATAACTGGAATATCCTACCTTCTGTGTCTTATTTAAACGTATCTAAATACGTAGGAAGTAATTTCTCTTTTGGAGTTACAGGGTCTATTAACAAGATAAGTAGATACGTACTACCAAGAGTTGGAGAAGGACCTTACACAGTAGTTAATCCTGGAGATTTAAATTATTATGCAGTTGACGGAGTAATTAATTACAGCTTAATGAGCCTAATAAAATCTAAAACAATCGATCCTTCCATTCATATCGGTGGAGGTTATACCTGGATTGGTGACGAAATGCGCGCAGGTACATTAAACGGAGGTTTAGGGTTAACTTATTGGTTTACTGAAATGGTAGGTTTAACATACCGCGCTACTTACAAACAATCTTTCGAAGATCTTCGTGAAGATATGCCATCACATATGCAACATTTTGGTGGACTTATTTTCAAATTTGGAGGTAAAGATACAGACGGTGACGGAATCTATGATAAAGACGATGCTTGTCCGGAAGTTGCCGGTTTGAAACAATTCAACGGATGTCCTGATACAGATGGTGACGGAATTACTGATGCTAGCGATTCTTGTCCAGATGTTGCCGGACCAGCTGAATTTAATGGTTGTCCTGACACTGATGGCGACGGAATCGCTGACAAAGATGATGCTTGTCCAGATGTTGCTGGTTTAAAATCTTTAAACGGTTGTCCTGATGCTGATGGCGACGGTATCGCAGATAAAGATGATAAATGTCCAACCGTTAAAGGTCCAAGAGAGAATGCAGGTTGCCCTTATCCAGACAGAGATAACGATGGCGTTCTTGACAAAGATGATAAATGTCCGGATGTAGCTGGTACTGTTGCTAACAATGGTTGTCCAGAGGCTACTGAAGAAGCTATAAAAAGATTAAATGACTATGCCAAAACTATCTTGTTCGATAGTGGTAAAGCTTCATTTAAACAACAAACTTACCCAGTATTACAAGCTATTACAGCTATCTTGAAAGAGTATCCAAACTCTAACTTCTCTATTGAAGGTCACACAGATAGTGATGGTAAAGACGCTTACAACCAAAAATTGTCTGAAGACAGAGCGGCGGCGGTTAGAAACTATATAATTGACCAAGGTATTGCTTCGGGAAGATTATCATCTATAGGTTACGGAGAGTCAAAACCAATTGACACTAACAAAACTGCAGCTGGTAAAGCTAACAACAGAAGAACAGAAGTAAAATTAATAAAATAATTTTTTCTAAATAATTTAAGAAACGCCTCGATTTATCGGGGCGTTTTTTTATTTTTATAGAATGTCAAAACCAACCTTTCTTCATCAACTTGCCCAGGAAATTTTAAAAAATTATTCTGACAACTTATCGGAATTGACCATTGTTTTACCCAACAAAAGAGCAAAGGTTTTCTTGCTGGAAGAATTTAAAAAGGTAGTTTTAAATAATGTCTTTGCGCCCGAGATAATAAGTATTGAAGAGTTTGTTCAGGATATTGCCGGTATTCGTTCGGTGGATAGCGTTGAATTGCTGTTTGAGTTTTATGAAGTGTACCTTTCTTTAACAAAAGACAATCCGGATTCTTTTGAAAACTTTGCCAATTGGGCCAAAACGGTACTCCAGGATTTCAACGAAATAGACCGCTATTTATTAAATGCTGACAAAATTTTAAAATACCTTGAAGATATTAAGGATATTGAGCATTGGTCAGTTGATGTAGATAAAAGAACAGATTTGATAGAGAAGCATTTGCTATTCTGGAAGAAACTACCGGAATATTATCATTCATTGTATCAGCATTTATTAAATAAAGGTATTGGTTATCAGGGTTTGATTTATCGCGAAGCTGTTGAAAATCTAAATCATTTCTCTGAAAATAATAATGATAAGCAATTTGTTTTTGCGGGTTTCAATGCGCTCAATCAAGCCGAAGAAAAGATTATTCAGCATCTGTTAGCAATTGATGTTGCCAAAATTTATTGGGATATTGACGAAACCTTGCTCCACGATTCGTTTCATGACGCCGGGCTTTTCCAAAGAAAGTTTAAGTCGGAATGGATTTATTATAAAACACACCCTTATGAATGGATTTCGAATGATTTTAAAACCGAGAAAAACATTCATGTCATTGCTACTTCAAAATCCATAGGACAGGCTAAAATAGCCGGGAGCATTATCGAAGAATATGGCTCTAAAGGAAGTCTGCAAAATGTGGCGTTAGTATTGGGAGAAGAGAGTTTGTTACTGCCTATGTTGTATGCTTTACCCGCTAATGTTGATGCACTGAATATTACGATGGGGTTTTCAAGCAAAAACAATCCTGCGCAGTTACTGATTGCAAAACTATTCAAATTACACACCAATGCCTTAACCAGAAATCCATCAGGGTATGTGATGTATTATAAGGATGTTCTGGATATCCTGACGCATCCACTTATTGAACCTTACCTAAATGCTAATGAATTGGTTTCCATAATTAATAAGAACAACTATTCATTTATTACTCATAAAAAGCTCGAAGAACTTTATGCCAAAGACAATGAGTTGTTTTCGCTATTGTTCCAAAAATGGGATGCGGGATCAGTAATTGTTTTAGAAAATGTAGCTCAGATTTTGTTAAAAATCAAAAGCAATTTGAGTTATGAAAACGAAGAAGAAAAGATAACAAATGCTTTTGTGTACTCGATTTTTAAAGTCATCAACAAAATGATTTCTTATTTTTCCGAACATCATTCCATAAACGACCTCAAAACGTTACAGGCTATTTACAAACAAGTCATAGATGTAGCCGAAGTTTCCTTTGAAGGCGAACCTTTGAGCGGCTTGCAGGTTATGGGTGTGTTGGAAAGCCGCGTATTAGACTTTGAAACTGTAATTATCACTTCGGTAAATGAAGGCAAATTTCCAGCGGGAAAATCAATAAATTCCTTTATTCCGTATGATGTGAAATTGCAATATGGACTGCCCACCTACAAAGAAAAAGACGCTATTTACACCTATCATTTCTATCATTTGCTGCAGCGTGCCAAAAACATTTATTTACTTTATAATTCCGATAGCCAAGGTTTTGATGCTGGCGAAAAAAGTCGTTTCATCACACAATTGGAAATTGAAAAACAACCCAATCACAACCTGACATTCCAATATTATAATCCCGATGTGCCAAATATTGCCCATCAGCCAATAGTTGTTCCAAAGACAGAAAGCGTCATGACCCGCCTTCGCGAAATAGCCGAAAAAGGATTTTCACCGTCTTCCTTGACGACGTATATCCGCAATCCGATTCAGTTTTATTTTCAACGGGTTTTGCGTATTTCGGAAACCGATGAGGTCGAGGAGAGCATTGCGGTAAATACGTTGGGAACCATTATACACGGTGCATTGGAAGAATTATACAAGCCATACATTGGCCGTATTTTGACCATTGACGATATCAGTAGCGCTATGTCAAAAATTGATTCAGAAGTCCTGAACCAATTCAAAAAAATCTACAAAGAAGGGGAAATCAATAAAGGAAGAAACCTGTTAGCGTTTGAAGTCGCAAAGCGAAATGTCCTAAATTTTCTAAAACTCGAACTTGAATCGATTAAAAATGGTGATGAAATTCAAATTATTGGTTTAGAAGTGGAGCTATCCCAAACTTTACATCATCCCGATTTGCCTTTTCCGGTTAAAATTGGCGGGAAAGTTGACCGCATCGAACTTCATAAAGGCAGAATCCGAATCGTTGATTACAAGACTGGAAAAGTCGAACAGCGAAACGTAACACTTAAAGAGTGGAAGGGTTTAACAGACGACATCAAAAACGAAAAGATTATCCAGGTTATGGCGTATGCTTTTATGTATCAGGAAATAGCGAGCGGTCAGGAAATGGAAGTTGGCATTATTTCATTCAAGAATCTAAAATCGGGATTTTTGCCTTTTCAGTTCAAACAGGAAAAAGATATTGCGGCTGTAATTTCCATCGAAATCATGGAAAACTATTTGGAACAGCTTGTGATTTTATTAAAGGAAATTTTGAATGTTGATGTTCCTTTTGAGGAGAAAGTTATTTAAACTTTCTTTAAAAAATCAATCATAACTTTCTTTAATTCCATTTTATTTTCAATATGTGACATGTGTCCATCAGGGAAAGAGGTGAGTTCCACTTTAGTTCCTTCAATTTGGTCAATGTTTTCATGATAGGGAAGCACGCCATCTTTTTTACCCAAAACCAACTGAATAGGATAAAGAGCAAAATGCAGCAGCACTTCACGGTCTTTCCTTATTTTCATGCCTTCAAGAGAAGCAACAATTCCCTGCAAAGGCGTTTTTAAGGCCTGGAGTTTTACTTCTTCAATTTCCTTAGCCAATAGTTCACGGTTGTCTTCACTAAATAAATTTGCAATAGACATTCGTACAAAGTTGGTGTGGTTTTGTTTTACCGCTTTAACGGCCCTGTCCCGATTGGTTTTTCGTTCGTCACTGTCAGCACGAGCAGTCGAGTTTAAAAGAAACAAACCTTTCATATAATCCGGAAATAATTCGGCGAAAGCCAAGGCCACATAACCGCCAAGAGAATGACCAACGAGAACCGCTTTTCTGATTTTCAATGCATGTAAAACAGCATGCGCCATATCGGCCTGATCTTCCATAGAATGGACATAACCCAAACATTCTGTTCCACCATGACCTAATAAATCGATGGTGATAATCCTGTATTTCGTGCTTAGTTCGGGGATGAAGGCACGCCACATGGTTTTATTCTCGAGAAAACCGTGCAGTAAAACCACAGCCATGCCTTTACCTTCGTCGGTATAGGAGATTTTCGTGTTTTTATAGGTAAGCAGTTTCATGCTTCAAAAATAAGGTTTTGGGAGGGAAGAAGCAAGATGCAAGAGACAAGAAAAGCAAATCAATAACATCTTTATTTCCGATTACTTACTCTATTTTTAATCAAGAAATGACAATAAATATATCACATATATTATATAATATTTCTAAATAGTTTATTTGTATTTCTAGTTTGTCATTTATTATATTTATTCAATTTGTTTATATTTCTATTTAATCTGTTTATATTTTTATTATATTGATTTGGATTTATAATTTATCATATACTGTTTCTATCATATATGTTTTTATTTCACAAATACTATATACTATTTCTATATTGATATTTTTTATATCTTTATCTCAATGAAAAAGCACAGTTTATGATAGATACAGGAAAAATGATTCTCGATTACATCACTAAAAACAAGATGTCGAAAACCGAATTAGGGAATAAGATTGACCGTAGAGGAATTTCAATTACTAATTACACAAGGACTAAAGGCATTCATACAGGAATCCTTTTAAACATTTCGCATGCTGTAAAGCACAACTTCTTTAGGGATATTGCCGACCAGTTACCAGCCGACTATACCTACATTAAGCCGGAAGACATGACTTTGCATAAAGAAAAAGACAATCTGATTGCGGAACTGCAGGAAGAAAACAAGGTGCTGAAGATTCAGAATGAGATATTGTTGAGGATAAAAGGTTAATTACGAATACAATTACCTAAAAAAGAATAAGTCATGTTCACCATCCAACAAATAAAAGAAGCGCATTCTAAAGTAAAAAACGGCGCCGATTTCCCTAAGTATATGCAGGATATTATTGCGCTTGGCGTAATTTCTTTTGAGACTTTTGTTTTTGACAACCACACTAATTATTGTGGAAAAGATAATTTTAAAGTTTCATCTGAAGGTTTTTCAGAAGGGCTTTCCATTGCAGATGAAACAAACATTGAGCGATTCAAAGCAGATTTAAAAGCGCATCAACAAGGTAAAACGGATTATAAAACCTTTCTTTTGGATTGTGCCAAATCAGGTGTGGAAAAATGGATTGTTATTATGGATAAAAAAACCTGCGCTTATTATAATAACGCAGGAAATGAAATCTTCGTGGAAACTATTCCAATATAAAAACGACCCACTTCCGTGAGCCGTCTATCATCTATTTTCTTTCCTCTAACTAAGAATTCATCATCGATTCAATTTCCTCCACTTCAATTGGAATGTTTCTCATTAAATTGAAAGGCTCTCCGTCGGGCTGAATCACAACATCATCCTCAATACGGATTCCGAAACCTTCTGCAGGAATATAAATCCCAGGTTCAACGGTAAACACCATATTGGCCTTCATTGGTTCGTGTAAGAGTCCGTAATCATGCGTGTCCAATCCCATTTGGTGCGAGGTTCCGTGCATGAAATATTTTTTATAAGCCGGCCATTCCGGATTTTCATTTTGCACATCGGCACTATCAATCAATCCCAAGCCGAGTAATTCTGAAGTCATTATTTTGCCCACTTCTATATGGTATTGTTTCCAGAGATTACCAATGGTCAGCATTTTTGTTGCTTCATTTTTCACCCGCAACACGGCATTGTAAACTTCTTTTTGTCTTGCCGTAAATCTTCCCGAAACAGGAACCATCCTGGTCATATCGCTGGAATAATTGGCATATTCGGCACCAACATCCAGCAAAATCAAATCACCGGCTTTGCAGGGTTGGTTGTTTTCAATATAATGTAATACATTGGCGTTATTTCCTGATGCGATGATTGGTGTATAGGCAAACCCTTTCGAACGGTTTCGGATGAATTCATGCGCAAATTCGGCTTCGATTTCATACTCGGTAACGTTTGGTTTTACAAATTTTAATACCCTTCGATACCCTTTTTCGGTAATATTACACGCTTCCTGAATCAAATCAAGTTCTTCCTTTTCCTTTACGGAACGAATGCGTTGCAAAATAGGATTGGCTTTCTCCACTTTGTGTGCGGGATAATTCTCTTTCCACCATTTTACAAAACGCGCTTCACGGGTTTCCGTTTCAATCGAGGCACGATAATGTTCGTTGGTATTGATATACATCGTTTCCGCGTAAGCCATAACTTCCTTTAAAGTCTTGTGGAAATCCTGTAGCCAAATCACTGATTTGATTCCGGAAACTTCATAAGCCCGGTCTTTCGTCAGTTTTTCACCTTCCCAAATGGCAATATGTTCGTTGGTTTCTTTTAGAAACAATACTTCTTTCAAATGCTCATAAGGTGCATCAGGGAAAAGCAGTAAAATACTTTCTTCCTGGTCAACGCCGGATAAATAAAATATATCCCGGTGTTGTTCGAAAGGCAGTGAACTATCGGCAGAAACCGGATAAATATCATTGGAATTAAACACAGCAACACTGTTGGGTTTCATTTGCGCTGTGAATTTGGCTCTGTTTTTTATGAACAGATTGCGGTCTATTTGATGGTATTTCATTTGGATAATTTGATAATGTGGTAATTTGAAAATCATTTCTTCAAAAATACGTTAATAGTCAAAATAAATTGAAAAAACGTTCGTTGAATTTATACTTCAAATGTAATAAAAATTGTTTTTTACCGTTATCCGTAAAAGAAATCTATTAAATTCGCCTCAGAATTAATCCATTAAATCAAGATGAAAAAAGCATATATTTTAGTATTGTTAACCCGTTGGGTGTAATTATTTAAAGTAAAAATAAATTGATTAAATATTGGTCAAGATACTGAAATTCAGTATCTTGATGTCGCCAAACAAACCAATATCTATGTCAAATATAGTAAAAAATTATTTTAGAGTTTTAGAAGTTATAAGTTCCTTGGGTTGCCAATTAGAATATAAATCTGGCGTT
>NZ_JANXTI010000053.1 GCF_025352425.1 Flavobacterium sp.
TTTAGACCCGGTGAAACTGGTTATTACTAATTATCCGGAAGGAAAAATTGAATGGCTTGAGGCCGAAAATAACCAGGAAGATGAAAGTGCGGGTTTCAGAGAAGTACCTTTTTCAAGGGAATTGTATATTGAAAGAGAGGACTTTTTGGAAGAAGCGAGCAATAAGTTTTTCCGATTGTCTTTAGGAAAAGAAGTGCGTTTGAAGAATGCATACATTATAAAAGGAGAAAGCGTTGTTAAGGATTCTGAAGGAAATATTGTAGAAATTCATGTTACTTATGATGAAGACAGCCGAAGCGGGAGTGGGAGCGAAGCCAGTCAGCGCAAGGTTGCCGGGACGTTGCACTGGGTATCTATTCCGCAGGCTTTAGAAGTTGAAGTACGTTTGTATGACCGCTTGTTTATTGACGAAGCTCCGGATACGCATAAGGAGAAGAACTTTTTGGACTTTATGAATGCGAATTCTTTGCAGATTGTTAAGGGTTTTGTTGAACCAAGTTTAAAAGATGTAAAACCGGGAGAGAAGTTCCAGTTTCAGCGTTTGGGTTATTTCAATGTTGATAAGGACTCAAACGCCGCGAAATTAGTATTCAATAAGACGGTTGGGTTAAAGGATGCCTGGGAAGAAAAAGGCAAAAAAGAAGAGAATTTATTGATGGCAACTCAAAAGGAAATCAATAAATATGTGAAAGAGAAGGATGAGAATGCTGCAGATTTGATTTTAAAAAGTATCGTTGATAATATAAAAAGCATTGACAATTTTAGTTTGATAAATCAGACAATTGTCAAGAATGTCAAGAATGATAATAACGCTTTATTGTTCGCTAATTTGATTTTGCATTATTCAGATAAAGTGCAGGCAAAAGATATTGAAGTGGAATCTTTAATGAAATTATATGGTATGTCGTTAAAAAGTCAATTGCCTTTGGTTAGATATACGGCCCTTCAAAACTTAAAACAAGATTTGGATAATTTAAAGGATTTTAAAGTGAAGCTTTCAGAATTGAAAAATGTTGAGAAGAATGATAGGGTTTTGGAATTATTGAATAAGATGTAATTTTATAAGGTAATTTGTTTAATTCGACGCTTTTTCTGATTATTAGTATTTCTTATTAAGAATTTAGTTTGCATCAGATTTAACAATAATAAACGGCTTTCACAGGTTAGTTTTAAAACGCTTTTAATTTTTTTAGGAATCCTTTTATGTTTTTAAAAAAGCAGTGCAACATATCGCCGTATATTGACTTTAAACGAAATGATGTTCTTTTATTAACGAACTTTTAGTAAAAGGTGTAACTTTAAAATATTATTAATAATTTAAACTTTAAAAACCATGTCAAACAGCACAGGAAATTCATTTATGGCTTTTTTAACAGGAGCCGCAATCGGAGCAGGAATTGGAATTTTATTTGCGCCGGATAAAGGCTCTGCAACCCGCGAAAAATTAAAAAATAGTTTTGATGACGCAAAAGAGGATTTAATGTATAAATTCGAAAACGTTTCAAAAGAATTGAAAAATAAATTTACTAATACTAAATTCGATTTGGAAGAATCTTACGACGGAATGGTTTCTAATATGAGCCATAAAACGGAAGACATGATTTCCTTTTTAGAAACAAAGCTTGCCGAGTTGAAAGAAAAAACCGCAAAACTTCAAAAAGAAAGTGTGAGGGACGAAAGCACCAGATTCCAAAATTAATTGGTATCCTAAAAAAACGATGACAAATGGCTTTTGAAGAACTAAAAGAAAACGCGAAAAGTATTCAGGATCATACCCAGGATTATATAGAGAGTAATATTGCTTACTACAAACTGAAAGGTTTTAAAGTTGCAATGAAATCGACGAGCACTTTATTAAAGTTTTTTTTAATTGTATTGTGTTTTAGCATGGTTTTATTGTTTTTTTCGATTGCCGGAGCTTTTTTTATTGGTAAATTACTTAACAGTGAAGCTTTGGGATTTCTAATTGTTGGCGGGATCTACTTATTTGTAACATGCTTTTTGTTTGCGATTAAGGACAAATTAATTGAAGGAACAATATTGGAGAAATTTTCAGAAATATTTTTTAATGACTAATAATTATGGAAACCAAAAAATACTCATCCTTCGCAGAAATTGAAAGACACATGGAAATATTAAAACTTGAAAAAGAAATCAATTATCACAAATTGATTTTGAGCATTGAAAAAACCAAAGAATGTCTGGAGCCCCGTCACATCTTATCAGGTTTTCTAGGTTCATACAAATCATTACTTTATAGTTCTTATGGTTCAATACTTAAAGTCGCCATACTTTATCTAACCAAATGGTTTTTAAATAGAAAAAGAGGCAATTAAGCCTCTTTTTTTTTGGAAGA
>NZ_JANXTI010000080.1 GCF_025352425.1 Flavobacterium sp.
GCTATTATTTCGGTAAAAGTTCAGGAACCACAGTTCGAGGGACAAACCAAAACTAAATTAGGAAACAGAGAAGTAGTTTCGAATTTTAATTTATCCAATAAACCCGAAGAGTCAGCATATTTTTTCAACGTACGCGTTAATCCCATACGGAAACCCTGTAAATGCGTTCCTCCTTCGTGTGTGTTTATATTATTCACATAAGAAAATATGTTTTCTGAATAGCTTGTATTGTAAACCAACGCTACTTCAACAGGAACTTCTCCTTTTTCATGTTCCATGCTTATCACATGAGAAATAATTGCTTCCCTTCCTTTATCCAAAAATCGAACAAACTCTTTTAGTCCTTCTGTAGAATGGAAAACTTCTGAAGCAAATTCGCCCTTATCATTTACATCTCTTCTATCAGTAAGTGTAATTGTAATTCCTTTGTTCAAAAAAGATAATTCGCGCATACGTCCCGCAATGGTATCGTAAGAATACTCAATGGTTTGAGTGAATATGCTTTTGTCAGGATGAAAAGTAACCATCGTTCCGCGCTTGTCTGTTTCACCAATTTGCTTCACAGGATACATTGCCTTTCCTTTTTCGTACTCTTGCTCGTAAACTTTTCCTTCTCTGTAAACGGTTGCTCTCAAGTGGTCAGAAAGTGCATTTACGCACGAAACGCCAACACCGTGAAGTCCACCTGAAACTTTATACGAGTCTTTATCAAACTTTCCTCCTGCACCAATTTTAGTCATTACAACTTCAAGTGCAGAAACGCCTTCTTTTTTATGAATGTCGACCGGAATTCCACGTCCGTTATCTTCAACGGTAACCGAATTATCTTCGTTTATGATAACACTAATCGTGTCACAGTGTCCGGCTAATGCCTCATCGATAGAGTTGTCAACTACCTCATAAACCAAGTGATGTAAACCTCTGACTCCAGTATCTCCAATGTACATGGAAGGGCGCATTCTTACGTGCTCCATTCCTTCTAATGCCTGTATACTATCGGCCGAATAACTGTTCTTTTTAATCTCGTCGCTCATATTATTTTATGGTAAAAAATCTATTTTTTGTCTAACGAGCAAATATATAAAAACGCATAGGATTTCCTATTGAAAATTGGGTATAAAAGCTTTAAGTTATTAACATTTTTGGTGGGATTTCAACAAAAAACGTCCATCAAAATTGACGAACGTTTAGAATCTGAAAGTCGTTCAGGTATAGCAAACAAACTAATCTCCGAAAACTACTTTTTATGCTTTGATATAGGCATCGTCATGGACATTTGCCACCGCTCTTCCTGATGGATCATTCATGTTTTTAAACGCTTCATCCCACTCTAATGCGATTTTAGTACTACAAGCCACACTTGCTTCCTGAGGAACGCTTAAGGCGGCAGCATCGCTTGGAAAATGTTCGTGAAATATGGAACGGTAATAATATTCCTCTTTTGATGTTGGTGTTTGTATTGGAAATTTGAATTTAGCATTAGCTAATTGTTCGTCAGAAACTGCTTCTGCAACAACTTCTTTCAAAGTATCAATCCAACTGTAACCCACTCCATCGCTGAATTGCTCTTTTTGTCTCCAGGCTACACTTGCAGGAAGCATATCTTCGAACGCTTTACGAAGCACCCATTTCTCCATTCTTTCGCCATTAATCATTTTGTCCTGTGGATTAATTCGCATCGCAACATCCATAAATTCTTTATCCAAAAACGGCACACGTCCTTCAATTCCCCAAGCTGCTAAACTTTTGTTGGCACGAAGACAATCGTACATGTGCAATTTGCTTAATTTACGAACGGTTTCTTCATGGAATTCTCTTGCATTTGGCGCTTTGTGAAAGTATAAATACCCACCAAATAATTCATCTGAACCTTCACCGGACAATACCATTTTTATTCCCATGGATTTGATAACACGTGCCATCAGATACATTGGAGTTGATGCTCTGATAGTAGTTACATCGTAGGTTTCTATGTTATAAATCACATCGCGAACAGCGTCTAACCCTTCCTGAATAGTGAATTTTATTTCATGGTGAATGGTTCCTAAATGATCGGCTACAACTTGTGCTGCAGCTAAATCGGGTGAGCCTTCTAAACCAACCGCAAACGAGTGCAATTGTGGATACCAGGCATCAACTGTATCTCCTGATTCTATACGTTTTTGGGCATATTTTTTGGCAACAGCCGAAGTAATCGAAGAATCCAATCCGCCGGAAAGTAAAACACCATAAGGCACATCACTCATCAATTGACGGTGAACGGCTGCTTCAAGTGCAATTTTTATTTCTTCAATGCTGGTTTTGTTTTCTTTTACGGCATCAAATTCGGTCCATTCTCTTTTGTACCATTGCACGAATTCGCCATCTTTACTCGACATATAATGGCCCGGAGGAAATAATTGAATTTTGGTACAATAGCCTTCCAAAGCCTTCAATTCGGAAGCCACATAAAACGTTCCGTTTTCATCCCAACCAATATACAATGGAATAATTCCCATATGGTCGCGGGCGATGAAATATTCATCTTTGGCTACATCATAAATCGCGAATCCGAAAATACCATTCATCTCATCTAAAAAACCAACTCCTTTTTCTTTGTATAAAGCCAAAATAACTTCGCAATCACTTTCGGTTTGGAATTTATATTTTCCTTCAAATTGTTTGCGCAATTCTCTGTGATTATATATTTCGCCGTTGGCTGCCAAAACCAGACTTTTATCTTCACTAAACAAAGGTTGTTTCCCTGAAGCCGGGTCAACAATTGCCAATCTTTCATGAGATAAAATCGCCTTTTCATTACTAAAAATTCCACTCCAATCTGGTCCGCGATGACGGATGGTTTTAGACATTTCCAACACTTTTGGTCTTAACACTTCGGCTTTCTGTTTTAAATCAAAAGCACATACTATTCCGCACATAATTTTCTTATTTTATTTTGATGGGGCAAAGATGGAATAATAGTTATAAATGAAAAACATAATTAACTATTTAACTATAAATTATAACTAAAAAACAAAATACTGTTATATTATGAAAGTTAAAAAACTAAAAATGTTAGTTTTGAGTTAGAAAGTGTCACGAAACGCTTTCAATGGTATAAGGCTTACCATTCATATCAAATTCAAAACCAACTTCATTCCCCATCAACTTACTTCCCAATGGAGATTGTGGCGAAATTGCAAAAATGCTTTTGTCATCTAAAGTTAATTTAGGTAAAGCCGTACTTATAAAAAGTAGCATTCCATTAGCTTGAACCAAACTTCCCAAAGCTACTTTTTTGTGGATTTGTAATACGTCAATTTTGTCGAGAATGGCTTTTTGTTCCAGAATTTCCTTTAGTTTGTGATTTAGTTTTTCCTGCTCCAAATGCATCATCGAAAGCGCCGTTTCATGTTTGTCTCCGGCCGAACCTTTGGCATCATTTTGCGCATCAATAGTCAAACCCGAAATCATGTCTTGGAAAACATCAATTCGGTCCTGGAGCATTTCTTTGTAGCGTTGATGAACTATTTGCTTTAATGTCATATTATGCTTAACCACTAAGTTCACTAAGAAGGCACGGAGCACATAAAAAAAATAGTGACTTTAGTGCCAAAACTTCGTGCGCTTCGTAGTTAGAAAATTAAAAATCAAATTTATAACTTGCGCCACCCAAAATCTGCAATCCCTGCACAGGATAATTGAACCATCTTTCGTAATTCTGATTCGCCAGATTATTTCCTTTTAAGAAGAAGGTCAAGCGTTCGCTAAATTTATATCCAATATGCGCATTCAAATCAAAATAGCTTTTTAGTGTAATGTTTTCATCAGGAGGAAAAGGAAGTGTTACTGTAGCTTGTCTGAAAACATCTTTTCTTTCACCTGTAAAGAACAAACTTGTCCCGGCGTACCATTTTGGCGTAATGTTTACATCAAGCGTTGTAGCGAGTTTTATGGCAGGTAAATTCCATGCTTCATTTTCGGCATCGGTTGAATAACTGCTAAACGTTCCGTTGATACCAAAGGAAACATTTTTAGAGAAATCAGCTTTCAATTCGCCAAAGAAACTCAACGTTTTTACTTTATCGTAAACAACTTCAAAGGAATTCCCGAAAGTATATCCATCAGTATTAGCATTCGAATTGTTATAGATATTACTTTTAAACAGTGCTTTCCCTTCTTCATTTTTGTATGAGCCACGGACGTTATAACTGATACTGCTTGCCAGCTTTCCTTTTAATCCTGCGTAAATATCAAATTTCTGATCCGTTGGAGCAATATTTAGCGTTGGGGACACAAAGTAATTCTCCTGTACAAAATCATAATATGAATTTTGTTGTAGTGTTCCTTCCAATCCTGCATAGAAAATCATCAAATCACCCACTACTTTATAGGCAGCAGTAACTTGGGGATAAATAAAGAACTTGTTTTTTCCAGCTTCCTGGGCGGCACTATAGAAGAAACCAGCCCCAAGATTCATCGTTAAATCATCTTTGTGGATTTTGATACTTGGCTGGAAGCCGACATTGGTAAAACCATATTTTATAGATGCCGTTTTGTCGAAATTCTGTTCAAATGAACCACTAATGTAATCCACCACGAAATCAGCTTTGATTTTTTGCTCTACAATATCAAATTCCAAAGATGGTTTTGCAACAAAACGATTTTCTGCGGAGCCAAAAGCATCCCAAAAACGACTGAACTTAATAGTGCTTTCTTTTAGAATATTGTCCAAACCTAATCTTCCGCCAACATATAAAGTGTGATATGTTTGCTGCTCGTCAATCGTTGCAATTGTTGCGTCGGGTAAAAATCCAGGGTAAATTCCGTACCAATTATACACTTGATTTTTATAACCTAAATCGGCATTCCATGACATTGTTTTCGTTCTGCTTCCATAAGTTAAATCCAAAGCCGTATTAAAGAATTTGTCATCCAAAACCACATCTTTTATTCCGCCTTGAGACGAACTGTGACGCAGCATTCCACCAAAATAATCCGTATTGCTGATGTTTTCGGTAATAAAAAGTTCCGCGTTTATTGTTCCGTAATTTCCTGCCGCCAGGGTTGCATAATTACTGTATATTTTCTCTTCGGGGCTTTTATCCACATTAGCTGCCTTTCCTTTTGAAGGCGCAAAAGTGGAAGCTACCGGAAACGAAAAAATATTGTATTTAATGTTTTCTTTTTTAGAAGTATCATCGTCATCCAGACTTGGAGTTTCCTTTACTTTGAAAGCATCAGAAATTGTTGGCGTATACGGTTTCACTACGTTTACGACTTCGGTTCCAATGTTTTCGTCTTTCTTTTGCGCGGTTGTCTTCTGGAAACTTCCTAAAATTAAAACGGCAGCTATAGTATATTGAAATGTCTTTTTCATTAGATTTTAATTTTGGATAGAAGAATTTGTTTTAGAAATTTCGCCTTTAATCATATTCAATTCGGTTTGTGCTTCCGCAACAACGTCATCGAATTCCTTGAAGTTTTTGATAACGCTGTCTAAAATAGAAGTAGCACTAAAATTATCTTTCAATTGGTAATAGTTTCTCGCCATTACAATCAAACCTTTGGCACCAAAATATTTATAGCCTGAATAATCCCTGGCTAATTTTTGAACTGTTTTATTTGAATCCTCATACTTGCCATCTTTATTTTTGAAATACGCATCATAATACAACGCTTCGGCCGCTAATTCTCCTTTAGCAATAGTTAACAATTTCGCGTAAGCTACTCGGGCTTTTTGCTCATCATTCACTTTTATCGCAGCACGGGCAACAATAATCTGTGCGTCACTTTTTATTTTGTTATCTGTTTTTGGATTTGCCAATACTTTATCAGCATAAATAACTGCATTTGCATAATCCTTTTGATCATAATACGCACGCATCAGATTGGCTTGCGCGAAGGTTACGTTTTGTGGAAAATCAGCTTCGGTTTCCAATCTTTCTAACACAGGAACAGCTTTCGCATAATCATCTTTTTTCAAATGAATTTCGGCTAAACGTACTAAAGACTGCTCAGTATATTCGTTTCTTGGTTTGCTGATTACAAACTCATAATTCGAAACAGCACTTGCTTCTTTACCATCTGTGTAAAGTGACTGTGCCAAATAAAAATTAGCTTTCAAAGCGTGAATTCCTTTTGGAAATTGGGATACATAACCACCCAAACTGGTTATCGCCTGTTTGGTATTGTTTTGCAAATATTGTTTTTCGGCAGCTTCGTAAGTATCATTATCCAAATCAGCATCGGAAACTTCAACGAAATCCAAAGTTCGTACCCATGCCGCATATTCATTCACTTTTCCGTTATCCATATAAACCAATCTTGCTGTCGAGACCGCTTCAAGGGCTTCCGGAGTTCTTGGATATTTAGCAGCTACTTCTTTAAATTTAGCTATTGCTTGTTCATCTTTTTGAGAATTATAATAAATCAAACCCTGACGTAAAATCGCTTTGGAGGCAAACGACCCGTTTTTGAATTCGGTCAATAATTGGTCATAAGTTTTAATTGCCAAATCGGTTTTGTTTTCGGTAACATAGGTATTTCCCAATTCGAACAAAGCGTCATCACGATATTTTGAAGATTTGTATTTTTGGAGAAAGGAATTAAAGTCTTCAATTTTATTGTTGTTTTTACCAACAAATCCATAGCTCAATGCTTTTTGGAAAGCCGCATAATCTGCATCAATCCCTTTCATATCGATGGCTTTGTTGTAAGCATCCATCGCCGGCCAATATTTAGCAGTAACGAAACGTGAATCCCCTAATCTTAAAAAAGCATCATTCAGACGAACCTTATCATCTTTTGCTCCGTCAACATATTTTTGAAAATAATTTCCGGCCTGATCATATTCTTTTTGTTTAAAATAAGCATAAGCAATATTGTAATTGATGTTCTTGTATTCCGGCGTTGTTTTGGCTTCAGCCGAATCCTCAAATTGTTTAAAGCTCGACGTCGCATCACTGAAATTGTCTAAAACATACTCGGTTTCACCTTTCCAGAAAGTAGCACGAGCCGTTATTTTTTCATTTTTCTGATTGGCAATTGATTTTTTAAACATGCTCAAGGCTTCCTGATAATCTCCATCTGTATACAGTTCAATTCCTCTGTAAAACAACACTTTTTGATAGGCTGCTTTATTGGCTGGCGTATTATTTTTTTCCAATAATGTCAAAGCATCTTTATAATTCTTAGAAGTAATATAAGAGTTAATCAACAGGTTTTCGATTTCGCTTTTGCTTGGCGAATTTGGATATTTATTCAAAAAGGAAGACAAAACATCGGGTACACTTTGGTAAGAATTTCCAATTTCATAACTCAGTTTGGCATAATTTAAATTGGCATCTTCCTGAATCTTTTTATCAAAATCCATTTCTGATGCACTTTTGAATGCGTTTAATGCCTGTTGCTTTTTATCCGTTTTGAAGTAGCATTCTCCCAAATGATAATAGGCATTCTGTGCTACTGAATCTTTCCCGTCTATGATTTTATTGAATTGCGAAATGGCATTTTCATAGTCTTTTTGCATGTAATACGTATAACCCAATTGGTAAAAATCGGTGTTGCTCCATTTGCCTCTTTTGCCTTTGTATTCTTTTAAGTAAGGCAATGCTTTATCGTATTGTTGTAAATTAAAATAGCTTTCGCCAATGATTTTGTTGAGTTCCGATTTCTCAGAAGCATTGGATTTTGGCATCGCTATAAGACCAGCATCTATCGCTTTTTGAAAATCACCCGATTTGAAGTTCATATCGGCTTTGAAATAAGATAATTTTTCCTGGTATTTTTCTTCGCCTTCCACTTGCTGGAAATACTTATTGGCTTCCTTATAATTATTGCCTTCATAAGCCATAAATCCTAAATAATAATTGGCCTGCGTGCCATATTCTTTAGAGTTAACCACTTTATTAAAATAATCAGCCGCTGCTTTTTTGTCACCAGCAGTGAAATAAGCATAGCCTTTTTGGAAAGTAAATTTTTCAGTTTGATCATAAGTCAGCGCATTTTCATCTACTTTATCGAAATATTGCAACGCTTGTGGAAACTTGCCTTGTTCAAAATAATATTGCGCAACTTCAATGTAGGCTTGGTTTGTTTTAGAACTCGTTGGATAATCGGCAACAAATTTTTCCATCAAGTCATCCGCATTATTCTGATTGAGATGGATTGCACAAATACCAATGTAATAGGCGCAATCTGCCTGAACATCTTGGGCGGAGTCCTCGTGCTTTACTTTGTCAAATAAGATTTGGGCTGATTGGTATTGTTTGTCTTTAAATAGGGAAATTGCAGTATTAAAGTCAGACAAATTATTGGTGTAAATAGTGGATTGTTGTCCTGAAACTTTGGATATTCCAGCTATAGAAATTAGAAAAAATAACATTAAAATCTTGCGCATAGTTTTTATTTTAATTTATTCAAAAATAGTATCCTCTACCCTATAACGTAAAAACAACGCGATTTATTATAAACATTCTTTTAAACAATTTTTATTTTAAAAAGAAAGATAATAGAATAAAGAGAAAAGACAATTCCGCAGTTTGAGAATCTATGTTCTATTTTCTTTTTTGGATTTTGGAATTTTTATTTACTATTTTTACCCAATAAACGAATTACTCATGCCAGAAACTGTTTTATCTCTAAAAAATGTCACGATTTATCAAGAAAATAAAGTGATTTTGTCACAAATAAATCTTGAGGTTAAAGAAGGCGAATTCCTTTACATCATTGGTAAAACCGGAACAGGAAAAAGTAGTTTTATGAAAACACTTTATGGCGATTTACAATTAACAGTGGGTTCCGGAAACATTGTTGGTTATGATTTATTACATCTCAAAGAAGACGAGATTCCGTTTTTGAGAAGAAAAATTGGCATTGTTTTCCAGGATTTTCAATTATTGCCGGACAGAAATGTGAACGAAAATATGTTGTTTGTATTAAAAGCTACCGGCTGGACGGACAGAACGGAAATGCAGGTTAAAATTGATGATGTTTTACAACGCGTCGGCATGATAGGTTTGACAAATAAAATGCCGCATCAGCTCTCCGGTGGAGAGCAACAAAGAGTTGCAATTGCCCGATCTTTATTGAATGATCCTGAATTAATCCTGGCAGATGAACCAACTGGAAATCTCGACCCACAAACAAGTGCTGAAATCTTAGGTGTCTTGAAAAAAATCAATGAAAACGGGAAAACAGTTATCATGGCAACCCACGATTATGCTGTGATTATGAAATTCCCTGCCAAAACATTGAAATGCGAAGACAGCACTATTTTTGAAGTGGTTCAAAAAACGGTATAATGTTAACTGTTATAATTCCAACTTTCGATTATAACGCTTTGCCATTGGTTCGAGTTATACAAGAACAATGTGTAAAAGCTGAACTTATTTTTGAAATTATTTGTCAGGATGACGCATCAAATTCAGCCTTAAATACTGAAAATGAAAAGATAAATTCTTTACTGCATTGCCATTTTTATAGTAATACTGAAAACCTTGGCCGCGGGAGAAACATTAATTCAATGTCATCAAAAGCAAAGCACGATTATCTTTTGCTTATGGATTGCGATACTTTACCTGCCAAAGATACTTTCATAGAAAATTACATGAATGAAATAAAAAAAGAAGCTTCTGTAGTTTTTGGAGGCATTATATATCAATCAGAAAAACCAAAGCAGGAAAATTTATTGCGTTGGGTCTATGGACAGAAGAGGGAAGCATTGACTGTTGAACAAAGAAAGGCTAACCCCTATTTTTCGTCGCTGACTTCTAATATTTTATTCAAAAAAGACGTTTTTTTATCCAATTTATTTGATGAGAATATCACCAATTATGGGTATGAAGATGTTGTTTGGGTAAAAAAAATAAAAGAAAAATCCATTGCTATAACACATATTGACAATCCTGCTTTTCATCTGAATATGGAAACTTCCGAAATCTTTATAAAAAAAATACACCAATCACTGGAAAACCTGAATCTGATTTTAAAACTTGGCCTGATTACAACTTCGGATAACCGAATCTTGAATACTCATAAAACTGTTATAAATGCAGGTGTTGCTGGTTTGTTTAGTTTTATATATAAAAAATTTCATGCCAAAATAGAAGCCAATTTATTATCAAATCATCCCAATTTATTTCTGCTTGATATTTATAAGTTAGGCTATTTTTGCAAAATTAACTCAAAATGAGCCCCATTTTCTCCATAGTAATTCCTTTATATAACAAAGAAAAGTTTGTGCTCAACGCTTTGCAAAGTGTGTTTAACCAAACATTTGAAAACTACGAAATACTTATTGTTGAAGATGCGTCAACGGATAAAAGCCTGGATGTAATTTTAAATATAAAATCAGAAAAAGTTATTATCATAAAACACGTTTCAAACAAAGGGCTTTCGGCTGCAAGAAATACGGGAGTTAAAAATGCCAAGAGCAATTATATTGCTTTTTTAGATGCTGATGATTATTGGAAAGACACTTATTTAGAAGAGCTTTTTTTACTTATAAAAAGCTTTCCTGAAGCTAAATTATTTGCTACAAATTACGAAGAATTATTCCAAAACAACTTGATTTTACTGCCCAACAATAAAGCTAAAAACTTAGAAGAGAAAATGATAATCCCTGATTTTTTTGCAATCAGTTTAGCGCAGCCACTCTATTGTCCGTCTAGTTTTTGTGTAGAAAAATCGGTTTTTGACGCTATTGGTTTTTACAATGAAAGCATCCGTTTTGGGGAAGATGTAGATTTTAATATCAGGGCAAATTACTCGTATAAGTTGGCTTACTCCAAAAAGCCTTTGGTACGCTATACGATGATTTCTCAGAATCAAATTACGCAAAGTGCAGTCAGTGGTAAATTTATTACTGATTTCGATTTTTTTGACTCCAAGGAAACCTCAAAATCGTTGAAGAAGTTCCTGGATTTCCATCGGTACATTATGGCGAAACATTACAAAGACGAAGATAATGCTGTGGCATTTGAGAAAATGAAAAAAGGAATTGATAGTAAAAACCTAAATTTCAAACAACGAATACTGCTGAATGCACCTTTACGGCTAGTGCATTTGTTCAAAAAGATAAAAGGCTTTTTTCTTGCAAAAGGAATTCGGCTAACTACTTACGATTAGACTGCAGATAATCTTTATAATCATTAAAGTCGCGGATGTAATCGTCCTCTAAAAACTCGCCTGATGAAATTACCAAACAGATTGAACCCGAAGAAAAGTTATCCAGTTCACGCCAGGTATTCGATTTGATAACCAATCCTTTGTCAGGTTTATTCAACGTAACTTTTTGAGATTCGTGACCATCATGCAGCAGCACATCAAAACTTCCTGAAAGCGGAATCAGCAATTCAAATTGCTCTTTGTGTGCGTGTCCACCACGTTTTGCCGTACTAGGAACATCAAAAAGATAATAAACCCGTTTTATTGGAAAAGGTAGCAGGTTTTTTTCAATTACGGCGATGCTGCCTCTGGTGTCGTGAATTTTTGGTATATCTAAAAGCTCAATATTCATGGTGCTAACTTACTTTATTTTTAGCAATTCTAACCATTGTTTTCCGATTGTTTCAATCGCGAACGGCTTAACGCTTGTTTTTGTATTTTGTTTGCAATGTTCTCTCAATTCAGCATCTTCAACCAACAAATTCATGATTTCAATAAGTTGGTAAAAATCCTGATTGGCTACTAAAAGTCCGTTTTGCCTGTCAATAATAATTTCATTAGGACCGCTGAAACAATCAAAGGAAACAACTGGTGTCCCAACAGCAAACGATTCCAAAATCACATTAGGAAATCCTTCATTTTTACTGGACAAGACTGTAAATAATGCATTTTGATAATAGGGAAACGGATTCTTCTGAAAGCCTTTGAATACTACTAAGTCCTTCAACCCTAATTTTTCAGATAAGACTTTGTACTCAGATTGCTTCTGGCCATCGCCTAAAAGTATCAATTTTATTTTTTTATTCGGCAAAACCGATTTGGAATAAGCTTCGATAAGTTTATCAAACTGTTTAACCTCTTCATTCATTCTGCCTATGGCCATGATATAGTCGCCTTCCGAAACACTGTATGCGTTTTTTGAAGTTGTAATAGATTGTAAATCGATAGGATTGTATATCTGAAAGGCATTTTCTGCCAAACCTTTGGAGACAACAGCTGACTGAATGGCTTTTGAAACCGCAACAATTTTTTTGTCTTGGTAAATAAGCTTAGACCATGCGGATGACTTCGGAAAATAGAACTCTAAAATCCCGCTATGAACCGTGTAGTAAGTTTTTTTTGGATAACAATATTTTGAAATAAGGAATTCCTGTAGCAAACTGGTTCTCATTCTGAAATCAATTACAGCATCAAAATTAGTATCATTGATGAACTTTTTGAATTCAAAAAACCTTTTGAACTTTCGGGTTACAGCAGTAGCAGCATGTATTTTTCCCAAGTTTAAAAGTGAACCCGAATACTCATACTGAATCCAATCTGCAAACACACAATTGTGAACCTCCAAACCAGCTTTCTGAAAATAGAGCGATAACAGAGAATGTACTTTTTCAGCACCGCCATTTGCCAGGCAATCGCCTATGAGCGCTATTTTGAATTTTATATCTGGTTTTGTCATTAATGAATATTTGATAACAAACCTCGTTAATTTTTTTATTTTTACCATTCAAAAAAAATAATATTTGCCTACATTTAACTTTTTCACAGGCAAATCTGAATTTTAAAAAAAAAACAGAATCATTCATGCGAATACTACTTGTTGGTGAATACAGCCGACTGCACAACACTTTAAAGGAAGCCTTGATTACCTTGGGACACGAAGTATTTCTTGTGGGCAGTGGCGACGGTTTCAAGAACTATCCGGTAGATTATTCTATTGAAGCCAAATGGTGCCAGAGTACACTTTTGAATATTCCGAGACAAATCATTTTCAGATTGACAAAATTTGATTTTGCCAAAATTGAAATAGGCGTCCGATACCAGTTGTTTTCCAATAAATTAAAAGGTTTTGACGTTGTTCAGCTTATAAATGAAAGTCCGATTCAAACCCTCAAATGGATGGAGCATTTGTTTTTAAAGAGGTTGGTAAAAAACAACGGAAAATTTTTCGTATTGTCTACCGGTGTTGACTATCTTAACGTAAAATTCTGGTTTGAAAACAGAAATGAGAAATCGATTCTGCAGCCCTATTTCAAAAATCCTTCGCTTGAAAACGAGTATCGTTATATTTTAGAATACCTTACCAATAAGCACAAAAAAATCCATGATTTTATTTATAAAAACTGTGACGGCATTATCGCTACAGATATTGATTATTGGATTCCGTTACGCGGAAACATCAAGTTTTTGGGAATGATTCCGAATCCGGTTAACCATAAAGAAATGGAGTGTCAAGAACAAAAAACAGATGATAAGATAGTTCTATTTCTTGGTATCAATAAATGGAGTTATCATCAAAAAGGGATTGAATACTTTGAAAAAGCACTAGGTATTATCAAAGAAAAATTTGGACATACAATTGAAATAATAATTACCCAAAACATACCTTATTCCGAATATATCAACCTTTACAACAAGTCGCATATTTTGTTGGATCAGATGCATGGTCACGATCAGGGTTACAACGCTTTGGAAGCTATGGCTAAAGGAAAAGTTGTTTTTACTAATGCCAGTGAAACATTCGAAAAACACTATGACCTCTCAGAAAAAGTTGCAATAAACGCTTTACCCGATGTAGATTATTTGGTAAAGGAGTTGTCCTTTTTAATTGATAATCCAGCGGAAATAACAGCAATCGGGAAGCGTGCTAAAGCTTTTATAGAAAAGAAACATGATTATGTGAAAATTGCAGCCGAATTTGTAACAGTTTGGCAAAAAACTAATGCTTAAAAAATAATTTTCTGAATAAAAACAAAACCAATAGAAAACAAAGAACATTAGTATAAAAATAAGCTTGTAAAACGCCTTCGGTTGCGTTTTGTTTTATCAAATAAAAGGAAAGCAAAAAGTACATTAAATTAAAGACTATCTCTACCAAAAAGTAACGTTTCATCATGGTTTTTACGAGAATTTGAAAACCAAAAGCTAGAGTCATTATCCTGAAAAAATCTCCTAAAAGTTGCCAAATCAGAATCCTTTCAACAGTCGAAAACTCAGCAGTAAATGCCAATTTCAGAATAATTCCTTTGGCAACATAAATTACAATTAACATCAGTAGAAATAATGGAAGAAAAAGTCTGAAATAGGATTTTAGTTCGGTTTTAAATTCGTTTTCGGTATGGATTGATGCCAGTTTCGGCATATAATACAGTGACAATCCCGAACTGAAAAAAATCATATAAAAACTCGACAATCTATTGACGGCGTCCCAAATTCCCGCTTCTTCAATAGAGTATTTTTTGACTATCATATTTCGTATACAAAGCAATGTCAACGGAGCAATTATTGCGGTTAACAATGCCATTATTGAAAACTTTTTGATAACCTTAAAATATTTTTTACTAATTAGTTTATGAAGGTCAAATTTGAAATAATTAGCTTGGTTTCTAACAAAAATAAAAGTTACCAAAACCATCAAAAACTCCCCAATCGCAACAGATAAAAGTCCACCGAAAATATTTTTTTTCCAGATTAACAAAGCAGTCAAACCAAAAACCAAAATATTGGAAATGATTTGGATGAGCATTATTCTTCTAAACTTTTCCAAACCGTTGTAAATGGCTAGCCAAAATGTATTGATAACCATTAATGGCAACAATAAACCAAAAAAGCTAATTGGAGCTAAATAGTCATTTGTGTAAAACAAAAAAACTGAAATTGACGACGCAAAAACTAAAACCACCAATGCCAACACACTTGAAATAAGGAGAAAAATCCAGAAAAAAGTAGAATAAATAACCGAAAGTTCCCGTTTATCTTCTTTGTTTTCCACAAACAATTTGACAATCGAATTGCTGATGCCAAGCGTAGCAATTGACTTCAACATCAATGCAAAATTTCTAAAACTTCCCATCAAAGCCATGCCTGATGTCCCAAGGAAAACGGAAATAATTTTAGAGGAAAAAATGCCTAATACAAAACTCACCGCAACTGAAATAGAATTCAGCGACAATACTTTTAGCAATGTATTTTGTTTTAATATTTTCAATTTAGAGATTCCTTATCACTCGTGCCGGATTTCCGGCTGCAACTACATTTTCGGGTATGCTTTTAGTAACAATAGAGCCGTTTCCAATAACAGAATTCTTGCCAATGGTAACGCCCTTCAAAATGGTAACATCATCGCCTAAAAAAACATTTTCGGCAATAAAAACTGGTTCATGTTTTGGCTCGTCATCATTTCTTTTGTCAATCTCGAGATTGTGTCCGTCATTATCAATTATGGAACAATTTACTCCAATTAAAACAGTACTTTGAATAGTTATTTTTGAAAAAGCCACTGCTGAAAAGCCATTATTTATAGAAACATTATCTCCTATGTTAATTTCACTCTCTGAATTCCGGGCTTCCAAATAAGCATAATGCGAATAAAAATTTGGCGAAG
>NZ_JANXTI010000002.1 GCF_025352425.1 Flavobacterium sp.
GCAGCAAGCTGCATTTCGTTTAAGCTTTCGATGCCTAAATTGAGAAGCAAATTGGTAGAATGATGGTGATGTGTCATGTGGCAAAGATTTGAGATTAATAGGAGGAAGCCCAGTGGGTTTCAGGTATACTCGCGTGAGTGAATAATTCAAAGTTAACGATTAAACTGTTGAAGTACTTATTTCAAAAGCTTCTCTTCCTCAAACAATAACTTGATATTCTCATACGAATTCTTCAAAGCTACCTTTATTTCTTCAGGATTGAGCCACTCGGCTTTTTCAATTCCTTCATTAGCCTGTGGAAATAGTTTTCCTTCAAAATTGGTTTGCATTTCAAACCAATGGGTAACTTTTAGTTTATATTTTCCGCCTCGTTTAAAAATGTGATATGTTTTTTGGAGCTTTCTGTTGATGGTAAGTTTTCCAACCCCGGTCTCCTCTTCCACTTCACGCATTGCAGTGTCTTCAATTTCCTCACCTTTTTCGATGCCGCCTTTTGGCAAATCCCATTTCCCATTTCTGAAAATGAAAAGGACATCGCCTTTTTTATTATATACCAAACCACCTCCGGCTTTGCAAACTGGTATTTTTTCTTTTAGCTTTTTGAGAATGGCTTTCTCATCAGGATAATACAACGAAGCTTTCTGGATTTTGTTTTGAAATATTTTGATGATGAGTTGCTCAATATCAATACTTTCCAGTAAAAACAACTGAAAATCGGTCTCTTTGGCGATTTCGTTGGTTAAAAAAAGAGGTTTGTCGTTGACAAAAACTTTATACATTTGTACTATGATTTTTAATAAAGACACAGCCGAAAAAACGGCCGAATTGCTTTTACAAATAAATGCAATTAAATTGAATCCAAAAAATCCTTTTACATGGGCGTCGGGTTGGAAGTCTCCGATTTACTGCGACAACCGACTAATACTGTCCTTTCCGGCAATAAGAAATTTTGTACGCGAAGAGTTTTCCAAACATATTGATAAAGAATTTGGCAAACCCGATGTCATAGCTGGTGTTGCAACCGGAGCAATCGGCATCGGAATGCTCGTTGCCGAATATATGGGTCTGCCGTTTGTATATGTGCGGCCTGAACCAAAAAAACACGGACGACAAAATCAGGTAGAAGGCTTTTTGCAAAAAGGCCAAAATGTAGTGGTTGTCGAGGACTTAATCAGCACGGGAAACAGTAGTTTATTGGCTGTTGAAGCCCTAAAGGAAGCCGGTGCGCACGTCAAAGGCATGGTGGCTATTTTTACTTATGGGTTTGATGTAGCAAAAGAAAATTTTAAAAATGCCAATGTCGAGTTAAATACTTTAGCTGATTACGAACATTTATTACATTTGGCTGTTGCCAAAAATTATATCACCGAAAAAGAACTCAAAACGTTACAGGAATGGAGAGAGAATCCGGCGACGTGGAATGTGTGAGTGAGATAATAGATAATAGACAGATAGATAATAGGATTCGTTTATCTTTGTCTAACATCTCTTATCTATTCGTCTATCGTCTTTTCTATTAAAAAATAAAATAATACTATGAACCTCGAAAGTCCAAAAATCACCGTAGCAAAATCAGCCCAACATATCTTTGATTCGTTAACCGATGTAAAGAATTTTGAAAAACTAATGCCCGAAAACATTGCCAAATTTGAAGTCCTTGGAGATGATATTTTCAACTTTGGTCTAAAGGGAATGCCAGAAATAAAATTGAAGCTAAAAGAAAAAACGCCACCCTCTAAAGTGGTATTGGCTGCGGCAAGCGATAAGTTGCCTTTCACACTTACTGCCAATATTGAGACAATTTCTGATGCACAAAGCGCAGTACAATTGAAGTTTGAAGGCGACTTTAATCCAATGATGGCGATGATGATTAAAGGCCCGATTTCGAAGTTTATAGAGACTTTGGCTGAAAATATGAATAAGCTTTAATAGAATTACGAATTTCAAATTGTCTTTCCCGCGCAGGCGGGAACCCATTAAAAGTTAAATAGATTCCCGCCTGCGCGGGAAAGACAAAACCAGCTCTTATTTAACCGTTGTCAATCGCTTGTCAACAATGCGTTCCATATAGTCCTGAACAAAGGCTTTACATCTTAACTCCACTAAATCCATAGCAGCGTTTCGTTTCGAAATCAAATTGTGCTCCATTGCTTTGTCATCTTTGGCATAAAAGCCAATTGCTTTCTTTCCGTCAAAGGTACAAATGTATTCCCCGCTCATAAACTGATACACATTCGAACCATATTTAATGACAAAAGGAGGCACCTGCTTTTCGTTTATCAGGCTCCTACCCCAACTCCTAAACGGTTTTTGGTATCCAATCATATCCAAGAGCGTTGGGTATATATCGATTTGTTGTGCCCAGTCATTGTTCACACCAACATATTTTTCGTCAGGTGAAAAGAACAAAATCGGAACCGTATTCTTATTAAACTCTTTTTTATATTCATCATAGGCAATGGTATTTCCGTGATCGGCTACCAAAACAAAGATGGTGTTTTTATACCACGACTGCTTTTTGGCTGCCGCAAAAAACCGCTTAAAAGCATAGTCCGTATAACCAATGCACTCATTGATGTTTACCTTTCCCTTGGGAAATTTGCCTTCATACTTTGCCGGAACCTTATACGGCTCATGCGACGAAACAGAAAACAACGTCGCCATGAAAGGTTGTTTTTTCTGTGACAATGTCTTGTTGAAATACTGGAAAAAAGGCTCGTCCCATATTCCCCAAACGCCATCAAAATCTGCGTCATTATTATATTCGGTTTTGCCATAATAATGGTCGTAGCCTAAGATGTTTCCGAAGCCCAGAAATCCCATCGAACCATTTGGAGCACCATGGAAAAACGAAGTGTCATACCCTTCTCTTTTTAAGGTAGAAACCAGCGATTCAATTTTCTGTTTCGGATAAGGCGAGGAGGTGAAAGCATCTTGAAACGACGGAATTCCGGCAACCACTGAAGATACCCCGTGAATAGATTTCCAGCCATTGGCATAAGCATTGGTAAAAATCAAACTGTGTTGCGCAAGCGAGTCTACAAAAGGTGTGTAGCCTTCATAATTTGGAATCTTTGTTCCCTTATTGAAAGCACCATTGTATTCCCGTGCAAAGCTCTCTATGATAAAAATAACAATGTTTGGTTTTGTCGACGGGTTGTTTTTGTATTGTTTTATAGGCATCAATAAACTATCAACCTGCGCTTTAGAAACCAGGTTTACTTTCTTAAACGTATTGGTATTCCAGGTTCTTATTATGGCAAATGGGGTGTTCAAAACTACATCAGCCTGACCCGAATTTTTGGTATAGCGGCTGGCATCTAAAATATTAATCGGTCGTGTGCTCTTCTTAAAATCGCCACGAATTCCACCAATACAAAGTGTCGTTATCAATAAAAAACTCACTATCGAAAAGAAAAAATAGGCTATGCCAGGCCTTTCAATATGATGCGTTATCTTAATCTTTTTGTACATCCAAATCCATAAGTACGCAAGTACAAAAAACAACAGGAACACATGCCAGTAATTTTTTAAAAAATCAAAAAACAAAAGCAGCTTATTGCTTTCATTTTCAAGCGTATCCAATGAAGCTCTTGTACTTCTGCTAAAAGTGTAGCGGTAATAAATAAAGTCAATGAAATTGGTAGAATACGCCAATAGATTGGTAATGAAATAAATGTAGAACAGTACCTTTTGATATCCTTTTTTTCTATTGACAACCGCAGGAAAAATGGAAACTAAAATGAACAGGCTATTCACATATAGGATGGTTGTAGTGTCGAAAACCAACCCATGATAACACAACTTTACAAAATCAAATACACCACCAACTTTTATCAAGGAACTGTTATAAACAAAAAATAAAACCCTGGCAATGGAGTAAAAAACATAAGCTAATAAAATCCTGAGAATAAGTACGGTGTATTCGTCGAAACGCGGGTATCTTTTCATAAATAATAAAATGGACAACGCAAAACTACATATTTCAGTGGTAAATGCTGCATATTTTAAATTAATATTGTGCATCACGCTAATATTATTTAATTTGCATTAAAATAGCTGCCGAATGACTCCAATTACAAGACTTTTTGACTTTCCATACTATCAGTTAGAAAAAAATAACATCACTAATTGTCTTGTTACCAAATACGATGGCAAATGGGTTAAAACCTCAACCATAGAGTACATCGACAAAGCCAACGCCATTTCGAGAGCTTTGTTACGATTAGGAGTCCAAAAGAATGATAAGATTGCCATCATTTCTTCCAATAACAGAACCGAGTGGAATATTATGGATATTGGCTGCCTGCAAACGGGAGCGCAAACAGTGCCTATTTATCCGACCATTTCTGAGCAGGACTATGAATATATTTTAAGCCATTGCGAAGCAACCTATTGTTTTGTTTCTGATGAAGAAGTGTTGCGAAAAGTGAATCTTATCAAAAACAATCTGACACACCTGAAAGACGTATATTCCTTTAATGAAATCGAAGGATGCAAAAACTGGCATGAATTACTCGAATTAGGAGAAGATACCAGCAATCAGGATGTGGTGGAAGACCGCAAAAACCATGTTAAGCCGGACGAATTAGCTACTATAATTTACACATCCGGAACTACAGGAAAACCCAAAGGCGTAATGCTTTCCCATAACAATATTGTTTCTAACGTACTCGACAGTTCACCGAGAATCCCTTTTGAGGAAGGCGCCAGCGTAGCATTAAGCTTTCTCCCTATCTGCCATATCTTTGAACGCGTGATTCTATACATCTATCAATACTATTCGGTGTCGATTTACTTTGCTGAATCCATCGAAAAACTTTCTGACAACATAAAGGAAGTAAAGCCAACCGTCTTCTCAGTAGTGCCACGACTATTAGAAAAAGTATACGACAAAATATTGGCAAAAGGAGCCGAACTTAACGGCATCAAAAAGAAGCTTTTCTTTTGGGCAATTGACTTGGGCCTGCGTTACGAACCTTATGGTGCCAATGGTTTTTGGTATGAAACCCAATTGAAAATTGCACGCAAACTTATCTTCAGCAAATGGAAAGAAGGCTTGGGCGGAAACCTTGGTGTGATGGTCTCAGGAAGCGCAGCATTGCAAACACGCTTAACCAGAATATTTGCAGCAGCAGGAATGCCCGTAATGGAAGGCTATGGTCTCACGGAAACCTCACCTGTTATTTCGGTAAATGATGTTAGAAACCATTGCTTTAAGGTGGGAACTGTGGGTAAAGTAATCCAGAATGTCGAAGTTAAAATTGCCGCTGATGGCGAAATTCTTTGCAAAGGTCCGAATGTAATGATGGGCTATTATAAAGACGAAGTGCTTACCAATGAAGTGCTTAAAGATGGTTTTTTTCACACGGGAGATATTGGCGAAATAGATTCTGAAGGCTTTCTAAAGATTACCGACCGCAAAAAGGAAATGTTCAAGACTTCGGGCGGAAAGTATATTGCACCTCAGATTATCGAAAATGCGATGAAACAATCCAATTTCATTGAGCAGATTATGGTTATTGGTGATGGCGAAAAAATGCCTGCTGCCTTTATACAGCCTAACTTTGAGTTTGTAAAGGAATGGGCGAAAACACACAACATTAACATTGGTAAAACGAATGCTGAAATTACTTCCAATGAACAAGTCATCAAAAAGATTGACGAAGAGATTGAAACCATCAATGAGAAGTTTGGCAACTGGGAAAAAGTAAAACGCTTCGAATTGACTCCTGACGTTTGGTCTATCGATGGCGGTCACCTTACTCCTACGCTCAAACTCAAACGGAAGATTGTAATGGAGAAATACAAAGATCTGTACCAAAAAATATATAACTAACCTTTAAACTTTTCAACCATGATAAAACCAATTCTAATCGCACTGGTAACTGTATTTTTATTTTCGGGATGCAAGGAAAATAAAGCAGAGAACAAAGCGGAAGACACTACACAAGCCAACTATCTGGATTACTCCAAAAGTGATGACCAATCCACCGGTGGTATCAAAATGATTCCAATTACCACTCCAATTAGCAAATTTAATGTGTGGACAAAACGCGTTGGAAACAATCCCAAAATAAAAGTTTTGCTATTGCATGGTGGTCCGGGGGGAACTCATGAGTTTTTCGAAAGCTTTGACGGTTATTTTCCAAACGAAAGCATTGAGTATATCTACTATGACCAATTAGGTTCTTTTTACAGTGACCAACCGAATGACAATAGCCTATGGACGATTGACCGTTTTGTAGATGAAGTGGAACAGGTGCGTAAGGCATTGAAACTGGATAATTCCAACTTCTATCTGATGGGGCAATCCTGGGGCGGAATCCTTGCCATGGAATATGCTTTAAAATACCAGAAAAACCTAAAAGGATTGATTATAGCCAATATGATGGCAAGCGCACCGGCCTATAATAAATATGCCGAAGATGTACTCGGTCCAAAACTACCAAAAGAAGTTTTTACTCAAATCAAGGAGTTTGAAAAAAACAAGGATTACACGAATCCGAAATACACCGAATTGTTATTTAAGTATTATTACACCGAGCATATTTTGAGAATGCCAATTGACAAATGGCCTGAATCCATAACCAGGGCTTTCAAGCATTTAAATCCGAATGTATATGTTTATATGCAGGGTCCGAGTGAATTTGGCATTACTGGCGCTGCCACTTTAAAAGATTGGGATATCACTTCAAAATTAAAAACACTTACAATTCCGACACTTGTTATTGGCGCAAAATATGACACTATGGATCCAAAACATATGGAATGGATTTCAAAAGAAGTGCAGAATGGACGTTTTTTATATTGCCCAAAAGGGAGTCACTGCTCGCAGTATGATGATCAGGAACATTATTTTCCTGGTGTAATTTCATTTTTAAAGGATGTAGACAGCGGGATTTTTAAAAAGTCATAGTGCCGTTCATCCCATTCAGGCGGTAGCTTCGTACCGTTTGTCAAGAAGTTTGTTTAAACCCAGTTTCTAATACTATTCGCAATATTTTATTAAAAAGGTTATTAACAATCCACATTTTTAAATAGTTAATAATTAGTTGTGTTATTTTTTAACAATTGTTTAATAATGAATAATTTTATTTCATTAACCAATTAAACTTTTAATTATGAATGTAAAAAACTTTATTGTCGGCGGTATTGTCGGCGGAATTGTAGATTTTTTATTAGGATGGGTAATTTATGGCATGTTGCTTAAAGACACTTTCCCTAAACCTGAAGGAGCCGGAGCAGAAAACATGTTGTTTATTTTCTTAGGCTGTATGTCATTTGGCTTTTTGATTTCTTTTGTGTTTTCTCAAGGCGAAGGTGTTTCCAACATTGCTGCCGGAATTAAGATGGCAATAGGTATTGCTTTGTTCATGGGCCTATGCAACAGTTTCTTTATGAATATGTACAAAGAAACTATTGATGTTAAGCTTATGGCAATTGACATTCTTGCCTCATTAGTATTGGCGACCGGTGTGGGCGCTGTCATTGCAATGGTAAATGGAAAAATGAAGTAATACATAATAATTTTCATAGTCGGAAAACGCCCGGGATTAAGTTCTTGGGCGTTTTTTGATTTTACCTCCTACTAAAATATGTGAATTATACAATTTTAACAAATTATATTGTAAGATATAAAACAAAACAATAAACCAACTTTGTTCAACTATAATTTATTAATATAACTAACCCTAAAAAATAATAGTAATGAATATAAAAAGAGTTTTTGGAGTCGTATTAACCGTGCTGGGAATTGCTTGTTTGCTGTATGCCGGCCAAATGTTCCTTAGCGGAAGCAATGGGAATAGAGACATTAGAGAGCTTGTAGTATTTACAGTTCTTGGTTTAATTTTTTTCATCCCGGGAATCGGTTTGGTTCGCGCGACAAAAGACGAAGCATAAACAATAACATATTAACATTAAAAATCCAGAAATTATGAAAACAACCACCAAACTTAGAATGACTTTAGTATTGGTAACATTAGCTTGTACCGTACCAACATTCGCCAGCCCGGTAACACCTGTAACAACAACAGCAATTACCACAGCACCATCAGATGATGCCAAAGCTGAAATACTATTAAAACGTTTAGAAGAAATCAAAGAGATGGATAAATCCAATCTTTCAAGAGCCGAGAAAAAAGCACTTAGAAGAGAAGTAAAAGAAATCAAAGCGACAATGAAAAGCAGCAGTAATGGTATTTACCTCTCTATTGGCGCTATCATTATCATCGTTTTAATATTGATTTTAATATTATAGTCAAAAAAAGTACTTATATTGTACTACCATTTCATATCCTAATACCTTTAATTCTCTGGAATCCCTTCAGGGAATTTTAGTTCAACGCCGTGTCAACTAATGTTTACTTACTATAAAACTATGATTACTGCCTTAAAAAATATGTTTACTAATACCGGCGATCTTTCAGCATTTACCGCAAGGTTCTTTAAGGAATTATGGCAACCTCCATTCCAAATCAATGAGTTTTTAAGACAATGCTATGCCGTTGGCTGCAGGACATTGCCATTGGTCACCATTACCGGTTTTATCATGGGTTTGGTACTCACCATACAATCGCGCCCCACGCTCGTAAAGTTTGGCGCCGAAACCTGGCTTCCGGGTATGGTATCGCTTTCACTCATCAGGGAGATTGCACCGGTAATAACCGCCTTAATCTGCGCCGGTAAAATTGCATCTGGGATGGGAGCCGAGTTAGGCTCGATGAAAGTAACAGAACAGATAGACGCCATGGAGGTATCCGCAATCAATCCCTATAAATACTTGGTAGTTACCCGCGTTTTAGCCACAACCTTAATGATTCCACTTTTGGTTGCCTATGCAGATTTAGTGGGTATGATTGGTGGTTATATAGGATACAACATTCATGGTTCTATGGGTTTGATACGCTACTTTACAGGAGTTTTCTCAAGTTTAGAATTCCTTGACATAATTCCTGCTACTATTAAAACTTTCTTCTTTGGCTTCTTTATCGGGATGATAGGTTGTTATAAAGGCTTTACAGCCTCCAACGGCACCGCCAGTGTGGGAGTGGCTGCCAATTCGGCCGTTGTTGCCGCTTCCCTTTCCATCTTTATTATTGATATGCTGGCTGTGCAACTAACCGATTTATTTTTCTAAAACATGGAAGACAGAAAGCCGATTATCGAAATTAAGAACGTGCATAAAACCTTTGGCGATCACAAAGTGCTGAATGGTATGAACGTGGTAGTTCATAAAGGGGAAGATGTGGTAATACTCGGGCGTTCAGGTTCGGGAAAATCAGTAACAATTAAATGCGTTGTTGGATTGGAGCACCCCGATAAAGGCAGCATAAAAGTATTTGGCACCGAAATTACCACGTTAACCAATAAAGAATTAAACGAAATCAGACCGCGCATTGGCTTTATGTTTCAAAACGGTGCGCTTTATGACTCGATGTCCGTCAGACAGAACCTTGCATTTACCTTAAAACACCACGACCGGAATATTACCGATGAGGTCATGGAACAGAAAATAACGGAAGCACTTGACAATGTCGGACTGCTCGACGCTCTTGACAAAATGCCTGCGGAACTCTCTGGAGGTATGCGAAAACGTATCGGAATGGCGCGAACGTTAATTGTTAACCCGGAAATTATTTTGTATGACGAACCCACATCGGGACTTGATACCATAACAGCCCGGGAAATCAGCGAGTTAATGGTAGCGATTCAGAAAAAAAACAAAACCACATCCCTTATCATTACACATGATTTGGCTTGTGCCAAAATAACCGGCGACAGGATTATTGTTTTACAGGACGGGGTAATCAGCGCGGAAGGAACCTATGCCGAACTTGAAAACAGTAAAGATCCTTCGGTACATTCATTTTTTATATAATTTAAAACAAGGGTTATGAATAAGAATACACAAAATACATGGAAATTAGGGCTGTTTGTCATCATTGGACTGGTGATTTTTATGGTAGCCGTTTATCTGATTGGACAAAACAGAAACATGTTTAGCAAAACCTTCCAGCTAAAATCAGCTTTCAGCAATGTAAGTGGATTAGCTGTAGGGAACAATGTAAGGTTCGCAGGAATCAACGTAGGCACTATACAAGCTATTGAGTTTGTCTCCGACAGCTCGGTAATCGTAGTGGCAGAAGTGCAGGAAGAAGTACACAAATACATAAAAAGCGATGCAACCGCAGGTATCGGCTCCGATGGATTAATGGGCGATAAAGTCCTTACCATTTCACCGGGAACCAAATCAACCCAGATTCTGAAAAATAACGCCATGCTTAAGTCAACCGAAGCTGTTGAATTGGAGGATATTATGGCTAGTGTAAAGGTGAGTGTTGACAATGCCCAATACATTACGTATAACCTGGCTACGTTTACCGATAAAATGAATAACAAAAACAGCGTACTGTCTAAATTAGTCAATGATGACAAAATGGGTAAATCACTTGATGCTACCTTAAATAATATGAAAAATGCCACTAAGGGCCTTAATGAAAACATGGAGGCTGCCAAACATAATTTCCTATTGAAAGGCTATTTCAAGAAAAAGGAAAAAGCGGAAGAAAAAAAGAAAAAAGAACTTGAAGAACAAAAGGCGGAAGCCCTTAAAAAAGCCGAAGAAAAAAAGAAAAAACCTTAACAAGAAAAGTTACAACAAAATTCATTAATTCTATAACACAAAAAATCAGCAGATTGAGCAACTTTGTACCATTAGTAACCTATTAAATAGATAAAAATGAAAAAGACAATCTTAATGACTTTTGGAATTGCATTGGCAATCGCTTTTACTTCGTGTAGCAACGACTCTAGCGGAAATTATCCTTACAAAGTCAGAATGACTGATGCCCCAGGGCCTTACAGCGAAGTGAATGTGGATATCCGAAGTGTTGAGGTAACCGGCGACAATGGTCACACGGTTATGCTGAACACAACTGCGGGAATCTACAACCTTTTAGATTTCAGTAACGGAGTCGATACTCTCTTGGCAACAAGTACATTGGCAAATGCTAATGTGAAACAAATCCGATTGATATTGGGTTCAAACAATACCATTGTTAAAGACGGAATAACGTATCCATTAAGTACTCCTAGTGCGGAACAATCAGGTTTGAAATTATTGGTACACCAAACTTTGCAGGCTGATGTTGAAAACAACATCCTGATTGACTTTGATGCCAATACCTCTGTTGTAGAAACAGGGAGTGGTACGTATAAATTAAAACCGGTATTACGCACTGTTGTCACCGCTACAACAGGAAACATTGCAGGAAGCATAACTCCGGCAGGTACTTTAGCCGTGGTAAGTGCAACCTCTGCCACCAGTCTTGTGTATACCAGTAGTGTAGATGCTGATGGGAATTTCAGAATTGTGGGATTACCACCGGGAACCTATTCCGTTACTGTTACACCTGCACTTCCTTTGCTTCCAATTACGGTTACAAATGTAAGTGTTCAGGCAGGTGGTACTGTTAATGCAGGTAGTATTGCTTTATAACATAACTGAGACTTATCTTAAAATAAAAACTCTCCACAATGTGGAGAGTTTTTTTATTAGTGAAAAGATGATAGAAGCAAGACTAAAAAATAATGGTCTATTATCTATTCTCTTTCCTCTTTCCTCTCCATCAAACGTGGAAATTATAGAAACACTTTCCCTTTATATAAAACAATACTATCGCATAATAATTTCACCTTTGGTATAGCTATGAAACCTACTTTATAGTCTAAAAACAACACTATGAAAAAGGTATTTTTACTTAGCACTGTGATGGGAATCCTACTCTACTCCTGTAGCAGCGATTCGATTTCATCCGCCAGACCGGGAAGTTATGTATATAAAGTTCGGATGACTGATGCTCCCGGACCTTATGATGAAGTAAACATTGATTTACGCTCGGTAGAAGTAACTGGAAGCAATGGCCAGACGGTACATCTAAACACCACTGCAGGTATTTATAACCTATTGGATTTTTCAAACGGCCTTGATACCTTAATTGCAGTAAGCAACCTTTCGGATTCCCGTGTTGAACAAATCAGATTTCTACTTGGACCTAACAACACTATGGTATTGGGTGGTGTGAGCTATCAATTGAGTACCTCAAGTGCGGAACAATCAGGATTAAAATTAAGAGTACACCAAGATCTGGTTGCCGATAGTGAAAATGCACTGCTGATTGATTTTGATGCCCATGCCTCTATACACAGAACCGGAAATGGCACCTACAAATTGCAACCCGTTTTAAGAACCGTGGTGGCTTCGGTAACAGGAAATTTAAAAGGTAGCATTATTCCCGCCGGAACGCCAGCTGTAATTACAGCAACCTCATCAACCGGCGTTGCTTATTCTAGTGGAGTTAATTATTTAGGTCAGTTTCAGGTCTCGGGTTTACCGCCGGGTACCTACATTGTTAATATAACACCTTCAATACCCTTTTTGCCCATCGTACAAACAGATGTCGTAGTTACCGCAGGTACGAACACCAATATTGGTATTCTGACATTACAATAACTTATTTTTAGAAAGACGAAGAAATGAGAGACTCTCTTCTACAACGGACTGTCTATCATCTATCCGTCTATCATCTTTTATCTTTTATCTTTTAAATGGAAATTATGTAATACGATTCCATAAAACTGTAAGGAATACGGTAGGTCCTATTATAACTTTGTAAAACCAATAACTTAAAAAAAACAGAACCCATGAACCCTGAAACTTTACCTACGCTAACTTCCTATACAGCGTTGGAAACTGCTCTGCTAACGACCATTCATTTAATCAACGATGACAAAATAATTACCACCGAGGTTGTCTCTTTTGATGAAGATATCGACTACGATACACTACGCGATTTTTTCTGTGCCGGATTTTAAAAATTAACAATTATATGATATTACTACTACTACTTCTTACCGCCGCTTTTGCCGCCACTACCCTAAAGACTATTTTTAGTTTTGTTACCTCAGAACTGTTTCACCAGCCCTATCAGGAACCGTATCTTCTGGCGGCTTTGGTCAGCCATTTTAATGTCTCCGACACTAAAACTAACCGCCTTATAGGGTCCGGAATCCAGTATTCTATGGGATTGTTATTTGTTATTGGCTTTCAGACATTACTTAACACCGGTTGGATAACGCTTTCTTATGACAGCATCCTGCTTTAAGAACATATATAACTATGCATTATTAATGTAAAATCAGGGTAGTCATGATTTACAGTAATAAAATTGGAATCAATAGTAATGTTGAGGTTTAGTTCTTCTAGAATTTCTCTCTTTATAGCTTCTTCATTTGTTTCTCCTTCTTCAACTTTGCCCCCAGGAAACTCATATTTGAATGCAATATACTTGTACTTGTTATTTCCGCGTTGGACACAAAGTATTTTTTCGTTATGATATATAACGGCTGCAACAACTTCTATTTTTTTCATGTGGTGGGAAAAAAAAGTAATTCTCAAATGTAGACAAAAAACCTAACTTATAATATTTCTGTTTCCATTTCTGCGATACTAAATTTATCTATAAAAACACCCACTAAAAGTGAGTGCTTATGCTATGCATTCCAACCTTCGCGGGAATGACAAAAAAGTTAATCCTGTATAAGTACTTCTAAAATCTGTATCGCCGCATCACTAATCCTCGTCCCCGGCCCAAAGACAGCAACAGCTCCTGCATCAAATAAAAATTGATAATCCTGTGCCGGGATAACCCCTCCAACGATAACCATAATATCTTCGCGTCCGTAGTTTTTTAGTTCCTCTATTACCTGAGGCACTAAAGTTTTATGTCCGGCTGCAAGGGAGGAAACGCCTAAAATGTGTACGTCATTTTCCACTGCCTGTTTTGCAGCTTCCTGCGGAGTTTGGAATAGAGGACCAATGTCAACATCAAAGCCTACATCGGCATAGCCTGTTGCCACTACCTTGGCGCCGCGGTCGTGACCGTCCTGACCCATTTTTGCAATCATGATGCGTGGGCGACGGCCTTCCTTTATGGCAAAGGCATCGGCCAGTTGTTTTGCTTTTTCAAAGCTTTCGTCGTTCTTTATTTCCTTGCTGTACACGCCGCTGAATGATCTGATTTGTGCTTTATAGCGTCCGAAAACGGTTTCCAAGGCGTCACTGATTTCTCCTAGTGTCGCTCTGTTTCGGGCTGCTTCTACGGCTAAAGATAACAAATTATCTTCACTGTCATTCCCGCGCAGGCGAGAACCTTTTGAACCTTCCGCCCACGTCCTTGCGCAGTCGGTTAATTTTGCCAGGCTTGCTTTTACCTTTTCGGTGTCGCGCGTAGCTTTTATATGTTGGAGTTGCTCAATTTGTTGCTTGCGCACCATTTGGTTATCTACATCGAGAATGTGTAACGGGTCTTCCTTATCCAGACGGTACTTGTTGACGCCCACAATAATATCCTGACCGCTGTCGATACGCGCCTGTTTCCGTGCCGCCGCTTCTTCGATACGCAGTTTCGGGATTCCCGCTTCGATGGCTTTGGTCATTCCGCCAAGTTCTTCCACTTCCTGAATCAATGCCCAGGCTTTTTCAGTGATTTCGGCGGTTAGCTTTTCTACATAGTAACTGCCTGCCCAAGGGTCGACTGTTTTGGTGATTTTGGTTTCTTCCTGAAGGAATATCTGGGTGTTACGCGCAATACGTGCGGAGAAATCTGTAGGTAACGCAATCGCTTCATCCAAGGCGTTCGTATGTAAGGACTGCGTTCCGCCAAAGGCTGCAGCTGCCGCTTCGATTGCTGTTCGTGCCACATTATTAAAAGGATCCTGTTCGGTTAAACTCCAGCCCGAGGTTTGGCAATGGGTTCGCAGTGCTAACGACTTTTCATCCTTTGGGTTGAATTGCTTTAATAGTTTTGCCCATAGCATCCGGGCTGCACGCATCTTGGCAATTTCCATGAAATGATTCATGCCAATAGCCCAAAAGAAGGATAGGCGTGGAGCGAACTCATCGATTTTCATGCCCGTGGATAAACCGGTTCGAATGTATTCAAGTCCGTCAGCTAGCGTGTATGCCAGTTCAATATCGGCAGTGGCACCCGCTTCTTGCATATGATAACCTGAGATGGATATGGAGTTGAATTTTGGCATCCTTTTGCTGGCATGCTCAAAGATATCCGCAATGATTTTCATCGAAGGTGTTGGCGGATAAATATAGGTATTTCGCACCATAAACTCCTTTAGGATATCGTTTTGAATCGTTCCCGAAAGTTTATCGGCAGTCACGCCCTGTTCTTCGGCAGCAACTATATAGAAAGCCATGATTGGCAAAACAGCACCGTTCATAGTCATGGAGACCGACATTTCATCCAATGGAATCTGGTTGAATAAGACTTTCATATCTTCAACAGAATCAATTGCAACTCCGGCTTTTCCAACATCGCCAACTACGCGTTCGTGATCCGAATCGTAACCTCTGTGCGTAGCCAAATCAAAAGCTACCGATAGTCCCTTTTGTCCCGCTGCTAAATTTCTTCTGTAAAACGCATTGCTTTCTTCCGCAGTTGAAAAACCTGCATATTGTCGGATTGTCCACGGACGACGGACATACATCGTTCCATAAGGACCGCGAAGGTTAGGGGCAAAGCCTGCTGCGAAACCGATGTGTTCGAGGTTTTCGATATCGGCTTGTGAGTAGGAAGGTTTTAGTTGGATTCCTTCGGCGGTGAGGAAGTTGTCGGTTTCTTGCCTCTTGCTTCTTGCCTCTTGCTTCTCTATTTTAATATGTTGGATGTTTTTTCTCAAGGTTAAAAAACTATTTAGGATATTTTTTTGAATTTTTTGATGTATGAAAACAAGAAAGAATTTTCACGGTTTTGTTATCTTCATCAACTATATAGAACAATATAAATGGGAATATCTTTAAAGGAATTGCTCTATAATTTTTATGTTTAATTTGATAATTCGGATTTAGTTTAAGCTTATTATATGTTTCTGTTAGTTCAGAAAAGAATTTGAAAGTAAGGTTTAGATTTATTTCAGCATAATAATCACTTGCGTTTTCGATTTCATCTTGTGCTTTTTTAGAAACAATAACTTTAAAATCCATATTTTTCTTTAATTCTATTTAAAGATTCAGATGATTTTATGTATTCTGATTCAGGTTCATTTGCTCTGTCATCTAAAAGTTTTATTTGATTTTCTGAAATTTGAAAATCATTTTCATTTTTAGCCAAGATTATTACTTCAACTTCATCTGCTGTAAAATTTTCAGGTAAAGTTATATTTATCTGATGATTTTTAACTTTTACAAATTGTCTAATTGCTTCCATCTTTTTCTTTTTGTGAATTTACAAAAATTATTCTTTTTCTAATCGTTCCTGTTCAAGTTTCTCAGCCGATCGCTTTTCAATAATTGGCGTTATAAGGGTTTTACGTGGATTTTGTTTTACGAATGGGAATAGTTCCAAATCGTGTTTCATTTTGTCGTTCTTGTTTGGGTATTTGTTGGTTCCCAACAGGATTTCTTTTCCGGAATCAAACAATTCCTGTTCCTTGGCAGCACTTTCGCTGATTTTTTTTTGGATGCTGCCTTCGATAAGTTGGGTAATAAAACCGCCTTTCTCTTCTATTTCCTTGAAAAGGAGCAATGCTTTTTCTGCTAATTGTTCGGTGAGGGCTTCGATATAGTATGCGCCATCAGCAGGATTACTGACTTTGTCAAAATAACTCTCGTGTTTTAAGACTAGCAATTGGTTACGGGCGATTCGATCACCGAATTCGTTGTCCTTGTGGTATAAGGCGTCGTAAGGCAGGTTGGCAATACTATCGGCTCCGCCCAGAATGGCACTCATACATTCGGTTGTGGTTCGCAGCATGTTGACGTTGTAATCGTATAGGGTTTTGTTGCGTTTGGTTGGCGTAACGATTATGTGACAATCTAAATGGTGATTGTATTCGGCTGCCAAAGTGTTGAACAATAAACGTAAGGCTCTGAGTTTTGCAATCTCAAAAAAGTAATTTGTTCCCACAGCAACTTCAATCGTTATGGGTTGGCTGATGGTTTTGATTCGGTTGAAATATTCGTTAACGTGGGCAAAGGTAAAAGCTAGTTGCTGCACCATATTGGCACCTGCGTTTTGGTAGAGTGTGGATTGAATAGCAATAAACGGAGCAGCAGCTTTGGTATTAATCGCATTCAGCTTTTCGAAGTCTTTGTCTAAGTTTTCGAACCAGTTTCCGTCTCTTGTGAGTTGGCCAATTGGGTCGAGCTGGATAATGCATTTGAACTTATTTGCAAGAACGAAGGCATTGATTTTGGTTACGAAATCGACGGAAAGAAAAGGCAGATTAAAAAAGTAAGTCACCTTTTCCAACGGAAGGTTTTGCATTAAATCGGATAAGGCAACGTTCTCGTTTTCAATAGTAAAGCGAATGCTTTCGGCACCGCGACTTAAGCTATCAATTGCTCTTTTATTGGATAAGGCTACATCATGGACAAAGATGTTTTGCACTATAGCAAACGGTTGTGTATTCTCTTTTAAAGTGTACTTTGTTTCCGATTCATCTTCATGGTAAAACGGCCTTACCTTGATGCCTTCCGGACTTTCCCAAACGAGGGTATCGTTATAATCGGCGCCTTTGAGCTCGTACTGGATTTGCTGTTTCCATTGTTTGGAGGAAACGGGATCGAACGCATCAAATAAATTTTCAGACATGATTATAAAGATTTAGAATCGGATTTTTCATCCTTGATAGAATCGCCTTCAAATTCGATGATGTAGATATCTTCGCTGTCGCGTTTCATATAGTATTTCTCGCGGGCGTATTTCTCTATCTGGTCAGGGTTTTTGAGCTGCCTGATGTTTTCGCTGTCTTTCCTGATTTCGTCCTGATAGTACTTTTTATTGTCTTCGAGCTCGTTGAGTTGTTTGTTCAGAATACGATGTTCCATATAGGAAGTATTATCAAGGAATAGCATCCATACGGTAAAAAACGCCAACACAATAATGTATCTGTTCCCGAGGATTTTCAGGATAGGATACGCATCGGTCAGGTTTTTAAAGAAACTCATTTTACGTAATTCTTTGGTTGATAACCGCTCTTACCACGTCGATAGCAACGGTATTGTATTTATCATTTGGAATAATAATGTCGGCAAAACCTTTTGTAGGCTCAATAAATTGCTGGTGCATTGGCTTTAATGTCGTTTGATAGCGGTTTAATACTTCTTCCATATCGCGGCCACGCTCGGCGATATCTCTTTTTAATCGGCGAATCAATCTTTCATCGGAATCAGCATGGACAAATATTTTGACGTCAAACATTTCCCGAAGTTCCGGGTTGGCCAAAATCAAAATTCCTTCAACAATCATTACTTTTCTCGGATGTGTGATGATACTATCGTCTGTGCGGTTGTGCGTTACGAAGGAATAAATGGGTTGTTCAATGGTGTTGCCTTTTTTTAATTCAGTCAGATGACTTACCAACAATTCAAAGTCGATTGCACGTGGATGATCAAAATTGATTAACCCTCTTTCCTCAAAACTTAAATTATTGTTTTCCCTGTAGTAAGCGTCTTGGGAAATTACGCCAACTTCGGTTTCCGGTAATTCATTAATAATCTGTTGGACAACAGTTGTTTTTCCACTTCCGGTACCGCCGGCAATTCCGATAATTAACATATATAGTTGTGTAGTTTTTGTTTCAACAAAAATAGAAATTATATCGGAAGTGTATTTATTTTTTGGAGAAAAGAAAATAGATATTAGAGAAAAGAGAAAACCTGCCTGCCGGCAGGCAGGGAAGCAAGAAGAAAGAAAAAAGATGAGTTGTATAAAAAAAATAAAAAGCTTTTGTTTACTAATTAATAGTTCTATATTTGCACTCGCTTTCGGGGTGTAGCGTAGCCCGGTTATCGCGCCTGCTTTGGGAGCAGGAGGCCGCAGGTTCGAATCCTGCCACCCCGACCAGTAAATCCTTTCTGCAATTGCAGAAAGGATTTTTTATTTGAAAATATAAGCGCAATTCATTGCAGCTTATATTTTCAAATAAAAAATAATTGCGTTGCAAACGCAATGGGATTTACTTGTGATAGAGCCCAAATTCAGGATCACGGAGTAATCCTGCATGTAGCTTCTCGATATGATTTTGCTTCTCAAAATCACTCTAAGTGACGAATGGGTGATATATTCATAATCAGGATCACGGAGTAATCCTGCTTTAAAAAAGCTTCTCGATATAATTCCGATTGAAAATCAGAATCACTCGAAATGACGTGTACGAAAAACAAAACGTCCCAACTAGCCCCGATGGGAGCTGGCTACAGTGTAGCGCGGACAGCGGGAGAGGTTGTCCTAAGTACTATTATGGTTGTGCTCCTGATTACTATAAACAAAAAAGCCTTCCGTCTGAAGGAAAGCTTTCTATTATTGCATATCTACTTTTAAGGAATGCGGGTTAAACCCTCAACGGCGAAATAAACAAATTCATCTGAAAGAGGTGTGTCCTGTAAATGTTGTGTAGACAATCCATTTTCTGTCATATACTCTACGTGTTTATAGAATACCTTACTACCGGAACTATTTTTAAACACTAACCTGATGTTATGTCCTGGTTTGGTAATCACGCTGTATTTACCGCCGATATAACCCGGAACTTCGGTTGATGTGAAAGTTTTGTCGGCTTTTAGTTCCATTTCCCAACCGTTTTGTATTTCAACATATTCTTCGGGAGTATCACCTGCATATGCCGTTAGTTTCCATTTTCCTTGTATCTGTTGTAAAAAGGCAGCTGCATCAGAATTATTGTCATCTGACGAAGAACATCCTACTGATAGAAAAAGGATTGATATAAAACTGAGTGTAAGTAAATTTTTCATCGTTATTGGTTTATTTACTCATTTCAAATATAATGGATTAGTATTGAATTTGGAAAGTAATCACCAGTTATTATACAAAGATTGTTAATTAACCCGTTGGGTGTAATTAAATAATTTGATTTTTAATATTGTTTATTGGTCTATCAAATATGAATTTATTGATATATTGAACCAAAGTTAATGCTGTTATTTTAGCTAAAATTCTTGTTTTAAATCCTTCAAAAGAT
>NZ_JANXTI010000013.1 GCF_025352425.1 Flavobacterium sp.
TTCCATTATTTCAACTGCAAACTTAATTGTCAATTCCTTAATAGTGTCTTTTGCGCCCGGATCAATATAGTTAAACAATAGAATATTGAATGCAACAGATATTAAAATCCCTATCACCGCCGATATAAAATAAGTTGTAAAGGCTTCCTTAAAAGGAAAAACATTGTTTAATTCTCTTTTGGTTTTAACCATTTGATAAACTCCAATAGAAATGTAGATGAGGATATTTACAATACCTACCCACCACTTTGTAAATAGCGTTAAGTTTATTACATAGATGGAGGTAGTAAACAGCACTGAAAACACTCCCAAAATAATCCCGAAGGTTACTCCATTTTTCTTAATAATTTCATTCATAATGTTTAGTTTTGATTAGTTAACAAATATAGTAATTCCACAATTACTTTTTGGTAAGTACAAAACAATTAAAAAAAGTTTACCTATTAGTTTGATTTATAAAAAATAGTTGTATTTTTGCACACTCTAATTAAAAAAGATTAATAAAAGTTGTAGCCCGTTTATACCTTTTACAAAGAAAGCTTCAAAACAAAACTACTTCATAACAATAAAAGATTTACAAAATGAAACAAGGAATTCACCCAGAAAATTACAGATTAGTTGCTTTTAAAGACATGTCAAACGAGGATGTTTTTATCACTAAATCAACAGTAGAAACAAAAGAAACTATCACACACGAAGGTGTTGAATATCCAGTTTTCAAAATGGAGATTTCCAGAACTTCTCATCCTTTTTACACAGGTAAATCTAAACTTATCGATACCGCAGGACGTATTGATAAATTCAAAACCAAATACGCTAAGCACTCAAAATAATAATTTTCAGTGTTCAATTTATACCAAAACCATTCACGAAAGTGAGTGGTTTTTTATTTGTGAAATCTTCGTACTTTTGAATAGCGTTTTAAACGCATAAACTTATACACCTTCATAATGAACTATATACTTTTTGACGGAACAGTTCGTAACGCGCTTCTACCATTCACATTCACAAGACCGGTTGCTGATATTCGTATCGGAATTTTAACTATTCGCGAAAAATGGGAGAAATATCTAGGTTATACCACAACAACCTTGACTGAAGAATACCTTTCCGAAAAGTTTCCAATGGTTGAAATGGAAGACAATGTGATGATTAATGCATCTTTCCTGCCTAATGACATTCTTTCTGAAATGATCAAAAGCCTGGAAAAAAATCAGGCTATTTTTAAAGGAGACGAAGTCATCGCTTTTTATACAAACGACACCCAGGAAGAAGTTGATTTTGATAGTTATGAAATTATCGAGTTCAGCGAAGACTGTATTACAGTTGAAAATACCTGGGATATTTTCGCCAAAAATGATGCAGCGCTGCGCGAAGATTTTGAGTTGATTACCGAAGGCAGGCATTCACAACCAATTCCAAAAAATGTAAATGTACTTTCGCCCGAAAATATATTTATCGAAGAAGGAGCAAAGCTCGAATTTGTGACGCTCAATGCTTCCACAGGCCCAATCTACATTGGGAAAAATGCCGAAATTATGGAAGGTTCTGTTATTCGCGGTCCATTTGCACTGTGCGAATCGGGAAGAGTAAAGCTGGCTTCTAAAGTATATGGAGCTACAACTGTCGGACCGCATTCCGTGATTGGAGGAGAAGTAAGCAATTCGGTTTTGATGGGATATTCAAATAAAGGGCACGACGGATTTTTAGGAAACTCTGTTCTTGGTGAATGGTGTAATATTGGTGCCGACAGCAATAATTCTAATCTGAAAAACAATTACGAAGAAGTGCGTTTGTGGAGTTATGAAACCGAAGGTTTTGCCCGCACTGGTTTGCAATTCTGCGGATTAATGATGGGTGATCATAGCAAATGCGGCATAAATACCATGTTCAATACAGGAACTGTGGTTGGCATTTCCGCAAATATTTTTGGCTCAGGGTTTCCACGTAATTTTGTGCCGAGTTTCTCGTGGGGAGGTGCATCAGGTTTTACAACCTATTTAACTTCAAAAGCATTTCAAACAGCTAAAATTGTCATGGCACGTCGCCAGGTAGAATTTTCAGATGAAGATGCAAAAATTTTAGAACACATTTTTGAGATTACTAAAAAATACAGAAAAGAGTAAATTTTATTTATCTTTGCGCTCTCAATTTTTGACAACGATTTCATTAATTGAAGTGAATTATGGAACAAAAAAAGAAAGTCGCCTTCTATACCTTAGGCTGCAAACTCAATTTCTCCGAGACTTCTACTATTGCGAGAAATTTTCAGGACGAAGGTTTTGAACGCGTCGATTTTGAAGAAGTTGCCGATATGTATGTAATCAATACATGCTCTGTAACCGAAAATGCCGATAAACAATTCAAACAAATTGTAAAAAAGGCCATGAAACTTAACGATAAAGCATTTGTTGCTGCCGTTGGTTGTTATGCGCAATTAAAACCCGAAGAACTTGCTGCTGTTGATGGAGTTGACTTAGTTCTAGGCGCTACCGAAAAATTCAAAATCACCGATTATATTAATGATTTGTCCAAAAACGATATGGGCGAAGTGCATTCCTGCGAGATAGAGGAAGCGGATTTTTATGTCGGAAGTTATTCCATCGGAGACAGAACGCGTGCGTTTCTTAAAGTCCAGGATGGATGCGATTATAAATGTACGTATTGTACAATTCCGTTGGCACGTGGAATTTCGAGAAGTGATGCTTTAGAAAACGTGTTGCAAAACGCTTCCGATATTTCGAAACAAGGAATTAAAGAAATTGTTTTAACTGGAGTAAACATTGGTGATTATGGAAAAGGCGAGTTCGGAAATAAAAAACACGAACATACTTTCCTTGATTTAGTCAAAGCGTTGGACAAGGTAGAAGGCATTGAAAGATTACGGATATCATCCATTGAACCTAATCTTTTGAAAAACGAAACCATTGAATTTGTTTCAAAAAGCCGAACATTTGTACCGCATTTTCATATCCCGCTACAAAGTGGAAGCAACGAAATTTTGAAAAAAATGAAGCGCCGTTACTTACGTGAAATCTATACGGAACGCATAAATAAAATCCGTGAAGTAATGCCTCATGCCTGTATTGGTGTTGATGTTATTGTTGGCTTTCCGGGTGAAACCGATGAAAATTTTCTGGAAACGTATAATTTTCTAAATGAGATTGATATTTCGTATTTGCACGTTTTCACTTATTCTGAAAGGGATAATACCGAAGCAGCCGAAATGCCTAATGTTGTTCCAATGAATGTGCGTAATAAAAGAAGTAAAATGCTTCGTGGATTGTCAGTAAAAAAACGTCGTGCTTTTTATGAAAGCCAAATTGGAACTGACAGAACAGTTCTTTTTGAAAGCGAAAACAAAGAAGGTTACATTCATGGTTTTACCGAAAATTACGTAAAAGTAAAAACACCCTGGAATCCGGAATTGGTGAATACTTTACACGAAATTAATTTGTCACGAATAGACGAAGACGGAAGTGTTAGATTAGAATTTTTAAATGTTGAAGTATAAAAAAACGCTCCAAATTTGAAACGTTTTTTATAATTATATTTTAATTCCAGGAGGAAGTAAATCTCTATAACACGTATTTTTCCTAAAGAAAAGTGCAATTTTAGGTAAAATCGGAACAACTTTCAACTTACGCTCATAAGCGATTTCCATAATGTTCTTTAGCAAATCATTGATGAATTCTTCATTGGTAAAACCATCAAAAACATTGATTCTTGTTAAGAAAATCTTCTTCTCCTGAAAAGAATATTCTACAGAAATTAATTTTCCATCAACCAAAGTTTCAAACTGACGTGCAAAGGTGTTATCCTTGATCTCAATTTTTTCTAAAAATACTGTCGCTTCCATAATCAAGTAAATAAAAAAGGATTAATTTTAGGCAAAGTTACTAATAATTAACCACTTTCCAGTTAAAAAATGAGTAAAATTCATGTTTATTTTATGCCAGGAATGGCTGCCAGTCCAAGCATTTTTGAGCGAATTCAGTTATCCGTTGAAACTTTTGAAATTCATTTATTAGAATGGGTTTCACCCAAAAAAAGTGAATCATTGAAAGGTTACGCCAAGCGAATGTCAGAAAATGTAAAGCATGAAAATGTTATCTTGGTTGGTGTATCTTTTGGAGGCATTTTGGTTCAGGAAATGAAGTCATTTGTAAATCCCAAAAAAGTAATTATTATTTCCAGTGTAAAATCAAATTCGGAATTACCACAACGGATGAAAATTGCGAAAACCACTAAAGCCTACAAACTTATACCAACAAAACTATTTGAAAACATTGAGCTTTTAGCAAAATACACTTTTGGTTCCTCCATTTTAAAACAAAAAATAAAACTCTATGAAAAATTTCTTTTCGTTCGGGATAAGGTGTATTTAGATTGGGCAATTGAACAAATAATTAATTGGGACCGGACAGAAATTGACAATGAAATTATTCATATTCACGGCGAAGCCGATGAAGTTTTTCCGATAAAACATATTAAGAAATGCATTATTGTAAAAGGCGGAACCCATATTATGATTCTCACTAAATACCGATGGCTTAACGAAAACTTGCCTAAAATTATGTTAGAAAATGGGTGATATTAAACTGGTTTTTGTAGATTTACCAATATTAAATGTCATATTATAACATCGCCACAAAAAAAGTTTGTTGAAAGACAATACTAAAAGCGATTGCATATCTGACAAAAAAAATAAATCCTACAGATATGAAAACGAATAAAGCCCTATTATCGACATTCGTAGTAATTTTAGTTTCTGGAATATTGACTTTTGGAATATCGGGAGACAATAAGGAAAAGTTATTACGGCAAGGCACTCCACTATACTTCCCGGCTGCTGTTGACTTTGCAGGAGAAAGTACGCCCCTACAAATAAATGACGTCAAAGAGCGATTAGACAGAGAACTACTTATAAATGCGAATTTGGATGCAACAACAGTTTTAATAATAAAAAGAGCCAATCGGGTTTTTCCTATTATTGAACCAATCCTGCGACAGTATAACGTGCCGGACGATTTTAAATATCTTGCCGTTATTGAAAGTGGTTTGACTAATGCATCTTCTCCGTCGGGAGCCAAGGGAGTTTGGCAGTTTATGCCTGATACGGCTCGTGAGCGAGGAATGGAAGTTAACGAACTTGTGGATGAGCGTTACCATTTAGAGAAATCTACTGAATCCGCCTGTAAATATTTATTGGCAGCCAAAGAAAAGTTTGGTTCCTGGACTATGGCAGCCGCTTCCTATAATGGTGGAATGAGTGGATTAGCCAAAAAGATTGAAGAACAAAAAGTTTCCAATTATTACGATTTAGGCCTGACCGAAGAAACTTCACGTTATGTATTCCGGATTTTGGCGTTAAAGGAAATCATGAAACAACCTGCATTGTATGGATTCAGTATTTACCCAACCGAATTGTATCCATCAATTCCAACGAAAAATGTTGAAATAGACAGCACAATTAACGACTTAACAGGATTTGCAATGTCTCAGGGAATCAACTATAAGATCTTAAAAATCCACAACCCGTGGCTTCGCGACAAAAAATTGTTGAATCCAAGTAAGAAGAAATACGAAATTAAGATTCCATTAGCTGGATATTAAAATAGACTGCTTAGACAGTTAACATCTTAGATTGGAATCTAAATAAAAAACCATCTCGGTTTAATTGGGATGGTTTTTTATTTCTAAAAAGTCTAAGTCAGTCTAAGAAGTCTAACTTAAATCTTCTTCATCTGTTCCTTCATCATTTTAATCTGGTCATTCAGCATGCCTTGTTTGTCGAGCTTTTTGGCTTCGTTTAGTAAAGCTGTAGCTTCCATTTTGCGTCTTCTTGACATTGCGATTCCGGCAAGGTTTAATTTTGCAACAGCCAAATCCATATCCATACTCAAACCCAATTCAATTGCTTTCTTAAAAAATTTCTCCGATTGGTGTAAATTCGTCTGCGACATCATCAAGCCATGAAGATAATTATAGTAACCCTGTTGTTTTCTCACCAAAGCCGTTTCCGGGTTTTTGATTTTATCCAACCACACTTTTGCACCCGGAAAATCCTGTTTTCTCAGTTTTAAGAATGCCAAAAGAATGAATTCATTTTTGTAATAAAGAAAAATCGGAATTGCCGTCAATAGAATTAGAAAAATTCCGTTTCCGATATTTCCTTCGGTAAATTGCCAAACGGCAGTTACAACCAATAAAGCCGCTATAATTAATTTGATAAATCTGTGAAACATAAGTTGTAATTTTGTGCCGCAAAGGTAATAAAAGGATTTGAAAATATTTTTATAAAACTACTTGCCAGAAAAAAAAAGGTTTGTATATTTGCACTCGGTTTTAAAGAGCCCAATTACCATAGAAATTAATACACGATTTTAAAGATACTAAGCAATGAGCAAAAGAACGTTTCAACCATCGAAAAGAAAGAGAAGAAATAAACACGGATTTATGGACAGAATGGCTTCTGCAAATGGGAGAAAAGTCCTTGCGCGTCGTAGAGCAAAAGGAAGACATAAATTGACTGTATCTTCTGAACCAAGACACAAAAAATAATGATTAGCAATTAATCAATATCAAGCCGTTACTTTTATTAGTAGCGGCTTTTTTTATGTCATTGCGAGGAACGAAGCAAATTTGTTTACAACTATTGATAATTTTTAGGAGCTATTTCCCGCTGTTCGTTACAATCTTTTTATTTTTAGAAAAATAAAAAGGATTTTCACTGCCATCGGGGCTAGATAACCAACTTCAACATTGAACATTCGTTAATCGATGTCCAAACTTTAAAAAAGAATGTTGAATATATGAACAAGGAATGAAGAATTTCGAAATAATGCAGAACAACTAACTACATAACTACACACTACAATGCCCAAAGACAATTCAATAAAATCGGTTTTAATCATAGGTTCAGGTCCAATCGTAATTGGTCAGGCATGCGAATTTGATTATGCAGGTTCACAATCGGCACGTTCCATCCGCGAAGAAGGAATTGAAGTAATCCTAATCAACTCCAATCCGGCTACGATTATGACTGATCCAAGTATGGCGGATCATGTTTACTTATTGCCATTAACAACCAAATCCATTATCCAAATCCTAAAAGAGCATCCGCAAATTGATGCCGTTTTACCAACAATGGGCGGACAAACAGCATTGAATCTTTGTCTGGAAGCTGACGAAAAAGGAATTTGGGAAGACTTTGGTGTGCGATTAATTGGTGTTGATGTAAATGCAATTAACGTTACCGAAGACAGGGAACAGTTTAAGCAATTACTTGAAAGAATCGGAGTGCCAACAGCTCCGGCCAAAACTGCAACATCATTCCTTAAAGGAAAAGAAATTGCACAGGAATTTGGCTTTCCATTGGTTATCCGTCCGTCGTTTACGCTTGGTGGAACCGGAGCAGCTTTTGTTCATACAAAAGAAGAATTTGACGAAAAACTAACCTACGGATTAGAAATGTCACCAATTCATGAAGTCTTAATTGACAAAGCATTAATTGGATGGAAAGAATATGAACTAGAATTACTTCGGGATAAAAATGACAACGTAGTCATCATTTGTTCCATCGAAAATATGGATCCAATGGGAATTCACACTGGAGATTCCATTACAGTTGCGCCAGCAATGACTTTATCAGATACAACGTTTCAAAAGATGCGAGATATGGCGATTTTGATGATGCGTTCTATTGGGAATTTTGCAGGAGGTTGTAATGTGCAATTCGCTGTTTCACCTGATGAAAAGGAAGATATTGTTGCGATTGAAATCAATCCAAGGGTTTCTCGTTCATCTGCATTGGCGTCAAAAGCAACAGGATATCCTATTGCTAAGATTGCATCGAAACTGGCTTTGGGATATCATCTTGATGAACTTCAAAATCAAATTACCAAATCAACTTCCGCGCTATTTGAACCAACATTAGATTATGTCATTGTAAAAATACCACGCTGGAACTTTGATAAATTTGAAGGTGCAGACAGAACATTAGGACTTCAAATGAAATCTGTTGGAGAAGTTATGGGAATTGGGCGTTCGTTTCAGGAAGCATTACACAAAGCAACGCAATCATTGGAAATTAAAAGGAACGGATTAGGTGCAGACGGAAAAGGATACAAAAATTACGAGCAGATTCTCGAGAAACTAACTTATGCAAGTTGGGACAGAGTATTTGTGATTTATGATGCGATTGCGATGGGAATTCCGTTGAACAGAATCCATGAAATTACCAAGATTGATATGTGGTTCCTGAAACAATACGAAGAATTATATGCAATAGAAAAAGAAATTTCACAATACAATATCACTAATCTTCCAAAGGAATTGTTATTGGAAGCAAAACAAAAAGGGTATGGTGACAGACAGATTGCGCATATGTTGAAATGTTTGGAGAGCCAGGTGTATAAATTACGTGATGATATGAACATCAAACGTGTCTATAAATTGGTTGACACCTGCGCGGCTGAATTTAAAGCTCAGACTCCGTATTATTACTCGACTTTTGAAGCAGAAATAGAAACAGCAACAGGAGAGCGTTATGTTCACAATGAAAGCATTGTTTCCGATAAAAAGAAAGTTGTTGTTCTAGGTTCTGGACCAAACCGAATTGGGCAGGGAATTGAGTTTGATTATTCCTGTGTTCACGGGGTTTTGGCCGCTAAGGAATGTGGTTATGAAACCATTATGATTAACTGTAACCCGGAGACGGTTTCTACGGATTTTGATACGGCAGATAAACTGTACTTCGAGCCTGTTTTTTGGGAACACATTTATGATATCATCCGGCACGAAAAGCCGGAAGGTGTAATTGTTCAGTTGGGCGGACAAACCGCTCTTAAGTTAGCAGAAAAGCTATCTAAATACGATATAAAAATACTTGGAACTTCATTTGACGCTCTGGATTTAGCAGAAGACAGAGGAAGATTCTCAGAATTGCTGACCGAATTAAAGATTCCGTTTCCACAATTTGGGATTGCTGAAAATGCTGACCAGGCATCGGCACTTGCTGATGTTTTGGACTTTCCGTTATTAGTTCGCCCTTCGTATGTTTTGGGTGGACAGGGGATGAAGATTGTCATCAATAAGCAGGAATTGGAAGAACATGTTATTGATTTGCTTAAAAATATTCCCGGTAACAAATTGCTTTTGGATAACTATCTTGACGGCGCCATTGAAGCAGAAGCGGATGCGATTTGTGATGGTGAAAATGTATACATCATCGGAATCATGGAGCATATTGAGCCTTGCGGAATCCATTCGGGGGATAGTAATGCGACTTTGCCTCCTTTTAACTTGGGTGAGTTTGTTATGCAGCAGATTAAAGATCACACAAAGAAGATTGCGTTAGCACTACGAACTGTTGGTTTAATAAATATTCAGTTTGCAATTAAGGATGATATCGTTTACATCATTGAAGCCAACCCGAGAGCTTCGAGAACGGTGCCTTTTATTGCGAAAGCGTATGGTGAGCCTTATGTAAATTATGCGACTAAAGTTATGCTTGGACAGAATAAGGTGACTGACTTTACTTTTAATCCGAAACTAAAAGGATTTGCGATTAAGCAGCCTGTTTTTTCGTTCAGTAAGTTTAAGGATGTGAATAAAGCCCTTGGTCCGGAGATGAAATCAACAGGAGAAAGCATATTGTTTATTGATGATCTGAAGGATGATCAGTTTTACGAATTGTACAGCAGAAGGAAGATGTACCTGAGTAAGTAGTTATGAGTTGTGTCCTTCGACAAGTTCAGGGTGACAATTAAGCACAAAGTTCGTGAATTTATTTCAATAAAAAACCTGCAAGTTGATACTCACAGGTTTTTAACTATTGCCTTTTGACTATTGCCTAATTACTTTATTAGTTCAAAGCTTCTCTTAACAAAAGCAGTCAACTCTTCGCCTTTTAATAATCCTTGAGAAATCTTGGCTAAGTCTAACGCTTGTTTCACCAAGCCTTCCTGAGCTGATTTGTCGGAAGTATTTAGGATTGTTGTAGCTAATTCAGAATTGGTGTTCACCACCAGATTATACATTTCGGGGAAGTTACCCATTCCGAACATTCCGCCGCCGCCGGATTGGCTCATTTCTTTCATTCTTCGCATGAATTCAGGTTGAGTGATGATAAATGGCGCTGCTGTGCTATCCATTGGTTCCAATTGAACGGAGTAATTTGCTTTTGGTACAATTTCTTCTAAAACAGTTTTCAATTGCGTTGACTCGTCTTCAGACAGTTTAGAAATCTGAGTGTCTTCTTTCTGGATTAGTTTATCGATATGGTCGGAATCAACACGCGTGAACGTCAGGTTTTCGTTGTCGCTTTCCAGTTTTTGGATTAAGTGCGATACAATTGGAGAATCTAAAAGCAGGACTTCGTATCCTTTTTCTTTGGCGATGTCGATATAGCCGTGTTGTGCATCTTTATTCGAAGCATATAACACTACCAACTTGCCATTTTTGTCGGTTTGGTTTGAGGTTAAGATTTCTTTTAATTCTGCTAAAGTGTAATATTTGTCATCAACCGTTGGATACAAAATAAAGTCGCCTGATTTTTCATAGAATTTTGGTTCGGAAAGCATTCCGTATTCCAATACAATTTTGATGTCGTTCCATTTTTTCTCGAAGTCCTCACGGTTTTCAGTGAATAGGGATTTCAATTTATCAGCGACTTTTCTTGTGATGTAATTTGAGATTTTTTTAACATTGCTATCCGCCTGCAAGCCGGAACGCGAAACGTTCAACGGAATATCAGGGGAATCAATCACACCTTTTAACATACCTAAAAATTCCGGTACAATTCCTTCGACGTTGTCGGTGACAAAGACTTGGTTTTGATACATTTGGATTTTGTCCTTTTGCATTTGTATATCGGCAGACATTTTAGGGAAATATAAAATTCCTGTCAGGTTGAAAGGATAATCCACATTCAAATGGATGTTGAATAATGGGTCTTCAAATTGCATTGGATACAATTCGCGGTAAAAGTCTTTATAATCTTCATCAGTCAAATCGACCGGCTGTTTTGTCCATGCCGGATTAGGATTATTGATGATGTTGTCAACTTCCACTTCAGTGAAAATATTGTCTTTGTCTTCTTCGGCAACCGATTCTCCTTTTTTCTGTTCAATTTTTTCTGTCCGTGTGCCAAATTTTATTGGAATAGGCATGAACTTATTGTATTTGGTCAACAGTTCACGAATTTTATAGTCTTCTAAAAACTCTAGAGAATCTTCTGCAATGTGAAGGATTATTTCGGTTCCTCTTTCAGTTTTGTCAGATGGTTCCAGAGTAAAGTCGGGACTTCCGTCACAAGTCCAATGTGCTGCCGGTTCATCTTTATATGATTTGGTGATGATTTCCACTTTGGAAGCTACCATAAAGGCAGAATAAAAACCAAGACCGAAGTGACCAATGATTCCTGAATCTTTGGCGGAATCTTTATATTTTTCAAGGAATTCTTCCGCCCCTGAAAAAGCAATTTGATTGATGTACTTTTCGACTTCATCGGCAGTCATTCCTAAGCCTTGGTCGATTAGGTGTAATTTTTTGCCTTCTTTGTCAATTTTGACTTCTATAATAGGATTTCCGTATTCTACTTTGGCTTCTCCTATGCTGGCTAAATGCTTTAGTTTAAGTGTTGCATCAGTTGCATTGGACACTAATTCACGCAAGAAAATTTCGTGGTCATTGTATAAGAACTTCTTGATTAAGGGAAAGATGTTTTCTACGGATACATTTATTTTTCCTGTTGTCATATTTATAATTTTTAGATTAAACAATTGTGAAATCTGACTAGTCAAAACTAATACCATTAGTAGTATGTATGACAAATTGACGTAGTAAAAATTCTTATTAATTTTGAAACAATTTTGCAATATAATGTAAACTCACTTGTTAGAATCGCCGTATATTTGTGGTAACTAATTATTAAATACAAATACGAATGAAAAAGTTTATTTTAATGAGTGCATTGGCAGTTTTGATTTTATCATGTAAATCAAAATCGGCAACCGACACCAAACTGGATTCTAAAACCCAGGTTGCAATGAAAGGGAACTGGTCTGTTTCCTCTGTGACTTATCCTAATTCTAATATGATAAAAGTGAATTCTTTTGACTTGGCTGATTCGCAATGTTTTGTTGGCAGTAAATGGAAATTTGTTTCCAATAACAATAAAGGAAACTTCTCGCTTAACAGCCCAAAATGTACATCCTACAGCACACCAATTACATGGTTTGTCAATAAAGACTGGCAATTTGTTTTTAAAGTTTTGGATGAATCAAAAGCAAAGAGAGTAAAAGAGGGCTATATTTTAAGAGTTGCCAATCTAACGGACAATTCTTTCCAGCTTATCGACAACATTGTTGTTGCGGGAAAATCAACAGATGTAGTTTATCAATTCAGTAGAAATTAAAATTTTAAATCATTATGAAAAATATAAAAACAATAGCTTTAGCAAGTCTTTTTCTTTTAGGAAGTCTCTTCACTAGTTGTGAAGCAGTAAAAAACTCTAACAAAACGCAACGTGGGGCAGTGATTGGAGCTGCCGGAGGTGCTGTTATCGGGGGTATTTTAGGTAATAACGTTGGTAAAGGAGGAAATGGCGCACTTGGTGCTGTTCTTGGCGGAGTTATTGGTGGTGTTGCCGGTGGTGTAATTGGACATAAAATGGACAAACAGGCACGTGAAATTGAAACGGCTTTGCCTGGCGCACAGGTAGAAAGGGTAGGGGAAGGAATTAAATTGGTTTTGGGTGAAAATTCGGTTCGTTTTGACACTAACAAATCCACTTTAACAACTACAGCAAAGGCTAATTTAGATAAACTGGTTCCGGTGTTTAACCAATATTCTGATACCAACATACAAATTTATGGTTATACAGACAGCACCGGTACGGCAGAATATAATTTAACATTGTCGCAACAAAGAGCGGCTACGGTTAAAAGTTATTTAGCCGGAAAAGGTATTAGTGCTGGACGTTTTACAACTACAGGTTTAGGAATAGCTGATCCAGTGGCAACAAATGATACACCGGAAGGACGAACTCAAAACCGTCGTGTTGAATTTGCTATTACAGCAAATGAAAAAATGGTTCAAGACGCTCAAAAGGAAGCAGGAAAATAAAATTATATTAATAAATTAGAAAAAGCGTCCATTATAGCGGACGCTTTTTTTTGAACAAACTTTAACAAAACTTTCTGTTTGATAATTTTTATAAACGATAAATCGGCAGTAACTTTACAAAACAAAACTGGCACTAAATACAAAAATATATTTCTCACGAAATGATTTGTTATTGGTTAGGTTGGTAAGAGCGATTCTCTGTAAAAGGGGTTTCGCTCTTATTTTTATCTATTGGTTTTATCTATTGGTTTTACTTCAAAAAAGTTTAGCGGAGATTTTAAATATATTTTTTATTTCGTTTTAGATTGCTCAATTTTGTGATCAAACATAGCTATGATAAAAGTCATAAATATTTCATTTTCTTACCGTGAAAAACCAACAATTCACAACATTTCTTTTGCATTAGAAAAAGGAAGAAATATGGCAGTAATTGGTGAAAGTGGTTGCGGCAAAAGCACTTTACTAAAGCTTATTTATGGCTTGTACGATTTAAATGAGGGTCAACTATTTTGGAATGATATCGAAATTTTAGGGCCTAAATATAATCTCATCCCGGGCATGGGTTTCATGAAATATCTGGCACAGGACTTTGATTTAATGCCGTTTATTACGGTTAACGAAAATGTTGGAAAATACCTTTCTAATTTTTATCCCGAACAAAAAAATAAACGCATTGCCGAATTACTGGAAATTGTCGAAATGAAGGATTATGCCAATGTAAAAGCAAAAAATTTAAGTGGCGGACAGATGCAACGTGTAGCATTAGCAAGAGTTTTAGCGCTTGAGCCCGAAGTTCTATTACTGGACGAACCTTTCAGCCATATTGATAATTTCAGGAAAAACAGCTTGCGCAGAAAACTTTTTGGTTATTTAAAAGAAAAACAAATCACTACCATTTTTGCAACGCATGACAGCTCTGATGTGCTTTCTTTTGCGATGATATTTTGGTTTTAAAAGATGGGCAACTAAAGGAAAAAGGAAATCCAAAAAACATCTATGATAACCCAAAAAGCAAATATATGGCGTCGCTTTTTGGTGATGTAAATGAGATTGAAATTGATGGTAAAATACAGATCATTTATTCACATCAATTAGAGGTTGTAGCAAAGTCCGACCTAAAAGTTGAAGTTGTAAAGGCTTATTTTTTAGGAAGTCATTATTTAATTGAAGGCAATCATATCGATTCCAAAATCTTCTTTGAAAGTCCGAATGAAATTCAAGTTGGGAGTAAAATTTACTTAAAGAAGAAACCCTAAAGTCATTTGATTTTAGGGTTTTTAAATTAGTTTTTCAAATACTTCTCCAGGAACTGATCTTGTTCCCACAGCAAATGCAGTATATTTTCTTTTGCCACATAGCTATGCGCTTCTTTTGGCAGCAATACCAATCGAACAGGTGCGCCCAAATTTTTTAATGCCTGGAAATAACGCTCTGACTGCAATGTAAATGTGCCAGGATTATTATCAGCATCACCATGTACCAACAGTAATGGAGTCTTCATTTTATCGGCATTCATAAACGGAGACATTTCGTTATAGATTTGCGGAACATCCCAGTAGTTTCTTTGTTCGCTTTGGAAACCAAATGGTGTCAGTGTTCTGTTATAAGCGCCACTTCGGGCAATTCCACAGGCAAACAGATTGGAATGTGTAAGCAAATTAGCCGTCATAAATGCACCATAAGAGTGGCCTCCAATAGCACATTTCTTTCTATTGATATAACCCAATTTATCCACAGCATCAATCGCTGCAGCGGCATCATCAACTAATTGTGTCATGAAGGTATCGTTTGGTTCGGTTGTTCCTTCACCAATGATTGGAAACGAAGCATCATCAAGAACCGCATAGCCTTTAGTGACCCAATACACAAACGAACCATAATATGGAAATGTAAATTCATTTGGATTTTGTTTGTTTTGCCCAGCGGAGCTTTTGTCCTTAAATTCTTCAGGGTAAGCCCAAATCAATAATGGCAATTTCTCTGATTTTTTATTTCTGTCATAACCATCAGGCAAATACAATGTTCCGGATAAATCAACACCATCTTTTCGTTTGTATTTAATCACTTCCTTGTACACATTCTTGATGCTTTCAAAAGGATTCTTGAAACTGGTAAGTTGGGTTAACTTCTTAGATTTCAGATTTCGGAAGTAATAATTTGGAAACTCATTTTTAGATTGAATCTGTACTAAAACATCGCCTTTTTTAAAATCTTCTATAGATAATAAATCTTCTTTTTTGTCCTTGAATGTTGAGGTGTAGATACGTTTCGGTTTTAAGGTACCCAAATTGAATTCGTTAATAAAAGGAAACTGCCCGTCTTTGGTAAATCCGTCGCCAATTAAGTAGGTATTGTTATTTTCGATGGCCAAAACATAACGGTTATATTCATTTCTTTTGGTTTCAAAATTCCCCGGATCAGAATAAATATCCTGTGAATTTCTGTCGGCTATAATCTTCGGAGCTTGAGTCGGGTTTGACGGATTAATCAAATACGTTTTTGTATTTCTTGTATCGTACCATTCGTCTGATACAATCGCAGTGCTTTCATTACCCCATATAACACCATCAAACCGTTGTTGCGTTTTTACCAAAGAAGTGGGCTGAGTTGTAAAGGGCGCATTCCATGTAAAAAGTTCGTCCCGGTAATCGGCTTTTTTTGCCTGGTCACCTTCGTCAAGTGCTACAACATAGGACAATGTTGCTGGTTTATCAGCTCTCCATCCCATGCTTCTTTTTCCTTTTCTGACCGATGAAAAACCCTTTGGAATTACCTCGTTAAGGGGAACTTCATTCACCACTTTTACTTCTTTTCCGCCAGCATCATAAACCACAGTTTTTAACGGAAAACGGTTATAAGGAACGATATAGGAAAACGGTTTTTGAATCGTTGTTATCATTAAATAATTCCCGTCAGGAGAGAAACTTTCACCAGCATATAAATCGTTTGCCTTAAAGAAATCAGCTTTTCCCGAAAGGTTTACTTTGTAGAGTTCAGAAGACATTAACGTTTCAAAATTGGTTTCATCGGTTTTGTTTTTCAACAAATCGGGATACGTCCGGTTTTGCGATTTTGAACCGTCGCTGGCGGACACCGTTGGGCCTTTTGGCAAATCCTTTTTGCTGTCGATTACAGCAGGTCGATTTGTGGCAATCATTTTTACCAATAAGGTTTCATTATCCTTCATCCAGTTGAAAGGATTTCCCAGATTCGCGTTCAAAGTTGCTCCTGTAAGTTTTTTGGCGGAAGCCGAAGCTACATCAATAACCCACAACTCAACTCCAGTTACAATGGTATTGGTAAATGCTATTTTCTTTTCATTTGGCGACCATGTAACATTAGTAATTCGGGGATTTTCCGGCAAACCGCTGATTTGGGTTTCGGTTTTATCGCTTACTTTTCTAATCTTTAAATTGGAAACATAATTTACCGCACTGGCAATATTTGTTATCGGATTGATACGCAAACCGCCCAAACGCATTTCATCCTGATTTAAATCGTCGAGGGTTTTATAGGTACTTCGAAAAGAAAAAAGCATGTATTCCTTTTTGGAGTCCATACTAACGCTTGGAGCTCTTTCATAATCGGCTAAAGCCAAAATAGTAGCTGAAGGTTTTTGATAAGTAAGGTTTTCCTGTGCAACAGCAATGGATGCTGAAAAGCAGAAAGCCAGAAAAAGTAAAAGGTTCTTCATAAGATAGGTTTTGATTTTTTGATATGTCTGACTTAAACCTGACTTGTTACAAATTTAAAAATCTTAAATAAAAGTGGTGCTTTTTAAAAATGTTTACCTTAGCATAACTAAATAAAAATTATGTTTCGTTCAAAAATATCAGGCTTAGGGTTTTACGTTCCCGATAATGTAGTTACCAACGATGACTTGTCAAAAATAATAGAGACCAATGATGAATGGATTCAGGAACGCACCGGAATTCAGGAAAGAAGGCATATCATTCGCGGTCAGGATACGACAACGTCAATGGGTGTAAAAGCAGCTAAAATCGCTATTGAACGTTCAGGAATTACTAACGACGAAATTGATTTTATCGTTTTTGCTACCATTTCTCCCGATTATTATTTTCCCGGTCCGGGCGTTGCCTTGCAACAGGAATTGGGTTTGAAAACTGTCGGTGCCTTAGATGTTCGTAACCAATGTTCGGGCTTTGTCTACGCGCTTTCTGTAGCGGATCAATTCATAAAAACCGGAATGTATAAAAACGTTTTGGTTGTTGCTTCTGAAGTACAGTCATTAGGACTGGACATGACAACGCGCGGGCGTAGTGTTTCGGTTATTTTTGGAGATGGGGCAGGAGCAGCTATGTTAAGTAGGAGCGATGACGATAGCGGAATTCTATCCACCCATTTGCATTCAGAAGGTGAACATGCTAAAGAGTTAGCAGTTTTAGCTCCCGGAATGGGAGGAAGATGGATTACCGATATTTTAGCTGAAAACAATCCTGATGATGAGAGTTATTTTCCGTATATGAATGGGCAATTTGTTTTTAAACACGCGGTGGTTCGTTTTAGTGAAGTAATCAACGAAGGGTTGCAGGCGAATAATTTACAGGTTTCCGATATTGATATGTTGATTCCGCACCAGGCGAATTTGAGGATTTCACAGTTTATCCAAAAGAAATTTGGGTTACTTGATGAACAGGTTTTTAACAACATTCAAAAGTACGGAAATACCACCGCAGCTTCAATTCCGATTGCTTTGACTGAAGCATGGGAACAGGGAAAAATAAAGAAAGATGATACCGTTGTTTTGGCTGCCTTTGGAAGCGGATTTACATGGGCGAGTGCCATAATTAAGTGGTAGCGTCTTTAGCCCCGATAGAAGCGGCATCCTTTTTTCTCGTTGTCAAACGAGGAAAAAGATATAGCGGATAGCGGGAGGATGCATACTTAAGATATTCATTTGCCGTGCTCCTAAAACTTAAAAACAGAAAAAGCCATCCTTGCACTGATGACTTTTTCCTAACACTAAATTCAAATTAACTATTTTACATCATTCCGCCACTACCTTGGGTTTCGTTTTTATCACGTTGTTTTCTTTGTAGCGCAGCATTTTTCCCACCACCAAAACGGTAATTAAATCCTAAGTAAACACTTCGGCTTTCCCAATAAAATGCACCTTCCTGTTTGTAAGGCAATGTTCCGTCAAAGCTAAAATTCATGGTGTTAAAAATATCACTTGCTCTCGCGCTGATGGTTCCTTGCCCTTTTAGTACATTATAGCTCGCACCGATATCGGTTTTGTACATGCTTTTTCTTAAAAATTGTAGCCCTTGTTCTTGTCCGCGATACATTCCGAAAAGTTGGAAACGCAGGTTTTTGGTAGCTTTAAAAGTATTATTGATTCTTCCGTTGAAAATTGAAACATCTTTTTCAATGAATTGAGCAGTTACGGTTCCCCTTATTTTTTTGAAATAAATATCGGTTCCGATGTTTGCGCTCCACCATTTTGTAAAATCTAAATTTGCCGAGATTTCAGCACCATAGGAATTGTTGTCCTTAAAGTTGGCGTAGGACAAAATATTTCTGTTGCTGTCATTAGGATCAATTTCTACCAAACGCGTAATTTCCTGAGTAATCATTCGATAAAATACCACACTTGAAATAGAACCAATTTTTGTTTTACGGGTATAATTCAATTCAAAAGAATTGGTAAATTGTGGTTTCAAATATGGATTTCCAACCGAACTAATCGTTGGCGTACTCCATTCTCTGATAGGATTTACCTGGCCAATACTTGGTCTGTCAACTCTTCGCGAATAGTTGAAATTAAATGAATTTTTCTCCGAAAGTTTATAAGATAAATAACCACTTGGATAAACGGTATTTATTTTATCGTTAAAAGTGCCGGTAATGATTTCAGTAGTGTTTCCGTTTCCGTTGGTGTCTTCCGAATCAACGGCATTAAATTTTGCGTCGGCGGTATAATTTTCAAAACGCGCGCCTATCTGGTAACCCCATTTTGTCCATTGTTTGCCATATGTTGCATAAGCAGATTGAATTTTTCTTTCATAATGAAAATCGGAATCAAAGTCCTGATTTTTGTCGAAATTATTATTGGTGTCTTCAATTCGAGTTTCTAAACCGGTTTCTAATTTGGCGTCCTTTGGCAATGGATTTGTATAATCCAAATTGATTTTAGTATTGTTATTGATACTGTTGATGTCGTTTATATACGAAGTGCTGACATCAGAAATCGTAACGAATTGAGAATGCTCAGTGCCTTTGTTTCGGTTGTAATTTGCTTCCAATTCAATATTTTCGCCTTCTTTTTTGAATTTATGTTTAAAATCTAAATTATAAGTTCCGGATGGGTTTTTACTGTGACTATCATTTGTCTGAAGGATGTCTGTAAGAGCATTTGATTGGTAGTCTACCATTGTTGAACTGTTTCCGCTGGATAAGTAAAGATTTTGGTTCGTATAAACAGACAACGTATTAAAGTCATTCAAATAATAATCGACACCTATTTTATATAAATGAGAGGTGTTTTTATTTCCGAAATTAAAATCTACCGTTTTTTCAGCACTAGGCTGATGGCTATTTACAAAACCATGGTTCTTTTGCAAACCGTGATTAAAACCATAATTTCCATAAAAATTGAATTTTCCAACTTTGTAATTCATGTCGAAGGACGAATTCACTTTTGGCGTTTTGGCAAATGTTACTCCGTTGTTAATACTTCCATTAAAACCTTGATTTGCATTTTTGTGTAAAACGATATTAATTATTCCACTCATTCCTTCCGGATTGTACTTTGCCGAAGGGTTTGTAATCAATTCGATTTGTTTTATGGATGCCGATGGGATTTGTTTAAGCAGTTGTGCAGGGTCAATATTGGTTGGTTTTCCATCGATTAAAACCCGCACGTTTTCATTACCTCTTAGGCTAATGGCGTTGGTTTGCGCATCAACACTAACTGACGGAATGTTGTTTAAAATTTCTCCGGCCGTTGCTCCTGCGGAAATTAAATCTTTACCAACATTTATAATTTTTCGGTCAATTTTTTGCTCGTAAGTAGATTTTTCTTTGACAATTTCTACGCCTTCCAGTTGAACTGCATCTTCTACGAGCGAAATAGTATTTAGATTGATGTTTTTATTGGTATCAGTTAAGTTTGCGATAACTGTTTGCTTTTTATAGCCCATAAATTGGAACTCAACAGTATATTCTTTTAGCTCCAAATTTTTGATGCTGAAATTTCCATTGTCTTGTGTGATTCCGCCCGTAATAACTTTTCCTTCCAATTTAACGCTGACATTTACGTAAGGAATAGGTTGTTTAGAATTGTTGTCGATTACTTTTCCCGAAATGCTGCCTAATGCGAATGCACTTTGAGAGGCGTTTTGGGCTTGTAGAAACGAAAAGAAGAAAAGTAAACTTAATAGTAAAAATTTTAATTTCATTATGATTGAATGGTTTTATTAATGCACAAGTAGACTTTAAAAGTCATAGCTTGTTACAAATTTTAACAAAAAAACTCCTGAAAAGTATTCAGGAGTTTTGACAAAGTAAGTTTCATGTAGCTTATCGTTTCATAGCGAAATGAGCTTTAAATTCTTGATTAACCTGATTTTCATCGGTGTAGGAAACATTAAACCAATAATCGTCAGATGGCATTAAATGACCGTTATAGGTTCCATCCCAACCGCTATTACTTGGTTTTATTTGTGTAAGCATTTTACCAAAACGATCATAGATTTCAATACGGGCATTTTGTTGACCAGCTAAATCTTTAATATTCCAAGAATCATTGTATCCGTCACCGTTTGGCGTAAAGTATTTGGGATAGTTCACAACCAAAGCTTGAATGCTTGTAATTCCGCAGCCATATTTATCTCTGACAGTTACGATATGAATTCCTGATGGAACATGCTCAAAAACATTACTGTCTTGAAATGGACCATTATCTAACTGGTATTCAAAATTATTTCCTTGTCCGATTGCTGTCACCGTTATAGATTGGCTTTCTGAAAAATCTTCGCTCACCTCATAGGTTACGAGTGCTGGTTCAGAAGGTGAAACCGTAACATTTACAGGTACTGAAGAACAGCCCGAAGCATTATTTGTAGCGACTAAAGTAAACAATCCAGGCACAATTGCCTGATAATTCGTGCCAGTGCCAATAGTAGTTCCTGCTTCATTTGTCCAAACAAATGAATGGATAGAAGCACTTAATCCACTATACATTGTGTAGGCATTTAATAGTGTTCCGGTTTCACTGTTTATACATACAATTCCGTCAACAGGTTTGGGTTCCGGAAGTTTATTTACAATAATAATTATCGGCTTTACATCATAACAATTTGGAGCCAATGAGTTACTCACTCTGGCGTAAACTAAAGTTTGAGTAGAAGATGTTACCGGGCTTGATGCAGTTGTTGCGTTTGTCAGACTTTCATAATAGGTAACACTGAATTCACTACCTGTTTGGGTTCCCAGAATTGTAGCTGATAATGTTGATAAATTAAAATTAACTATGCCGTCATTAGTACCATCCAGGTCACATGTAGTTCGCATGGTTACAGGAACTAAATTTGCAACCGGCGTATCAATAATTGTCACGGTAAAAGAACTTTCATCACTACATCTTGGAATGAAAGGTGATATAGCATAAATATATATTGTCATTGAGCTGTTAATTACAGTTCCTGAAACCAGCATTGTTCCTGTGCCGTTCGGACCCGTATAGAATCTGCCTACAATTAAAGTGGGTAATGTATAATTTTCGCAAATAGTGATATTTGGTAAATTATCAACGTTAAAAATAGTGACGGTAAAACTTCTTTCACTAGAACAATCAGGCGAAGTAGCAGTATGCACATAAACATATAGTGTTTGTGACGAAGTTAACACATCGCCTGCATGCAATAAGGTTCCGGAAGCATTTGTGCCCGTATAATAATCCCCAATAGGCAATAGTGGCAAAGTATAAGAGTTACAAGTTGAAGGGTTTGCTATTGGACTAATTGTCGGGGTAATATTAATGGTTACTGTAAATATATTTTCATCAAGACAGGAAAAAGAGGTTCTAATTAAATATTCTTTGAATATATATATTGTCTGATTTGAAGTAATCGCGGTGCCGGGCAATATTTCTGTTCCAGTACCAGTCGAACCACCAGATGCAGTATAATAATGGTTATTAGCAGTTAAAACTGGCAACGTATAGCTATCACAAGCAGTAACATTTGGTAACGAATCCGCTGTTGTTGAAAAGATGTTTATTTGAAACGTATTTTGAATACTACAAGCTGGAGTTGTATTTGAAATAGCATAAATATAAATTAATTGCGAAGAAGTGACAACACTATTTGGCGCAAGCATTGTTCCCGTTGCATTTGGGCCAGTATAATAATCCCCAACGGCTAAAGCTGTTAAAACGTATTGGTTACAGATATCAATATCAGAACGAGAATCAATAGCTGGCAGTGGATTGATAGTAACAGTAAAACTGTGTTGATTAAAACAAGTTGCATTTAATCTTTTAAAGATATAAATGGTTTGTGTTGAAAAAATAACATCTCCGGGATAAAGCATTGTTCCTGTTCCTTCAATATCAGTAAAATAGTCACCATTTGTTAAAACTGGTAGCGTATAACTTTCGCAAACAGAAACATCGGGCAAGACATCAATTTGGGGTTGAGCAAGATTTAATACAAAATGTAAGTTATCACTACAGTTGTTTGATCTGCTTGTAGTTGGTGCATATACATAAATAATAGAACTATCATTTATTACAGTGCCAGAAGGAATTTGCGTTCCTGTCCCACCTGGACCAGTGTAATAGTTTCCTATCGCAAGTGCCGGCAAGATGTATCCATTACATTGAGCAATATCTGCTGGTTGCGGCATTCCAATAAAAACATCAAAAACATCTTCATCAGTGCATGGTCTTGTTCCGCTTGTAGTTGCATAAACATAGATGGTTTGACTTGTTGTTATAAAAGTTCCGGCTGCTAATTGTGTTCCGGTTCCACTATGTCCAGTAAAATAATTTCCTAAAGTCAGTGAGGGTAAAGTATAAGAACCACATTCAAAAACATCTGGTCTGGTTCCAACTTCAATACTTGGTAAAATTGTGACATTGAAACTAGAATCTACTATACAGATTGGTGGTGTCGTGGTAGTGAAATAATAATAAACAGTTTGCGAGGCAGAAATTACAGTTCCCGAAGGGATTTGTGAACCTGATGCCCCTGGTCCGGTGTAATATTTTCCATAGTTTAGACCGGGTAAGGTATACTCTCCACAACTTGTAACATTGGGAGGGGTTAAACTACTTTCATCCACAATCGTAATTTTAAAAGAACTATTGGCTCCGCAAGTACCTGGTCCTCCTGGCTGATTAAATATATAAATAGTTTCAGTTTGTGTAATTAATGTTCCAGCAAATAAGGGAAATCCATTCCCATTTAAACCTGTAAAATAATTTCCGTTAGTTAAAGGTTGCAAAGTATAACTGGTACACACTAGTACATCGTCAAGGTCGTCAACTAAAGGAAGTGGATCGACGATAAGATTAAAACTAGTAGTGCTGAAACAAGAAGAATCACTAACATTCTCCACTCTAACATAAATAGTTTGCCCAGTGGAGTTAAATAATGTAGAATTGTTTATAGGGTTAACACCATTATTGGCATTATTTAATGATGTGTAATAACTAATAATATTTATCGCAGGCGATTGACCGTTTAAAATTTGGGTTCCTTGTAAAGTAAGATTAAAACGGGCTCGAAGTTGACTTATTGAAGTTGAACATTTATTTAGATCATTTGGTTGATTAGCGACCGGACCAGGAGAAACAAGTAACTGAAAAGATTTAACAATAAAGCAACTGCTATTTGGTAATTGAATTCTAACGTAAATGGTTTGACCACTTGGACTACTGTAAAGTAATGGAAGCGGATTTATATTATTATCAGCGTCATTCTGGGAAATATGGTAAGAAACATTGGTCAAAGGATCCAATCCGTTTTTAACTACGGGAGTATTTAAATCCAAATTGTAAACATAAGTGGAAGCTCCCGAATCACATTTATAAATTGTATTAGGATTTGGAGATGTAATTTCAGGATAATATTCTATAACAACTGAATCTGTGAAAGGCACACATGTATCAAAAACATTATCATAAGTTACTTCATAAGTGCCGGCCTGGCTAATATTTAAAGTAGGACTAGTTTCTCCAGACACAACTACATTATCTTTTTTCCAAATAAATGTATAATTAGAAGGACTTAAACCAGTGTCAATCGTGTGATTTGTTCCATAACACAATGCTGTGTCCGCGGCAATAGTTAAATCCAGTCCTAACACGTCCTGACCTACATTAAAACTGTTAGAAGACAAAAAAATAGCCGAATCTGACTGTGGATCTAATCTGTCTGCAATAACTAATTTAATATGATAAGGCACGCCTGCTGTTAGCACGGAAGCCGCAGTTAAGACTTTTGTTTGACCATTAAAATTTGTTGCTGAACCAGCGGCACCAGAACCGCCATTAAAACTTCCAAAATATTGAGCATTGACGGATGGACAGGAAGAATTATAAAGAAAATCCCTGATAGTTACAACAGAAATTGGAGTAGTAGTACTGGGAACAACGGCTAAGTTAGTTGTAACTCCCGTTGTCATATTAGTTAATAAAAATGCAAAAGCATCAGAATATAAACATTGAAAATTTCCATACTCTTCAGAGGCAAAAATAAAATCAAAACTGAAGTTTGGAGAAATGGGCGTAAAATCGAATTCTAAAACAGTAGCATTTTTTGACACCATAGAAATTCCTGCCGCTGCCAATGTCAATTCTAAATTCGCATCACCAGGCCAGGTGGTTGCGCCATCATTTAGTATGGAAGTATTTGGTCCAGGAGCATATAATACATTTCCGGTGCTTAATACTACACCACTTTGCATCGGAAAATTCGGATTTGTATTTTGGAAATACCCAATTCCATTCGAAGAACCAAAGTTAGTTCCTGTGGTCCACGTAACATTGGTAGCATTAACGCATGGTGAATTAATCAACACATTGTTTACCAGTTGAGGCACTGAGTAACTGGTAGTGCTCACTGACAGTGGCTGTGAAAAACCAAAAGAAGTAAGCATAATGGAGGTTAAGAGTAATAACTTTTTCATAATCTGGGAATTTTGACAAAACAAATATTAACCAAATATCATTTAAATACAAATAATATCGATAAAATACATAATATTTATATTTAAATAAATAAAAAACTTACAAACAGTATTTTGAATACTATTTATCTCTATTTTTATAAAATGCTCTATCATACCAGAATTATACTGTAATGATTATCTTTGCCAACTTAAAGAAATTACCATGAAGCTTTCACAAATTCTTACTTCACCAGTTCAAAAAACAGCACAGCAATTATTCGATGTTACAATTGATAGAGTTGAATTTCAAAGCACACGTAAAGAGTTTGAAGGCGATATAACACTAGTCATTTTTCCCTTGTTAAAGGTTATCAAAGGCAGTCCGGTAGAAATCGGCACTAAAATCGGAAATTATTTAGTGGAAAATATAGCCGAAGTTATCCGCTTTAACGTTGTATCCGGATTTTTAAACATTGTTGTTTCAGATGATTATTATCTCAATTTTTTCAATGAGATAAAGGATAATGAACTCTTTGGTTTTACTGATGTTTCTCCAAATGACAAAGCCATTGTAGTCGAATATTCTTCGCCAAATACAAACAAACCTCTGCACCTTGGTCATGTCCGAAACAATCTTTTAGGATATTCTGTCGCTGAAATTATCAAAGCTTCCGGAAAAAAGGTTTATAAAACCCAAATCATAAACGACCGTGGAATTCATATTTGCAAATCGATGTTGGCCTGGCAAAAATTTGGCAATGCACAAACACCGGAAAGCGCCGGTTTAAAAGGAGATAAGTTAGTTGGCAATTTCTATGTAAAATTTGACCAGGAATATAAAGCACAAATTAGTGAATTAATCTCCCGGGGAAAAACAGAAGACGAAGCAAAAAAACAAGCTCCGATTATTTTGGAAGCCCAACAAATGCTCCTCGATTGGGAAGCAGGAAAGCCTGACGTTATTAAACTTTGGAAAACAATGAACCAATGGGTTTACGATGGTTTTGCTCAAACCTATAAAAATCTCGGAGTTGATTTTGATAGTTATTATTATGAAAGTAATACCTATTTGTTAGGTAAAGAAGTGGTGCAATTTGGATTGGAAAAAGGCATTTTCGAAAAAGATGCTGATGGTTCAGTTTGGATTGATTTAACGTCAGATGGCTTAGACCGAAAAATTGTATTGCGTTCTGATGGAACCGCGGTTTATATGACTCAGGATATTGGAACAGCAATTCAGCGCGTCAAGGATTTACCAGATGTTGGCGGAATGGTTTATACCGTTGGAAATGAACAGGATTATCATTTTAAAGTGTTGTTTTTAATTCTGAAAAAGCTAGGATTCAATTGGGCAGAAAGCTTATTTCATTTGTCATACGGAATGGTGGAATTACCTTCAGGGAAAATGAAATCAAGAGAAGGAACTGTGGTTGATGCCGATGATTTGATGGAAGAAATGACTGCTACCGCAGAAAAAATTTCAACAGAATTAGGAAAACTTGAAGGTTATTCTGCAGAAGAAAAAGCCCGATTGTTTAAAATGATTGGCCTTGGTGCCTTGAAATATTACATTCTGAAAGTTGACCCAAAGAAGCAAATTCTTTTTAATCCTGAAGAATCAGTTGATTTTACAGGAAATACCGGTCCGTTTATTCAATATACATATGCACGGATTCAGTCTATTTTGCGAAAAGCCGATTTCGATTACCAAACTGTCATTCTGAGTGCTAATGAAGCATCTCTGCATCCAAAAGAGAAAGAACTGTTAAAACAAATCGAGCTTTATCCGGAAGCAATACAAAACGCAGCAAACAATCATTCCCCAGCTTTGATTGCGAATTATACTTATGAATTGGTTAAGGAATACAATTCATTTTATCAATCAGTTTCCATTTTAGGTGAAGAAAACTTAAAAAAGAAAATATTCAGAGTGCAGCTTTCTAAAAAAGTTGCAGAAACAATAAAGTCTGCTTTTAATTTACTTGGGATAGAAGTTCCGGAAAGAATGTAAAAAAATATGCTTTTAAGACAATATTTTTCTTAATTTTACGTTTCTTAAATATATAGCTGAAGGTTATATGAATTCTGTATGTTAAACCAAATCTTAAAAAAATGAAAAACGCATCAAAATTATTAATGTTAATTAGCCTTATTGGGTTGATTTCTTTGAATTCTTGTTCAAATGACAGCGCAGGCTCTTCAAACAAGATTACGGCAAACTCTACTCTGAAAAAATTGTTATCAAGAGTTTCCCAAAAACGAACTTCGAATGACAATGTTGTTGACAGTACCAGTTGCTTTACAGTCCAACTTCCGTTTACAGTTATTGTCAATAATACTCAAGTGGTTGTTGCAACCCAAGCCGATTATCAAGCTGTTGCCAATCTTTTTGATGAGCATGAAGATGATGAGGATCACTTAGAATTTGTTTTTCCAATAACCATAATTTTCTCCGATTTCACGCAACAAGTGGTTACCTCGAATGAACAATTGCATGCTTTGACAGAACAGTGTGAAAGTGATGATGTTGACAATGACGAAGATGAAAGCAATGACGATGACGATAACGCTATCAATTGTGTTTCCTTAACTTATCCGTTTGTAATTTCTACTACCCATAATTCAGTTCTTGAAGATGTCACTATCAATAATGACCATGATTTATATGTTTTACTTGAAACTGTTGAAGGAAGTAACTATGTAACTATTAATTATCCAATTTCAATCGTTGATGCGAACGGTCATACTGTAGTGGTTCAAAACAACCATCAACTTGAAGAAGACATAGTCGATGCAACTTCGGAATGTGGGAATCATGATTCAGATGATGAAAACGACAATGAAGATGATGGAAATCATAATGATGGAGATTAATCTCTAAAATAGTGCTTAATAAAATTATTAAAACGACCGGCAGAAATGCTGGTTTTTTTATTTCCAATACTTTCATACTTCGGAATCAAATCCTTAAATTTGCACTTCATTAAAACAAGCATACATTATGTTCAATAATTTAAGCGATAAACTGGATAAAGCATTTCACATCCTAAAAGGACATGGGAAAATTACCGAGGTCAACGTAGCCGAAACTTTGAAAGAAGTCCGTCGTGCCTTGCTTGACGCCGATGTTAATTTTAAAATCGCCAAAGACTTTACCACAAAAGTTAAGGAAAAAGCAATAGGTGAAAATGTATTGACAACATTACAACCGGGTCAATTATTGGTTAAAATCGTAAAAGACGAATTAACCGAATTAATGGGCGGAGATGCTGCGGGAATTAACCTTTCCGGAAGCCCAACGGTGATTTTGATGTCGGGTTTACAAGGTTCGGGTAAAACAACTTTCTCAGGAAAATTAGCCAATTACCTCAAAACCAAAAAAGGAAAAAAACCGCTTTTAGTAGCTTGTGATATTTATCGCCCTGCGGCAATCACTCAGTTGCATATTGTTGGAGACCAGGTTGGTGTTGAAGTTTATTCGGAACCCGAAAATAAAAATCCGGTTGATATTTCGCTTAAAGCCATCGCTTACGCAAAAGCAAACGGATTCAATGTTGTGATTGTCGATACGGCTGGTCGTTTGGCAATTGATGAACAAATGATGAACGAAATTGCCAATGTTCATGCAGCAATCAAACCTCAGGAAACATTGTTTGTTGTTGATGCGATGACCGGACAAGATGCAGTGAATACCGCAAAAGCGTTTAATGACAGATTGAATTTTGACGGAGTTGTTTTAACCAAATTGGATGGTGATACGCGTGGTGGAGCCGCCATTTCTATAAAATCAGTTGTCGATAAACCAATCAAATTTATTGGAACCGGAGAAAAAATGGAAGCTATTGATGTGTTCTATCCAGCCCGTATGGCGGAAAGAATTCTGGGAATGGGTGATGTTGTTTCATTGGTAGAAAGAGCTCAGGAGCAATATGATGAAGAAGAAGCGAGAAAAATCCAAAAGAAAATTGCCAAAAATGAATTTGGTTTCGATGATTTCCTGACTCAAATCCAACAAGTGAAAAAAATGGGAAACATGAAAGACTTAGTCGGAATGATTCCCGGTGCGGGGAAAGCACTAAAAGATGTTGAGATTGAAGATGACGCTTTCAAACATATAGAGGCAATTATTCACTCGATGACACCAAAGGAAAGAAGCAAGCCTACGATTATCGACATGAAAAGAAAAACCCGAATTGCGAAAGGCTCCGGGAGAAAAATAGAAGAAGTAAATCAGCTGATGAAACAATTCGATCAAATGAGCAAAATGATGAAAATGATGCAGGGCGGAGGCGGAAAGAATTTGATGAAGATGATGGGAGGTATGAAATAGTATAGTAGAGACGCGATTTATCGCGTCTTTTTCATTTATTCAAAACATTACAAAATGAAGTTATTAGACGGAAAGAAAATCGCTAACGATATCAAAATCGAAATCACAGCAGAGGTTAACAAAATGAAAGCCAACAAGGAAAAGGTACCTCATTTGGCGGCTGTAATTGTGGGCAATGATGGTGCAAGCTTAACTTATGTAGGAAGCAAAGTAAAAGCATGTGAATTGGTTGGATTTGAATCGACTTTAATCCAAATGCCAAGTACCACCTCGGAAACGGAGCTATTGAAAAAAATTGCTGAACTTAACGAAAATGATGATATCGATGGCTTCATCGTTCAATTGCCTTTGCCCGAACAAATTGATACACAGAAAATATTAATGGCCATTGATCCGAGTAAAGATGTGGACGGTTTTCACCCCGAGAATTTTGGAAAAATGGCGTTGGATATGACGACTTTTATTCCGGCAACACCCTTTGGAATTTTGGAATTACTGGAACGATATAATGTAGAGACCAAAGGAAAACATACAGTGGTAATTGGAAGAAGTCATATTGTAGGAAGGCCAATGAGTATACTGATGGGAAGAAAAGGTTTTCCGGGAAATTCAACCGTAACACTCACTCATAGTTATACTAAAAACATTGCCCAAATCACAACACAGGCTGATATTATTATAACCGCATTAGGTGTTCCCAATTATCTGAAAGCTGAAATGATTAAAGACGATGCAGTAGTAATTGACGTTGGTATTACACGTGTTGCTGATGAAACTGACCCAAGAGGATATCGAATTACTGGAGATGTAGATTTTGATGCGGTTTCCAAAAAAGCATCTTATATAACGCCTGTACCCGGTGGAGTAGGTCCGATGACCATTGCCATGCTTTTAAAAAATACTTTATTGGCAAGAGAACAGAAGAGACACAGACTAGAATAAAAAAATCCTGAGTGAAAGCTCAGGATTTTTTTTATATAGTGTAAGTTGATTTTGTTTTTATTGACTTAGTAATTATAAGACACCATTGAACTGGTTAATTATAAAATCCATTTTTTTATTAAGGGCATCAAATAAAGTATTAGGCGTTTTAATGGTTATTTCAAAACCTGTTTCTTTATTAACTATTGCATCAGTAATTGAATCATTAATTATTGGCTGACTTTCTTCCATAAAATAGGTTGACGACACCTCTAGTATATCAGCCAATTTGGGGATATAATCCACTTTAATGCTTTTACCACGTTCCCAGTTGCCAATTGTGGCCTGAACGACACCTATTTTATAGGCAAGTTCCTCTTGGGATAATTTTCTTTTTTCTCGTAACAATTTCAATTTAATACCTGTTGTCATGGTTTTGATTTTTTAAATTATTAATAATTTGTTTTTTGTGGTATTTTGAAATTTATTAAAGTGTGGTAGAGTATAACGTAGGAATTACAGATTTATTGTATAAAAAGGATGTTTTTTCAAACACCTTTTTAATAATTTCAAACAATAAGTTGTTTGATTTAAACAATTTGTTGTTTGGCAATGGTTTACAGTATTGGCAACTTTACAACATCAAAATAATCGCGAAAAGTTTTGTTAAACGAAAAAAATGTATAATTTTAAAACAATTAAAAATGAAAAAATTAGTTTTTGGCTTGATAGCCACGGTAGTGTTCTCTTTCAGTAGTAGTGCACAAGCAACAAATTTTGAGCCATGTAAAAATCAAACATTTGTAAATAATTCAGAATACAATGGTAGTATTAGTAATTCTAAATCAGTTGTAAGACCTTGGTGGGCAACGGCTATAGTTGATGCTTCAGGTGCTATCGGTGGTGCTGCTTCTGCTGCGCAATTTATAAATGTAGCTTCAGCAACACCTTGGGGTTGGGCAGCAATAGGTGGATGTGCTGTTATATGTGGAGCTGGTGCTTCTTTAGCAAAAGTTGGAAATGTAAAACCAAATGAAAATAATATCAAAAACCTTTCAAATGAGCTAAATGAATTAGATTGGGTTGGTGTTAGGCATAATTTGATTATAAATGATTACTTTGAAAATTATTCAGAATATAATCCTGAAGACTATTATAATTTCATTGTAAAAAACAAAGATAAGTATGAAATTAAAGATGTCTATATTACCAAGGAATATTTAGAAAAACAATTTGAAACTGTTAAAAATATAAATAGTGATGAGGATGTCTATGAATATGCGCTTTCAAACTTACCTAAAGAAGTTAATAAGGAAGATTTTAAAAATTTCTTAATCAATCTTTCAACAATTGACTCTAATGATGAATTTATAGAAACAGTTAAGGTATATGAAAATAAATTGATTCAATCGAAACTTTCAGATGAGACTAAAGCTCAATTATCAACTTTTTTTTCAACAATTAGATATTCAAAAAACCTTTGGTAAATTGTAATTTTTTTTTCTAATATTTGTATACTAAAAATTAAAAAGACATGATTAAAAAAACAATAATTGTAATAATTTTAATAGTATTAGCTTTTGCACTACTTATGCTACCAGGGAAATTCAATCCATTATATTTATTACTTTATGTCCCTATTCTAGCATTTGGTGTAAAGGAATTTAGAAAATAAAAATATTGCTTCTGGTAATGCGAGTATCTTGCTCGTGAAAAGTTAGATAAACAAATAAAAAATCTAAATCACTACTTCAACTCAGTGGTTTAGTTTCTAAAAAAATCATAAGTATGAAGTTTAGAAAACTCATTGCAATAATATTTCTATTGCCATTAATGTCTTTTGCCCAATCCGATCTTCAAACCGCGCTTAAAGGCGGAGAATTATTGCTAACCGGTTTAAGTGTTTTTAAAACCACCAAAGGTAGTAAGACAGATAGTAAATTTATTGAAAGCGTTTGTGTCAAAAACAAACTGGTTGATAAAATTACTTTCAGGATAGTGGGTAAAAACGAGGAAGGAGACGAGATTAAAAAAGAACTTGTTATCCAAAAAGACGGTAAAGAATGCCTCTTTGTATTACCTAAAGGCATTTATACATACGAAGTTGTACTGCCCAACAAAGATGTTTATAAAAAAGGCGAATACAAGTTCGATGAAGATGTTGTCATCACCATTAAAGATGATTAATAAAAATCCTGAGTGAGAGCTCGGGATTTTTTGTTAATACCCCGTCATGATAAATAAATATCACACATTGATTAATCAATATGGCATATTCAAGGATAAATTGGCACATTCATTAATCAATTTAGCACATTCAAAGATAAATATCACACATTGATTAATCAATATAGCACATTCAAAGATAAATAGGCACATTTATTAATCAATATGGTATATTCAAAGATAAATATCACATATTGATTAATCAATAGGGCAAATTCACTAATCAATTTTCAATCTTTATTTATCAGAATTACCGTTCATCGGTATTTTTTGAAGATTATCTAATATTTGCGCTAAAATTACTACTTAATCAAATAGGTGTACTATTTTAGAGCTAGAAAATATTTATTAATCTTTTAAAAAAAAAGCAATATGCCAGCAAGAACAACAGGACGTATAATCCTTCCGACCAATCCCGGAGAGCTATTAAATCTAGCTCAAAAAATTTATGATAAACACTTAGCCGATGGAGCAAATTCTCCATTAAATGCAATGCAGGACTACAATTGGGCTTCCGATGGTCCAAAAGTAGCACCATGCAAACGGAATAACGATGATGCAGAAGCCGCTGCCAAAAATGCAGAGAAATTTTATCGTCAGCGCGATCAGGATTTACCGGATATAAAACAAATTGTAAAAAACAGCGCAGCGATATTAAAAAGCATTTATGCCAAAAATCCAAAGGTTTTGGGTGATTATGGTTTAGTGGTTGACGACAGTCCAAAGGTTAAAAAACCAAACCCGTAAAATAGCCGTTCCTATTATTAAAAATCCCCTTTCGGTATGAAAGGGGATTTTGCTTTTTATATGGTTATGAAATTACAACTTCGCCAACCAAAGCGAAGCATTCATATGCAAACGCGAGTGAGAAGCCAACTCGGTCCAACCGGGATAAAGTGTATCTCCGCTTGCTCCCGTTCCGTCATCGGCAGGAGAACTATCACCAATAACAACAACTCTTCCTGTTCCGAAAGTAGCCGTGGCACACATAATATTTGAGGTTCCTTGTGATGAACTTCCTCTCCAAATTAAGCCCTGCGCGGTTGCATTTGCCGAGATGTTTATTGACATTGTTGCTCCTGCAGAATATTTAAGCTGGGTAACTGTTCCTTGTGAACCATTCAAAATTGGATTGGTCGTTGCGCTCAATCGGTTTGAAGTGGTTTCGGAAATAGTATTCAGGGTAATGCTAATTCCAAATGGGTTTGTTTGTACAGAATTGCTAGACATTAAATCATTCCAAATCGCTGGTGAATCCCAACCATCATTATTTCTGTCTGATGCCGTGTGGTCTGAAATCATAAATAAACCGCCACCGTTTTTAACGAAATTTATAATAGCCGTTTTCTCTGCAGCCGTAAATCTTATATTTGGTTCATCTACCACGAAAACATCATAGTTTTTCAAATCTTGCGCACCCGTTCCGCCATAAGTAATGGCTGTTCCCAATGGTAAGGTTTCTACAGTATGTCCTAATTTAGCTAAGGCAATTCCCCAGGAAGACAATCCGCCACGCCAAAAACTTTCGGTTGTAGTAGCAGTAACGTTAGATTGAGCCGGCGTTGGGAAACGTTGCGGCACAGCATCGGCATCTAATACCCAATCTGCATTTCCTGCGGTTTCGGCTTTGGTAGCATCGAATAAAAATTTCTTTGGAATTGCGGTTGTAATGGTAGCTGCGGAAGTAGCTTTATTTGAAACAATTGCACCATTTTCATTATCACAAGAAAATGTAATAATTGAAAAACCAGCAATTATAATTTTACTAAATAAGTTCATGTGGTCTCGTTTGGTTAATTGGTTTAAAAACAAGTAAATATAGACTTTACCCTAATATAAAAAAATTATTTTTTGTTCTTGCCGTTTTTATACTGAACTTTTTCAACAACCTGAATTTTTGGTGCGGGTTTTTTATCTTTTGGATTAAAAGGTTTAGCTCCGCTCCGTTCGCCTTTGGCTCGGGTCTTTTTAGAATCTGTTTTTGGATTGGGTTTAAACTCTGATTCGGGTTTAAATGATGCTTTGGATTTTTCGGCAACATTTTTCTTTACAACTTCCTGATTTTGTCTAATAACATCCATTGCATTTTTTGGGTTCTCTTTCGTACCGCGCAAATGAATAACCAATCCGTTTAGGAAATTACGTAACACCTGGTCGCCGCATTCCATAAAATCGGCGTGATCCGCATTTCGAAAAATATTTCCAATTTCACCTTTAGACATTCTGAAATCAACTAATTCAAGGATTTCCACAATTTGGTCATCACGCAATTGAAGAGCCACACGGAGTTTTTTAAAGATATCGTTATTGTTCATTTCTTAAGTTTCAGAGTTTCAGAGTTTCAGAGTTTCAAAGTTTCAAAGTTTCAACTCACAATTCGTAATTCGTAATTCGTAATTCAAAACAGCCAAAGGTACGCCTTTTTAAAGCTCTCACGCCACAATTTTTCGTTGTGCTGCCCGCCTTTTACAATTACTTCCTTATTCAGTTTTTTGCATTCACAGCGTTTGGTGTTTACCCAATGTTCAACATTTTTCATATCGCGAATAACATCGTCGTCGCCTTCGTTATCGCCGCACAGGAAATAAACTTTAGTATGAAAGTCTTTGGTTTGCGCTAATAAATCATTCATTTCATTTCTGCCAAACCAAAAAGAAGGCGAGAAGCAACCTACTTTCCCAAATATTTGAGGATATTTTATCGCAGCATAAAACGAAACCAATCCGCCAAGTGAACTTCCAAAAATGGCAGTGTTTTTTGCGTTAGTTTTGGTTCGATACGTTGCGTCAACCTTTGGTTTCAGGATTTCAACAATAAAATCCAAGTAATCATCCGCTTTTCCTCCTCCATATTTAGGGTTTTTATACGGGGTTAATTCATCTATCCGTTTGTCGCCGCCATGTTCAATGCCAATGATAATAACCTGGGCATTGATACTGTCTAAAGTTTCATCCACATTCCATTCGCCCACATAAGATGTTGTAGCATCAAACAAATTTTGTGCATCATGCATGTAAATGACAGGATATTTTTTGGTCGAAGTAGTGTAGTTTTTTGGTAAATACACCCAAATTTTTTTAGAAGCCTTTAATTGTGGAGCATCAATGATAAAAGTTGACACTTGCTTACTGGCTGTGCTTTTTTGCGCACCAGCATTGAAGAGAACCAATAAAAAGAGTAGTGACAAAAACTGTTTCAAAATGGGGATTGTTAGGTTTATTCTTCAGCGGTTTTGTCTTTAGCGTCGCTCTGTTCTCCTTTGGCTGGGGTGCCTCGAGTCTTTTTGCCTTTCTTTTCTTTTTTACCGCTTTTGCTTTCTTCTACAAAAACCTTATATTTTTCTTTTTGGACTTTATTTAAATAAGAATTAATGATTATTTCTGATTTGTCCATTAGCGCTTGCACCTCAATTTTTTTATCGTCTTCAGACTTTTCTTTTTTTATTATAATGTCAACGTTTTTCATGTTTGACGCAATTTCGTTTTTAATGGCAATTACCTGAAGCTCATCAAGGGTCAATGCTACTTTTAATTTTTCGATAATTTTGTCAAGTTGTTGGGCTTTGTATTTTTCAATGTCTTCGACAGAGGGTTTTGTAGATTCATTACTATAATCCCTATTATTAGTGCCATTGTAATTGTTTTGACGGTAGCCGCCCTGTGAAAATCCGTTAAGAGAAGAAAGTAATAAATAGAAAAAAAGTATATTGAATGCCTTCATAAGAATTAATATTGAGGAAGTAAAATTAATAAAAAATGAATAGTCTAAATGTTAAAAAATAAATGATTATCATATTCATAAAAATTATATTTTAGCTGAAAATTATACTATCAGAATGACCGATTATAAAGAAAGATTGGCCCTTTTAACTGAAATGATTGCTTTTTCTGTTGTTGACGGAAGGTTGCATGAAAGGGAATGCCTTTTTCTGACTATGATTGCCGAAGAACTTCAGGTAAGCAAAGCAGATTTTAAAAGCCTTTTTCATCAGGAAGAATATCCTGTTGTTATTAAATCGGAGTTTGAGCGTATTCAACAATTTTACCGTTTGGCTTTGCTGATGCATTGCGACGGCGTTTTACACGAACGCGAACAAATAAAAATCCACGAAATTGGTATCAATATGGGCCTAAACCCTCACGCTATAAAACGGGTTCTTAAAGCGATGGAAGCTTCACCAAACAAGATGATTCCGCCCGAATTTTTATTGGAAGTTTTTCAGGAGCAGTTGAATTAATTGTTTTACACTCTATTATTTTAGCAGATTATAACTACGCGTAAGTTAAATTGTAACAACTAATTTAATCCGGATAAACCTGTCGATTTTGCTAGTGTTGATGCCTCTAACCTTAATAGATTTTCAGGAATTGTCCCCGCAATAATTTAGAATTCAACACTTATTTAGTGCACTGCCGTTTGTATTCATTCAGGTAATTTTCAAATTCATCTTCAAATAATAATTTTTTAATGTCTTCCTGTACATGTTTTAAATAGGATGGACAATCTCCAACGATTTTCTCCAATAAAGCTTTATAATCTTTTGGGAATTTAACACTCCACACATAATCTTTTTCATTTACTTTTTTCACTAAATATCCGAGCCTAACAGTATAATTAACTCCGATAAAACCTGAACCATAAAATTGATAAACAGTAAGTTTATCCACTTTCTTTCCTGAAAGCCTGAATAAAAAATTTCCTTTTTTTGCTGATTCGTCATAAAAAGAATCAAAGCAAAAATCCTTTGAATTTGATTTAATGCAAAAGCTTTTTAGTTCAGCGGGCGTTGAAGTGATGCTTTTTCCGTTTATGAAATATTTTACCTTTTCCTGTAGTTTTTCTATTTTTGCATAACTTCTAACAGTAAGATCTTCTACATTAAATGTAACTTTGATAGTGTCATTATTTTGAACAATATAACCGTTAGATTGACTGTTTGTAAAATTAAAAAGAAGTACCGTTAGAAAAGTAAAAAGTGGTTTCATTAGAATAAGATTTAAAATTATTTTTGAAGTGAGTTTATCGATTAAGATTTAAGCTAAAATAATTAAAAGTTAGCTTTTGGCAATAGTTTAATTATATAAAATAAATACGAATTAAGTTGTTTTATACTGCAAACTGATAATCTCGTCACGAAGTTTGGCAGCTTACATAAAGTCTAATTCCTTAGTCGCTTTTTCCATGGCTATGCTACTAGCTGAGTTTTTTATCGGAATCCTTCAAGGAGCAGTTAAATTAATTCTCAGTTAATTTCTTCTCAAAAGCTTTTCTTGCGCCACCTCTAAAAGTTACTTCTCCACAATATATATAACCCAACTTTTTTAATATTCTCAACATCGGAATGTTGTCAAAATTAGTGTCAACCTTAATGCTGAAAATGTTATTTTCTATTGCTAAAACTTCAGTAAAAAGAAAGATTTTTTGAGCTAATCCTTTTCCTAAATATTCATCTGATATGGCAACGCGATGGAGTACTGCAAAATCGTCATTTGTCAGCCATTTTCCACGAATTTTTTCATATTCTGGTTCGTCATTGAAAAGGACAACAGCGTATCCAGCAATGGTATCATCAACAATTATAACATAACCAATTTGTTTTTCAATATCTTGTTGAATAAAGGTTTCATTTGGATAACCATCCTGCCATTGCTCACTTCCATCATTTTTTCTGCGAATGATAGCTTGCTGAATAATATCCCATATTTGAGGAACTTCCGAAGCATTTGCTTTCCTTAGATGGTAATTCATTTTAAATTGCGCAATTAAGTTGCTATTTTTTCTTGTAAACTTTTTATCTCATCACGAAGTTTGGCAGCCGCCATAAAGTCCAATTCCTTCGCCGCTTTTTCCATTGCTTTTCTGGTGTCACGTATTTTCTTTTCTATTTCGGGTTTGGATAAATACAAACTTTCCGGTTCAGCGGCTTTGGCAATTTTGTCTTCAAAGTATTTTGTAGAAAGTGAGTTGTTGCCCAAAGCACTTCCGAGGCTTTTGACCAAAGCTGTCGGTTCTAGTCCGTTTAGCGTATTGTAAGCAGTTTGTTTCTCACGGCGGTAATTGGTTTCATCTATCGTTTTCTGCATGCTGTTAGTAATTTTGTCTGCATACATAATCGCTTTCCCATTTACATTTCGGGCAGCACGGCCAACGGTTTGTGTTAACGAACGCTGACTACGAAGAAAGCCTTCCTTATCAGCATCAAGAATAGCGACCAATGAAACTTCGGGTAAATCCAATCCTTCACGCAATAAGTTTACCCCAATCAATACATCAAACAAACCTTTACGCAAATCCTGCATGATTTCTACACGTTCCAAAGTATCAACATCAGAATGGATATAACGGCAGCGGATGGAAACCTTGGTTAAATATTTAGTCAGTTCTTCCGCCATACGTTTGGTTAATGTGGTTACCAAAACGCGTTCGTCAACTTCACACCGAACCTGTATTTCTTCAATTAAATCGTCAATTTGATTTAAACTCGGACGTACTTCTATAATCGGGTCCAATAATCCCGTTGGACGAATAACCTGTTCTACATAAATCCCTTCCGACTTTTCCAATTCATAATCCGCAGGTGTGGCTGAAACATAAATTACCTGATTCTGCATGCCTTCAAATTCCTCAAACTTCAACGGACGGTTATCCATTGCGGCTGGTAATCGGAAACCATATTCGACCAGGTTCTCCTTTCGGCTTCTGTCACCGCCATACATAGCATGAACCTGCGAAATGGTAACGTGACTTTCGTCGACAACCATCAGGTAATCTTTTGGAAAATAATCCAGCAAACAGAAAGGCCGTGTTCCCGGAAGACGTCTGTCTAAGTAACGGGAATAATTTTCAATTCCGGAACAATAACCCAATTCACGTATCATTTCCAAATCAAAGTTGGTTCTTTCTTCCAAACGTTTTGCTTCGAGATGTTTGCCAATTTCTTTGAAATAATCGACTTGCTTTACCAAATCTTGTTGGATTTCCCAAATCGCAGAATGCAATACATCCGGCGAAGTCACAAACATATTGGCAGGATATATATTCAATTTGTCATACTTTTCCAAAACCTTAGAAGTTTTTTTGTCAAACGCTTCTATGTCTTCAATTTCATCTCCAAAAAAATGCACACGATAAGGCTCATCTCCGTAACTCGGAAAAATATCAACGGTATCACCTTTTATCCGGAAGGTTCCCGGTGTAAATTCGGCTTCAGTCCTGGAGTACAAACTTTGTACAAGTCGATGCAGTAATTTAGTACGCGAAATGATTTCATTTTTGGCAATCGAAACTACGTTCTTTTGAAACTCTACGGGATTTCCAATTCCGTATAAACAAGAAACAGACGAAACTACAATAATGTCACGACGACCAGAAAGCAGTGCAGAAGTAGTGCTTAGGCGCAGCTTTTCTAATTCTTCGTTGATAGATAAATCCTTCTCAATATATGTTCCGGTAACAGGAATAAACGCTTCGGGCTGGTAATAATCGTAATAAGAAACAAAATACTGCACCGAGTTATTCGGAAAAAACTGCTTGAATTCAGAGTATAATTGTGCGGCTAATGTTTTGTTATGTGCCAAAACCAACGTTGGTTTTTCAATGTTTTGTATGACATTGGCAACCGTAAATGTTTTTCCTGAGCCGGTAACGCCCAATAAAGTCTGGTATTTATCACCATTGAGAATTGCGTTGGAGAGTTTCTCAATCGCTTGAGGCTGATCGCCGGTAGGTTTATAATCTGATACGACTTGGAATTTCATGGTTTTGCGAGGTACGAAGCAATCGTTTCTATATTGTTATGGACAAAATTTGAAAGTAACAAAGTTACAAAGTTTAGTTCAGTAAGTTATTAATTTTAGCATACTGCAAGAGCATGATTGTTTTTGCATCTTTGATTTCACCGGAAGCAATCATACTATATGTTGTGTCAAAGTCCAATTCCAAAACTTCAATATTTTCCTGTTCATGAGCAATGCCGCCGCCTTCGTTTACTTTCATGTCTTTGGTATATTCCGCGGCAAAAAAGTGCACAATTTCAGTTACTGAACCCGGCGACATATAGACTTCAAACAGTTTTTGAACAGCTGAAATTTTATAACCGGTCTCTTCTTCGGTTTCTCTTCTGATGCACTCTTCGGCATTGTCTTTATCCAATAATCCTGCGCAGGCTTCAATCAACATTCCGGTTTCGTTTCCGTTTAAAAAGGTCGGCATTCGGAATTGACGCGTAAGGATTACAGTTTTAAGATCCTTGTTGTAAAGTAATATTGTTGCCCCATTTCCCCGGTCATAAGCTTCCCGCGATTGTGTTTCCCAAGTGCCATCTTTTTTGAGATAATTGTAGGTTATTTTTTTTAGCGTATACCAATTATCAGAAAGAACTTCAGTTTTTAGAATTTCTATTTTTGGCTTACTCATGAGTTTATGGAATTTATCATTTCTTGTTGTTGCTTTGGCGAAAGAAATGTCCATGCTACTATCCGGCTTATCTTTTGGCCTTGAGCCATATCTATAGTTTTTATTTCAGCAGCACCAACTTTGTTCAGCAGTTTGTAAATATTTTTCAGATTATCTTTTTTGGATACCAATGTCGTGAACCACAAAACCTGCATCGGGTATTTGACACTTTCATAAATCATTTGGGTAATAAAACCTAATTCGCCGCCCTTGCACCATAACTCCGCATTTTGGCCACCAAAATTAAGAACTGGCTTTGAGGTTTTGTTATCTTCTAAAGCATTTACTTTTCGCAATGCGCTTTTGGAAGCTTCTTCAGGTGATGAGTGAAATGGGGGATTGCAAATGGTAAAGGCAAATTTGTCTTCTGGCAGAATAATATTCTTAAAAATAAACCGGGCTTCTATTTGTGATTGCAAACTGATTGCATCAATTAGTTTAGGATTATGAGTTATGATTTTTTTGCAGTTTTGTAGTGCTTTTTCATCAATATCGGTTCCAACAAAACTCCATCCATAGGCAGCATTTCCTATTATCGGATAAATACAATTCGCACCAATGCCAATATCCAATACAACTATGTTTTCTCCTTCAGGAATGATTCCATTGTTAGTCGTTGCCAATAAATCGGCGATGTAATGAATATAATCGGCTCTTCCGGGAATTGGCGGGCAAAGAAATCCAGTAGGAATATCCCAGTTTTGAATGTCATAATTGGAAATTAATAAGGCTTTGTTTAGGGCTTTTACGGCATGAGGATTACTGAAATCAATGGTTTCTTCATCGAGATTGTTCTCATTTACAGAAACAAAGAGTTGCAATTCCGGATGCACGTTTATCAATGCTTCAAAATCATATCGAAACCGATGTGGGTTTCTTGGATGCAAGCTTGTTTTTTCTGTGGTATTATGTTTTTTCAACGTAGTGTCTATTTTTATTTACCGCAAATTCGCAAATCAATGATTGGGTTTTAATTTGCGAATTTGCGGTCCAGATTTTTCTTCTTAATCCCAGCATTCCATCAATAATAAATCACCGTCTTTATGGGTAATCGAAACGATACCGTCATCAGTTACATGATTGCTGCTTCCCGTTCGGTAACCAATGGTTAAATCTTCATTATTCAGTGAATAAAAAAGATTTTTGGTGGTAATTCCGGTTACTTTTCCAATCGGAATTAGCGAAAGGATTGTATTGGCCGTGTACCATTTTTCAAAAGTAGCAGAAAGTAAATATACTTTGGAATGATCATCAAGAATTACGATTTTCAATAGATTTCGATAAGCAACAATATTGGTTAAATTGGTAATCGTATGATCAGCGCGTCTTCCGGTTGCCCAGATGACATTCGCCGCTTTGTGGCCTTTTTCGATTAAATAATCAAAGGCTTTTTCCAAATCGGTTTTATCCTGATTCGGCGCATATACAATTTCAATCGGATATTGTTTTTCCGTGTAATGATTGGCATCAAAAGCTCTGTCGAAATCACCTAACAGTACATCAACCTTGATTCCCAGTTCTAAAACGCGTTCAATAGCAGAATCCAGAACAATAACTATTGGCGACCATTCGAGAAGTTGTCCCAATAACTCGGAACTACAGGCTTCACCATTGGCAATAATCAACGCGGGTTCCTGGTCGTCGCGAACGACATGATGTGAGGACATTTATATTAGATTTAGATTTGTAAAAGTAATGAAACTTATTTCAATTGTTAATCTATGGTTAATTTGGAACAATTTTTGGACGGAATTTGAATACTTTTACCACTTAAACACCCTTTACATGAAAGCAGCTTTTGCTTTTTTATTTTTAATGTTCTGCTTCAAAGGTTTCTCTCAATTTGAGCTGCCAAAGAAAACAATAAGTATCGCTCCGGTTTCAAATCCGAAAGGAACAGTATCGCCTACATCTTCAAAATCCATAACTTATCCCAGTATTTTTGATAAAAAGGACAAACTTTTATCAACGGTGTCATTACTCAAAAAAAAGCCCGAAGACGAAAAAAGCATTTTTGAGAAGGAACAATTCGCCAGTCCCGCTAAAATATATACCGATAAAATGAACAAGCAGGTTACCGATGGAAAGATTTATGATTATTACAAAAAGGATTATTTATTGGCAACTTATAAATGTTCAACTGCTATTGCAAAATTTGCGCTAAAGGATTTCGGTGATCCCGATGGCGATGTTGTCCGAATTTGGCTGAACGGTGAAATTGTAATAAATGCTATTACTTTAGAAAGCGGTTACCGGGAAATTAAATTGGATCTTAGAAATGGCCAGAACTTGTTGGTGATTGAAGCACTGAATGAAGGTACAGTTTCCCCAAATACAGCTCAATTTTCTATTTTCGATGATAAAGGAGGAATGATAGGAAATAATCTTTCGGGACTATTAACTAATGTCAAAGCTACTATTATCATAAATAAAGTGGACATTTTAGGACAATAAAAAAGCTGTTCATTCAGATTTATTACCTCGTTATTGTCTGTTTTCTGTCAGGACCAACAGAAACAATTTTTATTGGCACTTCCAATTCGCTTTCTATAAATTCAATATATTCTTTCAGTTCTTTTGGTAAACTTTCAAAGGTAGTCAGTCCTGTTAAATCTTGTGCCCAACCTTTGAATTCAGTGTAAATAGGAGTGACGTTTTCTTCTTCGATATTGTACGGCAAATGATGGATTACCTGTCCTTTATAATTATAAGCCGTCGCAACTTTCAGTGTTTCAAACCCCGAAAGTACATCGCCTTTCATCATCATTAATTGGGTAACACCGTTTATCTGAACCGCATACTTTAGTGCTACCAAATCAAGCCAGCCGCAACGTCTTTTCCTTCCGGTAACGGAACCAAACTCGTTGCCAACCTTTGCCATTACATCTCCAGCCTCGCCAAAATCCTCTGTAGGAAATGGCCCTGAACCAACACGTGTGGTATATGCTTTGAAAATTCCGTAAACTTCCTTGATTTTATTTGGCGCAATGCCTAAACCGGTACAGGCACCCGCCGCAGTAGTATTGGATGAGGTTACAAAAGGATAAGTACCAAAGTCAACGTCTAATAACGAACCCTGAGCGCCTTCACAAAGAATAGATTTGCCTGCTTTTTGGGCTTGTGCCAAATATTCTTCACTGTCAATAAAATCCAATTTCCTTAATTCTTCGATTGCTTCAAAGAACTCTTTTTCCAGTTCGGTTAAATTATATTGAAGTTCCACATTATAAAAAGCGATCATTGCTTCATGTTTGTCTGCCAAAGTTCGGTATCGTTCCTTGAAATCAGCTAATTCGATATCGCCTACACGGATTCCGTTTCTTCCGGTTTTGTCCATATAGGTCGGTCCGATTCCTTTTAGTGTCGAACCAATTTTGGCTTTGCCTTTAGCGGCTTCGGAGGCTGCGTCAAGCAAACGATGTGTCGGCAGAATTAAATGTGCTTTGCGGGAAATAAACAATTTTGATTTCAAATCAAGATTAAACTTTGCCAAACCATCAATTTCACTTTTGAAAACTACCGGGTCAATCACGACACCGTTTCCGATGAGGTTAATATTATTGCCATGAAAAATCCCCGAAGGAATAGTCCTCAAAACATGTTTGATACCGTCAAATTCTAATGTGTGTCCGGCGTTAGGTCCGCCCTGAAAACGGGCAATAATATCGTATTTCGAGGTTAGAACATCAACTATTTTTCCTTTGCCTTCGTCGCCCCATTGTAATCCGAGTAGTAAATCTACGGTCATTGTGTGTTGTTGTGTGTAGTTAATTTTTTTTTTGCTGTTAGCTAAAAGCTATTAGCTGTCAGCTTTTTTATTCGCATAAAAATACAATGAATGATTGTGGATTTCAATGCCAAATATTTCCTCAATTGTCTGTTTTATGGTTTGGATTCTTGGGTCACAAAACTCGATAACTTCTCCTGTATCGGTCATTATGATATGGTCATGGTTTTTATCGAAATACGATTTCTCATAATGTGCCTGATTTTGGCCAAACTGGTGTTTACGAACCAAACCGCAATCTAACAGCAGTTCAATAGTGTTGTATAAGGTAGCCCGCGACACGCGATAGTTTTTGTTTTTCATTTTGATATACAGATTTTCGATATCAAAATGCTCTTCGCTATCATAAATTTCCTTAAGAATAGCATAGCGCTCAGGCGTTTTGCGGTGTCCTTTATTTTCAAGATACAGTGTAAAAACGTTTTTTACGGTCTCTTGATTTTTGGTATTATCGGATGCTATTAGTGTCATGGGACAAAGGTAATTTTTTTGTTTAAGGTTTCAAAGCTAAAGAGTTTCAAAGTTGGAACCAATATTTGATAACCGTATTAATTAGTATAAACTCTGGTCACCTTATCAATACCATCAATCTTCTTGATATTATCGATGAGTTTTTTCAGAATTCCATTATTTTGAACAATCACTGCAACCTGCCCAAAGAATATTCCTGCTTCGCCACTGAGTGAAATGCTTTGGATATTTACATGCATATTATTAGAAATTACCTTTGTTAATTCGTTTGTCAGACCCAAACTATCCATACCCGTAATTTTTAAAATCGCCTTGAACTCTTGTTGGGAGGAATCAATCCACTTGCCCATCATAATTCGGTACGCATAATTCGACTGTAAAGAAATGGCATTGGGACAATCTTTTTTATGCACTTTAATCCCTTCGTTGATCGTTATAAAACCAAACACATCATCACCCGGAATCGGATTACAACAGGACGATAATTTATAATCTAGTTTATCGTTTTCTGCACCAAAAACGAGCATGTCATAATGATGGCTCAATTCCGGTTTGTTTATGTCTTCGGGATTTGTGCTCGGCGAACGCTTCATTTTGCTTTTGAAGAAATTCATCAGCGTATTGCTTTTTTGGGACGCAAAATCTTTGAGCTGTTGATTTTCTATAGAGCCAATTCCGGCACGATAAAACAAATCCAAACTGGTTTTTAGTTTAAAGTAATTTACCATTTCGTTAATCACAGTTTCGTTTATAGTGATTTTCAGATGTTTCAGCTTTCGGGTCAATAACTCCCTGCCATCTTCGGCAATTTTCTTCGTATTTTCGTTAAGAACGTTTCTGATTTTATTTTTTGCTCTCGATGTGGTCACATAATCAAGCCAGTTGATTGTTGGTTTTTGATGAACAGAAGTGATGATTTCAATTTGATCACCGCTTTTCAGTTCATGATTGAGAGGAACTAATTTTCCGTTGACACGGGTGCCACGGGTTTTAATGCCAATTTCAGAATGTATGCTAAAAGCGAAGTCGAGCGAAGTCGCGCCTTTTGGCAATGATTTTATTTCTCCCTTTGGAGTAAAAACAAAGATTTCCTTAGCATACAAATTCATTTTGAAATCCTCTACAAAATCAACCGCATTGGTTTCCGAGCTTTCCAAAGCTTCTTTCAAAAGATTAAGCCAGGTATCTAATCCGCTTTCTTCGCTTGTACCTTGCTTATATTTATAATGGGCTGCATAGCCTTTTTCGGCAATTTCATCCATTCGTTCGCTTCGTACCTGAATTTCTACCCAACGTCCTTTTGGTCCCATAACCGTAATGTGCAACGCTTCGTAACCAGTCGATTTTGGAGAGGAAATCCAATCGCGCAAACGACTCGGACTCGGCCGATAATGATCTGTAACTATGGAATAAATTTTCCAGGCGAGGAATTTCTCATCGTGAAGATTGGATTTATAGATAATCCGGAGTGCAAATTTGTCATAGACTTCATCAAAAGTTACATTTTGCGCTGCCATTTTTCTCCGAATGGAATAAATAGATTTTGGTCTGCCTTTGATTACATACTCAACATTTTCTTCGTCCAGCGATTTTTTTAAAACGTCGGAAATGGTTTTGATATATTCGTCCTGCTCTTCTTTGGTTTCTTTAATCTTGCTGACAATATCCTTAAAAATTTCAGGTTCGGTATATTTTAATCCTAAGTCTTCGAGTTTGGTTTTTATGTTATACAATCCCAACCGATGGGCGAGAGGCGCGTATATGTATAATGTTTCGGATGCAATTTTTACCTGCTTATCATTCGGCATCGAATCCATGGTTTGCATATTGTGCAAACGATCCGCAATTTTGATCAGAATTACACGTACATCATCATTTAGGGTCAATAGCATTTTACGGAAGTTCTCCGCCTGCATTGAGATGTTCATGTCTTTTTTAACCTGAGAAATTTTGGTCAGGCCTTCTACTAAATGGGCAATTTTCGGATTGAATTTTTTTTCGATGTCTTCAATGGTCACATCGGTATCCTCTGCCACATCATGCATTAATGCTGCAGCAATGCTTGTCGCACCGAGACCAATTTCGGAAGCCACAATTTTGGCAACACCAATAGGATGAAAAATATAGGCTTCCCCCGATTTGCGGCGTTGGTCTTTATGGGCTTCAACGGCGACATCAAAGGCCTTACGAATGAGTTTTTTATCCGAATCGGTAAGTGTTTGATAACTTATGCGAAGTAATTCTTTGTATTCCCGGGCAATGGCTTTTTTCTCTTCCTCTAAATCTATCTCAATCATAGCATGTTAATCAATCAGCTAAAAATAAGTATAACAAATGAATTGTGCAAATGGAAAAGTCAATTTCCTAAATCAGAATCCGCGTTGCCTTTTAGCTTCAAAAATCAATATTGCTGCGGCTACAGAAACGTTCATGCTGTCAATTTCGCCCTGCATCGGAATGATGATATTTTGGGTAGCTTTTTCACGCCAAAGTTGAGATAGTCCTGTCGCTTCTGTGCCAACCACCAAAGCGGTTGGTGTGGTGTAATCTTGTGTATGATAAGAAGTGGAATTCTGTAACGTCGCACTATAAAAATTGATTTTATTTCCGATTAAAAAATCAATTACTTCATCGGTTGAACCTAATGCTATTTGGTTGGTAAACAAACAGCCAACACTGGAACGAACAATATTTGGATTGTATAAATCGGTTTTTGGACTGGCGATAATGACGGCATCAATTTTAGCCGCGTCACAAGTTCGCAAGATTGCACCAATATTGCCTGGTTTTTCAATGGCTTCCATTACTAAAATCAATGGATTTTTAGGAAGTTTTAAATCGGATAATTGTAAGGATTTTGTTTTTGCAACAGCTAAAATGCCTTCGGTTGTGTCGCGATAGGCTAGTTTTTGGTAGACTTCTTTCGAAATCTCAATCGGGTTATCGGTTAATTTGATTATTTGGTTATTTGAAATTAATTCGGGTAGAAAAAGAATAGTTTCCAGTTCATAATTTCCTTTGATTGCTAACTCTATTTCACGCATTCCCTCAATCAAGAAAGTACCTGATTCTTTGCGGGCTTTGGCTTTTTCCTGAAGCTGAACCAAGGATTTTATAAACGGATTTTGGGCGGAAGTAATTTGTTTCATACTAAGTAATGATTTCCAAAGTTACTGAGATTTTTTAGTGATTTAAATATAAAAATCCACGCAACGGTTCAGGATAATCAATATCATTTAAAAACAGCAAATAAAAATAAGTACCATCTGGCGCATTTTTACTACCAATTCCATCCTTTACATAACCATCCCAATTTTCGGTATTTTGGTTACCTGTCCAAAGTAATCTTCCCCAACGGTTGTAAACTTCCACTTTGAAATTAAGGAAAATATCGCGCAAGCCACCAATGAAAAATGTATCATTATAAGAATCCATATTGGCAGAAACAAAGTTGTAAACTGTGGGCGGACAATTTCTTGTTGTCAGTAAAAACGAAGTAATGCTGAAACAATTTTGGTTAGAAATCCGAACAAAAATTTCTTTTGGCGTTGGTATCGCCTGGTAACTGGTAGTATTTAAGATAGGATTTATATCAGCGGTTGCATCTTCACGTGATTCATAAAAATTAACATTATCTCCAGGATTTGTTCTGACCAAATCTTCATAAGATGAGAAATCAAAAGTACCTCGGGTAAAACCTTCATTGCAAACAAGCAAATTTGGTAGAACGTTGAAAGTTGGGGAAATCCAAAGTGCATCGTTTATGACGGAAGTATTATTGTTTTCGACTAATTCTGCTACAATTCCTGTTCCATCGCCAATGTCGTCGACCATAAATTTTATGTCGAAATTTAATGTCACCGTATCAGGCAAAACAATGGTAACTTGACCTGTAATCGATCCGCCAATAGGAATTTCGACTGGAGTTAGGATGGTTTGATATAATTGCCCATCAATGTAAATTGAAATTGGAGTTGCTGCGGGTAATGGATTGGTTGCAATTAGATTAGAAACCGTATAATTTACCACGATTGTTTTTGAGTCACATTGCTTTTCAACGGAGTCGATTGAAACAGTGGCATCGGGCAATTGACTGTTTAATTTCGTAACCACCGCATTAATCATCACAAAATCCTGAAAAGAAGTAAGTGAAATTTCGGCACTTGTATCGCCAATAGCTATATTATTCTGAATGTCGTAAATATCCAAATCCATATTGTATAAAGTTGCACTACCGGTTACGGAATTTGTACCATTAAAAACATTATCTGCAGGATTTAAAGCGTTACTTAATAAATTTCCATTCATTCTGAATTCTTCCGTTGGTAATATAGAATCACCTTCCCAAGCCACAAAACCTACTTTAGAATTATTGTCATCAATGACATTTAAACTACTCAAAGTAATAGATAAATCATCAGGAACACCTTGTAAACCATCATAAACATTGATTTGGTTCAAGGGTAGCGTCGTATTTGTATAAATAATTACAATTGCCCAACCCGCAAAATTGGTTCTTCTTTGAAAATGCAACGCTTCAAATGCAGAAATGTCTAAATTAGATAATGTATAATTGCCATTTCCTGTAGTTTGAATAAGAGATGTAATGTCTTTAAAGGCACTAAAATAAGTATATGTTTCATTATTAAACACTCTAACCAGTGAGAAAGTCCTATCTGGAATTATGATATCCGAGTTCAAATTGACTTCAAAATCGCCATCGCCACTTCCGGCCCAATACAGATAGGCTTTTTCAATTACATCAGTTGAATTTAAGGAAAGTGTTGCTGTAGAAGAAGTGGTTGTAACCAAATCAAAAGTTGTGTTGTTTTCCGCGGTATTCATAGTATTGCCTATGAAAGTAAAATCATAACGACCATTAAATTGGTTGTACAATGATACATTTTGTCCATTAATTTTATAAATGAAACAAAGAAGAATAATAAAAAAGAAAAAATGTCGTTTTAATTTCAAAGCAAAACGGTTAGGAAGATTAAAATTAAACAATATTTTTGAAAATTGAATTTTAATAAGGATGACTTTAAAATAAATGTTTAATTTTCCGATGATTAAAAGCAACTTGTGAAAAACTATTTTATTCGACGGTATACTTTAGAAGATTATGCAATTTGGAACAACTTTGTAAGTGGTGCCAAAAATGCGACGTTTCTGTTTCATCGCGATTTTCTGGAGTATCACTCTGATAGATTTCAGGATTTTTCCTTACTGATTTTTAACGAAGACAAGTTGATGTCGGTGCTTCCGGCAAATAGAGTTGCCAATACCCTTTTCTCTCATCAAGGATTGACTTATGGGGGATTTGTTTTTAATGACAAAATCAAACTTGGCGAAGCGATTGATATAACCAAAGCCCTTTTAGAGTTTTTGCATCAAGATAATATTACCACTTTTCAAGTCAAATTAATACCGTCAATTTACAACGCTTTTTTCTCTGAAGAGATTGAATATGCTATGTTTTTGGCCAACGCAAAACTGCTTCGCAGGGATTGCCTTTCGGTTATTGATTTGACAAAACCTTTTGTTGTAACCAAAACCAGAAAAGAAAGCATTCGACGTGGCGAAAAGAACGATTTAGTAATCAAGGAAGAATTGAAATTCGACTTGTTTTGGAATGAGATATTGATTCCTAATTTGGATAAAAAGCATAACGCAAAACCAGTGCACACAACAGAAGAGATTAGTTTGTTACAACAAAAATTCCCTAATAACATACGCCATTTTAACGTGTATGCCGAAAATAAAATTGTAGCTGGAACTACAGTTTTTATAACTGATAAAGTGGCGCATCCACAATATATTTCGGGAAATGAACAAAGAAGTGCACTGGGAAGTTTAGATTTTCTCTACAATCATTTGATTACAGACGTTTTTAAGGATAAAAATTTTTTTGATTTTGGAATTTCCCATGAGGAAAATGGGCGTAAAATAAATGAAGGCTTATTATTTTGGAAAGAAAGCTTTGGAGCAAAAACAACGGGTCAGGATTATTACCAAGTTCAAACATCGGATTATTATCTTTTAGAAAATATTATGCTATGATTAAATTCCTCGACCTGCAAAAGATAAATCAACCATACCAGGAGCAATTTCAGCAAAAAATGAAATTGGTTTTAGATAAGGGTTGGTTTATTCTGGGAGACGAAGTTAAAATGTTTGAACACAATTTTGGAGAGTATTGTGGCTCCAACCATTGCATCGGTGTTGGCAACGGTTTAGATGCTTTGGTCTTGATTTTTAAAGGATATATCCAACTCGGAAAACTCAAAAAAGGCGACGAAATAATTGTTCCTGCCAATACGTATATCGCCAGTATTTTGGCAGTTTTACAGGCTGATTTGGTTCCCATTTTAGTTGAGCCAAAATTAGAAACGTACAACATCAATCCCGATTTAATTCAGGCTAAAATATCCTCAAAAACAAAAGCCATTTTAGCGGTTCATCTTTATGGCCAATTGGCTGAAATGGAAGTTATAAATGCTATTGCCAAACGAAACAATTTATTGGTGATTGAGGACGCTGCTCAATCACATGGTGCTGTTTCCAATAATAATAAAAAAGCAGGAAACTTATCCGATGCTGCGGGATTTAGTTTTTATCCCGCAAAAAATCTTGGTGCCTTAGGCGATGCCGGTGCGATTACGACCAATGATGATGCTTTGGCTAAAGTACTTTTTGCCTTGCGGAATTATGGTTCAGAACAAAAATATCATAATAAATATATTGGTTTTAACTCGCGTTTGGATGAGTTACAAGCTGCATTTCTAAATGTGAAATTACCATATTTGGATAGTGAAAATGAAATCCGAAAAACAATTGCAAAGCGGTATTTGTCGGAAATTAAGAACGAAAAAGTAATACTGCCAATCTCTGATTTGACAAGAAATCATGTGTTTCATTTATTCGTTGTTCGAACTTCTGACAGAGATGCACTTCAAAAATATTTGATACAACATAAGATAGAAACGGTTATTCATTATCCTATTCCGCCACATCAACAAAAAGCATTTTCTGACTGGAGTTCGCTTTCGTTCCCAATAACCGAAAAAATTCATCAGGAAGTGTTAAGTTTGCCAATAAGTCCAGTAATGACAAAGGATGAAGTTGATTATGTAATAGCAGTTTTAAATAAGTATTAATGGATATTTTTAATAAAATAAAGAATTTTTTTTTCGTTTCCTTTCGCATTTGGAAGTACAGGTTTTTATCTGACTGCAACAATGTTTCCGGAAAAGCGAACTTGTTCCATCCGTTGCTTTTGAAAGGAAAAGGAACAATTTCATTCGGTAAAAATGTACAGATTGGTGTGGTAGCTTCGCCAAATTTTTATTCGCATTATGCTTATTTGGAAGCCCGGAATTCAGAGAGTGAAATTAACATAGGAGATAATGTTTCTATAAATAATGGCTTTTCAGCAGTGGCTTTTTCAAAAA
>NZ_JANXTI010000091.1 GCF_025352425.1 Flavobacterium sp.
TTTTAAAGGATTGAAATTCAATACGGCTTACGAATTTGGTTTTGGTGAAGACAATGATTTTGGCATGCAATTACGAAATAGGGGATTTGATATTTTGTTTATTTCGACCTCAAGAATTTTGCATTTAAAAGCACCAACTGGAGGTTTCAGAACTAAGCCGGTCGTGAAATGGCAAGAAGATTCCATTCAGCCAAAACCGTCACCAACCGTAATGTTATTCCGGTTGTTGTATGATACGAAAGAGCAATTACTAAGCTATAAAGTCATCTTATTTTTTAAGAATTTGAACAAGAACTTTATTTTTAATCCAATCAAATACATGAAATTATTTAGAAAAAAGTGGAATAGAAGTATTTTTTGGGCTAGTGAATTAAACAAGCAATAATTATGAATTTTACTCTGATAGTTTGCACCTATATGCGTCCTCTTCCGTTGCTGAATTTATTAAATTCGGTGAAAGTGCAAACGCTATACCCAAATGATATTCTGATTATTGATGGTTCTACAAATAATGAAACAAAAGCAATTTTAGAACAAAATTCTTTTCCAGATTTGAGTTACTTTCTTGTTGCAAAAGAAGACAGAGGTTTGACAAAACAAAGAAACTTTGGTGTTTCAAAAGTATCAAATGATTCAGAAGTTGTGTGTTTTTTAGATGATGATACGATTTTGGAACCCACTTATTTTGAAGAGATTTTAAGAACATACAACATTTTTCCTGATGCTCTTGGAGTTGGAGGATATATTAATAACGAAACCAAATGGGAAAAAGCAGCAGTTGATTATAAACCAACAATTTATGATTTTGCTTATGATGGATGGAAAAAAAAAGATGGAAGTCGGTTTGTTTTAAGAAAAAGATTTGGGTTGGACAGCGATACAAAACCAGGATTTTTACCTGAATTTTCAAATGGAAGAAGTATTAGCTTTTTACCACCGTCGGGGAAAATATATGAAGTGGAGCAATTAATGGGTGGTGTTTCTTCTTTTAAAAAGTCAGTGTTTGAGAGTTTCAGGTTTTCGACTTATTTTGAAGGTTATGGTCTATATGAAGATGCTGATTTCACACTTCGATTATCAAAAACCGGAAAATTATATGTCAATACAAACGCTCAATTAGGACATTTTCATGATCAGTCGGGAAGACCTAATAAATATCAATATGGAAAAATGGTAGTTAGAAATGGTTGGTATGTATGGAGAGTAAAACACCCAAATCCTTCTTTGAAAGCCAAATTTAAATGGAATGCAATAGTGTTATTGTTGACATTTATAAGATTTAGCAATATCTTTACAACAAACAAAAGATTGGAAGCATTTACTGAATTTACAGGAAGAACAGTAGGTTGGTTTTCATTACTCATTAACAAACCGCTTTAAATAAAGATGAATACACAAGAAGAAATTATAGAAATCAATAAAAAGCAAGTTGAATTCTATAATCATAAAAGTGACAAAAAGAATTTGCCAACCAAAATTTGGTATTATTTTAGAGAAAAAACACTAAAAAAAATACGAAAAGATATTGGTGTTTTAAATGAGTCTTATGACATACATAAAACGTGGTTTGGGGATTTATCAAATAAGAAAGTATTGGATTTAGGATGTTTTGCTGGTAATTACTGGAGTATGTACTTAGCTGAACACAGCAAAAAATATATAGCATTAGATTTGAGTGATGTCGCTATTGAAAAGTTAGCTGATAGAATAAAGCCATATCCTAATGCGGAGGCAATTGCAACTGATTTTCTTTCAGAAGAATTTGTCGAAAAAGATTTTGACATAATTTATGCTTATGGTGTTTTGCATCATTTTCAAAATCCGGATGTGTTGATTGCCAAACTTAATGAAAAATTGGCTCCGGATGGCGTAATTATAAGCTATGATCCATTGGAAACCAGTTTACCGATAAAAATAATGCGTGTATTATATCGTCCGTTTCAATCTGATAAAGATTGGGAATGGCCATTTACTAAAAAAACCTATTTTAAATTTGCTAAAACCTTCAATATAGTGGAACGTCATGGACTTTTAGGTCAGGCCAAATGGTATTTCATCATGAATTTTGTGCCATTTATGTCAGATCAAAAAAGACAAAATATAGGTAAAAATTGGCATAAAAAGGATTGGAATTTGTCGGCAACATCAGACAATCATTTGTTTAAATGCATGCATTTGACAATGTTAATGAAAAAAAAATAAATAGATGAAATTTGCCATAATAACTCATGTGATTCATGGTAAAGAATTGGGAAACTATTTTGCTTATGAACCTTATGTCCGTGAAATGAACTTATGGATGAAGGACGTTTCCGAAGTTTTAATCGTTGCACCCCTACACTCTGCTTTAAAAACCCCAATCCAAGAGTTTTATCAACACCAACAAATAACTTTTGTACCAATTGCTAATTTTGACATTTCGAGTTTTAAAAGCGTTTTACATTCTTTGATGGTTATGCCAAGTATAGTTTGGAAAATATACCAAACTATGAAAGGTGCTGACCATATTCATTTGCGTTGTCCCGGAAATATTGGATTATTAGGTTGTTTGGTTCAAATTCTTTTTCCTTCTAAATCCAAAACAGCCAAGTATGCAGGAAACTGGGACCCAAATGAAAAGCAACCCTTAAGTTATCGTTTGCAAAAATGGTTTTTGAGTAATACATTTTTAACCAAAAACATGCAGGTTTTGGTTTATGGCGAATGGGAAAACAGTTCTAAAAACATCAAACCTTTTTTTACGGCAAGTTATTTTGAAAAAGATAAGATTGAAGTAAAGCCAAGGAAATTAACCGGTAAAATTTCATTTCTTTTTGTGGGAACACTTGCCAATGGAAAGCAACCTTTATATGCCATCCAATTAATTGAACAATTAATGAAGAAAGGTAATAATGTTCAGTTAACTCTATATGGCGAAGGAAGTGAAAGAGCGATGCTTGAAAATTACATTTCGGAAAATAAATTAGAGAACATCATTTTTCTTAAAGGCAATCAAAATCAGGAAATTATTAAAACTGCTTACTGTGAAAATCATTTTGTAGTTTTGCCATCATTGAGCGAAGGTTGGCCAAAAGTAGTAGCCGAGGGGATGTTTTGGGGTTGTTTGCCAGTAGCATCAAGGGTTTCTTGCGTTCCAAATATGCTTGAAAATGGTCAAAGAGGGTTATTGCTCGATTTAATGTTAAACGAGGATGCCGAAAAAATCGAATCAATTCTAAACGATAATAGTTTGTATCAGGATAAAGTAAATAAGGCAATTAAATGGTCAATACAGTTTACTATGGATGTTTTTGAAGATGAAATTAAATTGCTGTTAAAATCATGAGAATAGTTCAAATTATAGACTCATTAGAAATCGGTGGTGCTGAAAAAATGGCAATCAATTATGCTAATGCACTTTCCGGGGTTATTGATTTTTCAGGTCTGGTTGCCACGAGAGATGAAGGAAAGTTAAAAAATCAATTAAGTAATAAAGTTTCTTATCTTTTTCTGAAGAAAAAATCTACGTTTGATTTAGGTGCTGTGCTCAGATTGAAAAAGTATTGTAAAAAAAACAAAGTTAAATATCTTCAACCACATAGTAGTTCTTATTTAACTGCAGTATTGGTTAAATTTATTTATCCAAAAGTTAAGATTATTTGGCATGACCATAATGGTTTGAGTGAATTTTTAAGTATTGAAAAATCATTCGCCATAAAAATTGCCTCCTTATTTTTTGATGGAATCATTGTGGTAAATAATAAGCTTAAAACTTGGGCAGAAAAAGAATTGTATTGTAAAAAAGTGATTTATTTACCTAACTTTACAACTATTGATAATCCTGAAAAGGCCGAAACCATTTTAAACGGACAATCGGGAAAACGGATTCTTTGCCTAGCTAATTTGCGAGAGCAAAAGGATCATTTTTTGTTATTGAAAATTGCTGAAAAATTGAAGCATTCTTATCCGGATTGGACATTTCATTTGGTAGGAAAAGATTTTAAAGACGATTATTCAAAACAAATAAAGGCAACAGTAATCAATAAAAATTTGGAGCAAAATGTTTTTGTTTATGGGTCTAAAAATGACATCAAAAATATTTTAAACCAATCAGATATAGCGATATTAACTTCTAAATCAGAAGGCTTGCCAATTGCTTTAATCGAGTATGGACTTTCCAAAAAACCTGTGATTTCTACTAATGTTGGCGAAATTCCCTTAATTGTTAAGGATGGTGTCGACGGATTTATTGTCAATGTGAATGATGTCGATTTATTTTACCAAAAGTTATTGAAACTTATTACAGTAAAAGATTTGCGCGTTCAAATGGGTAATTCGTTGTGCCAAACGATTACTGGAAACCATTCAGAAAAAGGTGTTGTTACTAACTATTTGAATTGGATTTTTAGCCTATAAAAGTGAAAGAAAGCAAATATATTATTTTGATTATTTTGCATGTTTTAATAGGTGTGTTAATATACCTGTTTAGACCTCTGTCTATTTTGTACGCTAGTAGTATTCCAATAATTGGTCTATATTATATTGTAAAAAAACAAAATAAAAACAATGAGGTCTTGTTTGTTTCTGCATATATAGTAGGAAGTGAGGTTCTTTTAAGAATGACAGGCGGTAATTTACTTTACGAATCCGCAAAATATGGTGTCATGATTTTTTTAGCTTTGGGAATGTATTATAATGGATTTTCAAAAAACGCTATACCATTTTGGATTTATATACTGTTGCTGCTACCAGGTGTGTTCGTAGCAACAGAAACATTGAATTTGCAAACCGATCTCCGAAAGGCAATTGCCTTTAACATTTCAGGTCCAGTCTGTCTTGGTATTGCATCAATATATTGCTATAATCGCAAAATATTAATGTCTCAGCTTAATAATATTTTATTAACATTGGCATTACCAATTTTTTCAACTGCAATTTATTTGATCTTATACACTCCGGATTTAAAAGATATATTGACTGGAACAGATTCTAATCTAGAAACATCAGGCGGATTTGGTCCCAATCAGGTATCTACAATATTAGGTATTGGAATGTTTGTTTTTTTTGCAAGATTACTTTTAGTATCAAAAACAAAGTTATTATTTATTATTAATTTAATCATTCTTTTTAATATTACATACAGAGGATTTGTAACATTTTCCAGAGGAGGAATGATGACGGGCTTTGTAATGATTATATTATTGTTACTATATGTATATACAAATATTAATAGTCACAAAAGGTATAAATTAATAAGTTTTTTTGGTTTCATGGCCGTTGCTTTAATATTTACTTGGATTTATACATCTAATCAAACAGGGGGATTAATTGATAAACGATATGCAAATCAAGATGCAGCCGGGAGAGTAAAGCAAAGTAATTTATCAGGGAGAGAAGAAATATGGGATAGTGAGATAGCTGATTTTCTTGATCATCCGGTTTTTGGTGTAGGCGTTGGAAAAGCATTAGAAATCAGAGAAGTAGAATCACGCGGATTAATTATAGCATCTCACAGCGAAATTTCAAGAACAATTGCAGAACATGGCTTGATGGGTATATTAGCTTTATTAATAGTCCTTTTTACTCCGTTTTTTTTATATTTAGATAATAAACAGAATATTTATATGTTTTCTCTATTATTATTTTGGTTACTTACAATTAATCATGCTGCAATGCGGATTGCTGCACCAGCTTTTGTATATTCGTTATCACTATTAAAAGTATATATGGATGAAGAGCCTTCTTTACATAGGGAATAAATTATCCGACCATGGCTACACTTCAACTTCTATTGAAACATTAGGAACGTTTTTGGAAGGAGAAGGTTTTCATGTATATTATGCTTCTTCCAAAAAAAATAAAGTCCTGAGGATGCTGGAGATGATAGTTAAGACAATCAAATATAGCAAAAACGTTGATTATGTCCTGATTGATACTTACAGCACTAAGAACTTTTGGTACGCACTTGTTATTTCACAACTATGTCGAATTTTAAACCTAAAATACATTCCTAACCTTCATGGAGGAAATCTGCCAAATAGAATTTTGCGAAGTAGGTTTTTTTCAAGGTTAATTTTTAACAATGCTTATATAAATATTGCGCCGTCTTATTATTTGTTTGAAGCTTTTAAAAAAAATGGTTATACCAATTTAAAATATATCCCTAGTACTATTGAAACGCAGTTGTATACAACTCCGTCAAAAGAATTTAAAGCACCTAAAATACTATGGGTAAGGTCGTTTGCTAAAATTTATAATCCATTAATGGCGGTGAAAGTATTCATTAAAATAAAAGAAATTTTCCCGGAGGCCAAAATTTCCATGGTTGGTCCTAAAAAAGATGAAAGTCATATAAAGACTTTAAAATATGTCAAAAAAAATAATGTTGAAGTTGTTTTTACAGGTAAATTATCAAAAAAGGAATGGATTAAATTATCAAAAGAATATAATGTCTTTATAAATACGACCCATTTTGATAACACCCCTATAAGTGTTATTGAAGCGCTGGCATTGGGTTTGCCCGTTGTATCAACAAATGTTGGTGGGATTCCTTATTTATTGGAACATAATGTGAATGCACTTTTAGTAAATGACGATGATATTACCGAAATGACAAACCAGATTAACCGACTTTTTACAGAGCCAAATCTAGCGCAAAATTTAGCGGAAAAAGGGAAAGAATCAATTAAAATTTTTGATTGGGAATTAGTTAAAAAGCAATGGATTGAATTATTAATTTAAAGGGTAATTTTAGTAACTTGCGGCTTCATTCTTTTATCCATAAAATGAATAAATACAAGGATATACACTTCGAAGTTTCTGAACGAAAAATTCTTTTACGAATTTTTGATGTTATTACCGTGTTACTTTCTTTGTATATAGTTGGAAAAGTTTTAAATTTCAATTATTTCAATATTTCACAAACAAATTTTTATTGGACAATTGTTTTAGGAATTTATCTGAATTTTATCGGATCCGTTTTTGAAATGTATAATCTGCAAGTCGCCAGTAACCAATTTCAAATTATAAAAAGTATAATCCTTACTTCATCCATAACGGTTTTGTTGTATTTATTAACGCCTGTTTATACTCCGGCCCTTCCTTCTAACCGTCTTCAGATACTCATTTTTTACATCGCTATTTTTGCCGCATTGTTTATCTGGAGAATGATTTATGTGCGTTTTTTTGCTTCGAATAGGTTTTCAAAAAAAGTAATTCTCATTTGTGATAAAGAACAGCTTAAAGAACTGGTTTATGCGCTCGAAAGCGCTGATCCTCATTATCGTGTCCTAGGATTTGTTAATTCGGATAGCGCTAACACTAAAGCTAATGATAACCTAAAAATAAAGAACATCGACATTGATAATTTAGAAGAATTTGTCAAAAAAAATTCAATTTCTGAAGTTGTAATAGCCTCCCAAAAAACGGATGGGATAACTGTCAATCTTTATAACCAATTGATTCATTTATTAGAAAATGGATATATAATTAGAGAATATACTCAGGTTTATGAAAATTTGACGCAACGAATTCCGGTGCAATATGTATCACGAGATTTCTACCGTTATTTCCCATTCAGCAGAAGTAATCAAAATCATTTTTACTTGATGATGGTAAGGTTTTTCGAAGTTGGTTTTTCAATAATTGGTTTACTTTCAGGAATTATTATTCTGCCATTGATATTGATTGGAAATCTTATGGGAAACCGCGGAAAATTGCTTTACACACAAGAAAGAGTAGGGAAGAACGGAAAGGTTTTTAACATAGTTAAATTTAGGACTATGGTTAAAAATGCTGAAAAAGGAGGAGCCGTTTTTGCAACAACAAACGATAGTAGAATAACGCATTTTGGTAAGATTTTAAGAAAATCACGAATGGATGAATTACCACAATTCATCAATATTCTAAAAGGTGATATGGCTGTAATCGGGCCAAGACCAGAACGTCCGATTTTTGTAAATGAAATTGCCGAAAAAATGCCATTCTATGAAACCCGTCACGTTATTAAACCAGGGTTAACGGGTTGGGCGCAAGTAAATTATTCTTATGGCGAAACTATTGATGATAGCTTAATTAAACTCCAATATGATTTATATTATATCAAACACCGAAGCCTTTTTCTCGATGTTAATATAATATTTAAAACGCTTAGTACGGTTTTACTTTATCGGGGGCAATAGTTTTCTTTTACTTTTTCTTAAAAAATAAAACAGCAAAATTCCCGAACAAATAATCATTGGCAGGAACATTCCGATATTCGGTTTGTTTACCAAAATAATGACAAGCAATGCGAGCATGAGCAGACTGAACTGGGCTATTCTTTGCACCCAGATGAATTTTTTTGTAAAAAAACAAAAAATCAATACAAGCAATAAAGGGTTGAAAAGTAAAACATTGTAATTATAAGCCACTTCTTCATGAAAAGAGTAAATTCCAACCAAGGATAAGAAAATTCCAAGCAGGCCAATTATAGCAAAGTAACTAAGATAAATCCATATTTTTCGACTTATTACAATCAATAAAAAAATCAAACAGAAACTGTAATAGTTATTCCAGAGAGACTTTTCCGGTGCTTGCGGGGTTGCTTTCAAAATAGTTCGCGGCTGTTCAGCAATCGGTTTTCCATTGAATTTTGCAACCTTAAGGCTTTCCATAAATTGATTCGGCAAAAACAACTTTTTCCCATCTTCATCAACTTTTTCCCCAAACATAATATTGATTCCCAGGTTTTCATAAAAATGATTTTTTACATATGGGAATAGGATTTGTCGGTAAGTTTTACCCTTTTCAGTAGTTTTTACAATGCAGTTTTGTCCTAATGTCTGATTAATTTTATCAACAACCATATTGGTGCAATTCCTGTGTATAAACCTATAGGTATAATACTTTTCATCGGTAAGCAGACTTTTATTCAATGCGTCAAAAAGTTGCTGTTTTTGAGCTGTAGTCAGGTTTAACCTTTGCTCATAGATAGAACGGTTTTCAATCGTATATTCATAAAAAAACTCATTGTATGGATTGGCTGTCACAAAATATTTCAAATCGCCTTTAATGAACTTCAAATAAAAATTTTCAGTAGCAAAATCAAATGTGCCATAATTATAAACTACATCTAAATCATTGGAGGCATCCTGAATCCGGATAGCAGTATGACCAAAAATAGAATAGAGTTCATTTCCTTCTTCACAAGTTAGGATACTAATTTTGGCATTCTTATCTAACGGTATTTGCGCAAAAACCAAACTGTTAGCTAGAACGGAAAACAGTAATAGAAAAATGAAAAACTTATTATTAAACATCTATTTCTTTAAATTTTATCTAAAAATACTCAAATCTACCTTTACTGAGAAAATATTTGAATATAAAGCGGCACTTTGGTCACCTAAATCGGTTAAAGCATAATCTACTTGGATGCCTTTGTATTTAAATCCCAGACCAATATTAGGCTGGAAGCTTACTTTTTTTGAGCCATCAAGTTGCTCTACATTTTGAAAATTCCCAACCCCGGCACGAAGAAAAACCAAGTCGGTGTAACCAAATTCAAATCCCAATGCGGGATCAATGCTAAAGGCACTCGTAGAAATGATGTCATTTGTCTGGGCAAATTGCATGTTTAAATTAACTGCAGCAAGCAAGGAATAATCAGAGTGGAAATCAATTCTTTTTGAGATACCAATTTGTGCTTTTGGAAAAGTAATCTCGGTGCTTTCGGGCGGTTCCTGATTTTGTCCGGCTACTGCATCCTTTATTTCATTGTATTTATCTTCATCAATAGCCCAAACGTTGTAAGTAGTCGTAATATCGCGAAGCATTATTCCATAATGCCAATCATTGTTTTCATACTGCAATCCGAAATCAAAACCAAATCCCCATGAACTGGCAAAGTCGCCAATAACCCGGCGAATAACTTTGGCATTTACTCCATATTGCAATCCTTCAATTAATGTTGGACGCCTTGCATAGGAAAACGTTAAGCCATAATCCGCAGTGGAGAAAAGGCTGATTCTGTTGTAGTCAATATTTCCTTGGCTATCAATAAGCTGTGTCGTATTTAAGATGTCATCCACTCCGAAACGAATTAATGAAATTCCCCAGGCGCTTTTGTCATCTATCTTTTTGGCATAAGCCGCATAATCATATTGGGCAATATTAGCAAAATAACTTGCATGCATCAGCGAAGCTTCACTGTCTTCAATTTTCAATAAACCAGATGGATTCCAGTATCCCGAATTTACATCGCCTGTAGAAGCTGTTACTGCATTCGACATTCCCAAAGCAGCAGCGTCAACACCAATATTCATAAATTCATTGGAATATTTTCTAACGCTTTGTGCATGAGTGGTTATGCTAAATAAAAGCAGTAGAATAGCAATTGTTTTTTTCAAGGCAACTTTTCTTTTTACAAATATCAAATAAAAAACTCTAATATAAAACGTAGAAAGGGTTAACTTATTGTATTAGATTTGTATTTCTTTTTTAATGCTAACTTATTTTGTATGAATATTAAAGCCCAGATTCCCAACTTATTCACGATGTTAAATCTGCTTAGTGGTTGTGTGGCTTTGGTGATGGCAATGGATTTAAACTTTGATTTGGCTTTTTATTTTGTATGCCTTGGAATTTTCTTCGATTTCTTTGATGGTTTTTTTGCCCGAAAATTCAAAGTTGCAGGACCGTTAGGAGTCCAATTAGACTCTTTGGCAGATATGGTGACAAGTGGCGTTGTACCTGGTTTTGTGATGTTATGTTTATTGTCGAATAAAAACTATTCTTCGTTTCATTATTTACCTTACTTAGGTTTTATTATAACGCTGGGTGCCTGCTATCGTTTGGCTAAGTTTAATATTGATATAAGACAATCAGATTCTTTCATTGGTCTGCCAACTCCGGCAAATGCGCTGCTCATAACAAGTTTGCCCTTAGTAATTTCTAATTATCATGATACTGTTATTACAGCATATTTATCAAATCAATGGGTTTTAATTGGGATAACACTCTTAAGCGCCTATATCATGAATGCCGAAATCCCGTTGTTTTCCCTAAAGATTAAAGATTTCAGTTTTGCCAAATACAAACTGCAGATTTTCTTTTTGGCTATATCCGTTTTAATGTTGATTTTCCTTCAGATACTGGCGGTCCCGTTGATAATTATCTTGTATGTTTTACTATCCGTTTTGGATAATACCTTTAAGATTACTTCCAAACAATAAAACTAAATCCTTAAAATATTTCATCTAACTACTGTACCCGGCTATGTTTTGAAATTTTCAGGGCAGGTTACTGCAGCAACCAGCTGTGTTTTAAAGTTTTTAGAGCAGGTTACAGCAGTAACCAACTGTGTTTTAAAGTTTTTAGGGCAGGTTACAGCAGTAACCATCTGTGTTTTAAAAATTTAAGGGTAGGGTTACGATTTGCTTAAAATCATATAGAGTATAAATCCAAAAAAAAGGAGAATGATTACTAGAAATAGATAAGTTCCTGAATTGGCATAACGGTTATTCCGTAATCAGGATTCGACTTTTCAACAAACACCCTTTTGTCTTTTTTTATTAAAATATAAATTACCCAATTTCCAAATTCTTTGGGTCATTATGCCAAGTTTCTAAAAGTTCTTTACTAGGAGTTTCCATTATTTGAAATCTAATTTCTTTTTACGCAATTCGAAGTTTTGCCCTAGGTACACTCTTCTCACCATTTCGTCCTCTACAAGTTCTTCCGGAATTCCCGCTTTCAGGATTCCGCCTTCAAACATAAGGTATGTTTTATCGGTAATTGCTAATGTTTCCTGAACGTTGTGATCTGTAATTAAGATGCCGATGTTCTTGTTCTTTAATTGTGCTACAATACGCTGAATATCTTCTACAGCAACAGGGTCAACGCCTGCAAAAGGTTCGTCAAGTAAAATAAATTTTGGGTCAGTTGCCAATGCTCTTGCGATTTCGGTTCTTCTTCTTTCACCTCCGGATAGCAAATCACCACGATTGGTTCTGATATGTTCCAAACTAAACTCAGCAATCAAACTTTCCATTTTGGCAACCTGCTCTTGTTTGGTGAGCTTGGTTAATTGCAGAACACTCAAAATATTATCTTCAATACTCAGCTTTCTAAAAACAGAAGCTTCCTGTGCCAAATAGCCAATGCCGTTTTGTGCGCGCTTGTACATTGGAAACTCGGTGATATCCATATCATCCAGATAAATGTTACCGGAATTTGGTTTAACCAAACCCACAATCATATAGAATGAAGTCGTTTTTCCGGCACCATTCGGGCCTAAAAGCCCAACGATTTCACCTTGGTTTACTTCCACAGAAATGCCTTTAACAACGCTTCTGCCTTTATAGGTCTTGACTAAATTTTCGGCTCTCAACTTCATAATAGACTTCTTAGATTTTTAGACAAATAAACGAATAACCAAATAACCAAATTAACTCTTTAACAATTATTTATTTTTCATCCAAAGCTTCCCAAAACTCATACGCTTTTCTCAAGTGGGGAATCACTATTGTCCCACCCACTAAAGTCGCAACGCCCATAGCTTCCATCATTTCTCCCTTGGTAATTCCCAGTTTATAGCTGGTTTCCAAATGGTATTTGACGCAGTCATCACATCGTAAAACTGTGGATGCCACGAGGCCAAGAAGCTCTTTTGTCTTAACATCCAATGCGCCCTCAGCATATGCATTGGTATCAAGATTGAAAATCCGTTTTACAATCTTATTATTATCTGCCAATAATTTCCCATTCATCCTTGAACGGTACTCGTTAAAATCGTCAACTAATTTGCTCATTTCTTTTCTTATTTTTTTCCACCACTGAAGATATCCAAATGCAACCCTCATAAATTAACATCATTGGAACTGCCACGGTAATTTGGCTTACAACATCGGGCGGCGTCACAATTGCAGCAATAATTAATATGATTACAATCCCCCATTTTCTGTATTTTCTTAAAAAGGCTGGGCCTACCAATCCTAGTTTTGTCAGGAAGTAAATGATTATTGGCAGCTCAAAATATAATCCACTTGCGATAACCGCGGTTTTAACCATGCTGACATAGGAATCTATACTAAATTGGTTTTTCACTATGCTGCTGATAGAGAATGTTGCCAGGAAATTTACAGACATGGGAACAATTACAAAATAACCAAAAAGAACGCCCAGAAAGAATAGAATTGAAGATATGGAAATAAAAAGTTTTGCACCTTTTTTTTCTTTTTCGTGTAAAGCAGGACTAATAAATTTCCATAATTGCCATAGAATGTATGGGAAAGCTAAGATAAATCCCGTTGTGATACAAATCCAGACAAAAATGTTTACCTGGCCTTCCATTTCAGTATTTTGGATGATGAAATTTAGTTCGGTAATACAAATACTATCTGCAAAACCAACATAATGTGAAGCCTCGCAAAAGAACCGATAGGTTATAAAACTTGGATCCGTTGGCCCAAAAATTATTTCACTAAAGATATAATCTGCAAAGAAGTAGGATACAACAGCCATGATAATCACTGCCGCAGCACTTCTAACCAATACCCATCTTAATTCCTCAAGATGGTCTAAAAAAGACATTTCGCCTTCGGGTTTTCGGTTTTTTGCCATTATACAATTCCTTCTTTTAAAATGTCATGCAAATGAAGTACGCCTTTATAGTTGCCGTTATCAACGACGACTAATTGTGTAATTGAAAAGTCTTCAAGAATATTCAAAGCATCGCTAACCATATCGGTTGATTTTATAGTTTTTGGATTTATAGTCATAATCTCTTGCGCTGTAAGTCCTGAAATGTTTTCGGTTTTATTTAGCATCCTTCTGATATCGCCATCAGTTATAATTCCGATGACTTTTTCATTTTCAATAACTGCTGTTACCCCTAATCGTTTTTCAGAAATTTCGACAATTACATTTTTGATAGTGGAGTCAGGCGTCACCACCGGTTTATGTGTAGTATCAAGCATATCCCCAACACGTAGTAAAAGTTTTTTTCCCAAAGCACCTCCAGGATGATATTTAGCAAAATCCTCGGCTGTAAAATTTTTCATTTCCATCAAACATACCGCAATGGCATCGCCCATAACCAATTGGGCCGTGGTACTATTTGTGGGTGCCAGATTAATTGGACAGGCTTCACTCTCAACATAGGTATTTAAAACATAATTGGCTTCTTTTCCTAAAAAGGAAGTTGTGTTTCCGGTAATAGCAATCAGCTTGTTTCCAAAACGCTTTAACAACGGAACCAAAACCTTAATCTCTGGACTGTTGCCACTTTTTGAAATACAGATAACAACATCGCCAGGTTGCACCATACCTAAATCGCCATGAATGGCTTCAGAAGCATGAAGGAAAAGAGAAGGAGTTCCGGTAGAGTTTAAAGTCGCCACAATCTTTTGGGCTATGATAGCACTTTTGCCAATTCCCGTAACAACTAAACGACCATTTGAGTTGTAAATGACTTCAACAGTTTTGACAAAATTGTCGTCTAAATAGGCAACCAAATTAGAAATTGATTGACTTTCAGACAAAATTGTCTTTTTTGCCGAAGCCAAAATGGAGTCTTTATTTATCAAAATTGTACCAATATAAAATTTGTATGTATAAAAGAAAGTCTTATCTTTATGTTTGCAAATTTATGTAAAAATACCATTAACATAGAATGAATTTAAACGAAATTGACATTCACAAAGAATTAAAAAAATATTTTGGTTTTAACCAATTTAAAGGATTGCAAGAACAAGTTATAAAAAGTATTATTACCCAAAATAATACTTTTGTTATAATGCCTACAGGTGGAGGCAAGTCATTATGTTATCAGTTGCCCGCTTTGATTCAGGAAGGAACCGCTATTGTGGTTTCACCGCTTATTGCCTTAATGAAAAATCAAGTTGATGCTATTCGAAGCTTGTCTTCAGAAAATGGTATTGCCCATGTATTGAATTCGTCTCTAACCAAAACAGAAATAAACCAGGTTAAAAAAGATATTACTTCAGGAATTACTAAATTATTGTATGTAGCTCCTGAATCATTAACCAAGGAAGAATATGTTGAGTTTCTTCAAAAGGTAACAATCTCTTTTGTTGCGATAGACGAAGCGCACTGCATTTCAGAATGGGGACACGATTTCAGGCCTGAATATCGAAATCTGAAAGCTATCATCAAACTAATCGGTGACGTTCCAGTTATTGGTTTAACCGCAACGGCTACACCAAAAGTACAGGAAGATATTCTTAAGAATCTTGATATGTCAGATGCAGTCACTTTTAAGGCGTCTTTTAATCGGCCGAATTTATTTTATGAAGTACGCACCAAAACAAAAAACATAGAATCTGATATCATTCGCTTTATTAAACAGCATAAAGGAAAATCAGGAATTATATATTGTTTAAGCCGCAAGAAAGTTGAAGAAATCGCTGGGGTTTTACAAGTTAACGGAATTTCTGCCGTTCCCTATCATGCAGGTTTAGATGCCAAAACCCGAGCTAAACACCAAGACATGTTTCTTATGGAAGATGTTGATGTCGTAGTAGCCACCATCGCATTTGGAATGGGAATTGATAAACCGGATGTTCGTTTTGTAATTCATCATGATATTCCGAAATCGTTAGAAAGTTATTACCAGGAAACGGGCCGTGGCGGTCGGGATGGTGGAGAAGGACACTGCCTTGCTTACTATTCCTATAAAGATGTTGAAAAGTTAGAAAAGTTCATGTCGGGAAAACCGGTCGCGGAACAGGAAATTGGATTTGCTTTGCTGCAAGAGGTTGTTGCTTATGCAGAAACTTCAATGTCACGCCGTAAATTTTTATTGCATTATTTTGGAGAAGAATTTGACAGCGAAACGGGTGATGGTGCCGATATGGATGATAATGTTCGTAATCCAAAAACAAAAATCGAAGCCCAAGACCAAGTTAAACTGCTTATAGAAACGGTTCGGGATACCAAATATTTATACAAATCAAAAGAAATTTGCTTTACACTTATCGGAAGGGTTAATGCCATGATTAAAGCGTATAGAACCGATTCTCAAACTTTTTTTGGAAAGGGAAGCAAATTTGAAGAACGCTATTGGATGGCATTGATTAGACAGGTGTTAGTTGATGGACTTTTAACGAAAGATATTGAAACCTACGGAATTTTAAAGGTTTCAGACAAAGGTCATGAATTCATCAAAAATCCAACTTCATTCATGATGTCCGAAGACCATGAATATAATGAAGCAGAAGACGATGCAATAGTTACGGCATCAAAAGTTGGCGGAACTGCCGATGAAGCGTTGATGGGAATGCTACGAGAGTTGCGTAAAAAAGTAGCCAAGAAATTAGGCGTTCCTCCATTTGTGGTTTTCCAGGATCCTTCGTTGGAAGATATGGCGCTGAAATATCCAATTTCCATTGATGAACTTACAAATAGACACGGCGTTGGAGAAGGAAAAGCTAAGAAATATGGAAATGAGTTTATCGAACTTATCGCGCGGTATGTTGAAGACAATGATATCGTTCGTCCGGACGATTTAGTTGTAAAATCTACGGGAGTAAATTCGGCTAATAAGTTATATATAATTCAAAATATTGACAGAAAATTATCGCTTGAAGATATTGCTAAAGCCAAAGGTTTTACGATGGATAACCTGCTCAAGGAAATGGAGCAAATAGTTTATTCCGGAACCAAATTAAATATCAGTTACTGGGTTAATGAAATCCTCGACGAGGACCAACAGGAAGAAATTCACGACTACTTTATGGACTCTGAATCCGATAAAATTGAAGATGCGTTAAAGGAGTTCGATGGCGACTATGATATCGAGGAATTACGCCTTATGCGGATAAAATTTATAAGCGAAGTAGCTAATTAAGGAGAAGTGGGAACTTCTCTTTTCATTCTGTATATAATTCTCCTCTATGTGGTTTCAGTGCATCACGAATCTGAATCATGAATTCATCAGTTACCACCATAAAAGCTATTGCATGCATCTCATTTTTGATTTCAAAACCTGTAATATGCAACGGCAGTTTCTCACGGATAATGTATTCCTTCAAATGAAGTTCATGATGCTCAGCGGTTTTTGCTGAAGCTTCTCCACGAAAATCCCAAATTAATTTTATTTGTCTTGGCATTTATTTTATTGGTTGTTATCAAGCAAAATTACAATAACAATTTTCAAATTGCTATTTTTACCCAAAATTCAACTCAATAATGCCACAAGAATTACAACTTCAGGTTTCACCCGAAATAGCCGCAAACGAAAGTTTACTCTATGAGAATGTTGCTCAATTAGTTCGGGTTTCGACTAAATTAGTCCATAAAGTTGTGATTCTGAAACGCTCCATAGACGCGCGTCAAAAATCTATTAAAGTCAATCTTAAAGTTTCGGTTTACCTTAGAGGAGATCAATATGTGGAACAAAATATTGAACTTCCCGATTATAAAAACGTTTCCAATTCGCAGGAAGTAATAATAATTGGTGCCGGTCCGGCCGGATTATTCGCTGCTTTGCAATTAATAGAATTAGGTTTAAAACCAATAGTTATCGAGCGCGGAAAAGATGTTCGCGGTCGCCGCCGAGATTTAAAAGCCATCAACGTTGAACATATTGTCAATGAAGATTCGAATTATTGTTTTGGCGAAGGCGGAGCAGGAACCTATTCTGACGGGAAATTATATACGCGTTCCAAAAAACGGGGCGATGTAGACAAGATTCTTAAATTGCTGGTAGGTTTTGGCGCAACACCTGATATTTTAGTTGAAGCGCATCCACACATCGGAACCAATAAATTGCCTCAAATCATTCAGGACATTCGCGAAAAAATTATCGAATGTGGCGGAAAGGTTTTGTTTGAAACACGCGTCACAGATTTCATTATAAAAAGTAACGAGATTCGAGGTGTTGTTACTCAAAATGGCGATACGATTTCTGCAAACAAATTAATTTTAGCGACCGGGCATTCGGCCCGTGATATTTTTGAATTATTGGACAGAAAAAAGATTCTTATCGAAGCCAAACCTTTTGCAATTGGCGTCCGTGCTGAACATCCCCAGGAATTAATTGATAAAATTCAGTACAGTTGTGACTTTCGCGGAGACTATTTACCGCCTGCGCCATATTCTATAGTAAAGCAGGTGAATGGTCGCGGTATGTATTCTTTTTGTATGTGTCCGGGCGGTGTAATTGCACCTTGCGCTACGAGTCCGGGCGAAGTGGTAACCAATGGTTGGTCACCATCAAAACGAGATCAGGCAACAGCCAATTCGGGTATTGTAATTGAATTGCAATTGGAAGATTTCAAGCCATTCGTTAAATTTGGTGCATTGGCGGGAATGGAATTTCAGAAAAGCATCGAACAGAAAGCGTGGCAATTAGCTGGGCAAACTCAAAAAGTTCCGGCACAGCGAATGATTGATTTCACTCAAAATAAAATATCAGCTTCAATTCCGAAAACGTCCTATGTACCTGGTACAACTTCGGTTGAAATGGGACAGGTTTTTCCAGGATTTTTAACTCAAATACTACGGGAAGGTTTTACCGAATTTGGAAAATCAATGCGCGGTTATATGACCAATGAGGCCATTCTTCACGCGCCCGAAAGCAGAACGTCATCGCCGGTCAGAATACCACGCGATAATCAAACGTTGGAACATCCACAAATCAAAGGATTATATCCTTGTGGCGAAGGTGCAGGATTTGCGGGTGGAATTATTTCAGCTGCTATTGATGGTGAAAAATGTGCGTTAAAGATTGCTGAAGTTTTAAAATAATCCTGCTACGATAATCTATTTCTTAGCTATCGCTTCTTCAAAACGTTCTGAAACTTTTTTCCAATTGATTATTTTGAAGAAGTTGTCGATATATCTTTTGCGTTTGTATTGATAATCTAAGTAGTAGGCGTGTTCCCAAACATCGAGGTTTAGAATTGGAGTGCCCGACACCGTTTGTTTTGGCATCAAAGGATTATCCTGATTTGGCGTACTGGTCACTTGCAATTTACCTGTTTTATCAACGACTAGCCAAGCCCAACCTGAACCAAATTGTTTGTCGGCCGCATCAGAAAATTGTGTTTTAAACAGTTCAAACGAACCAAAATCCCGTGTGATAAGCGATGCTAAAGTATCTTTAGGTTGTCCGCCTGATTTAGGCGACATGCCTTCCCAAAACAAACTGTGATTATAATAACCACCGGCATTGTTGCGCAAATCCGGATTTGTGCCATCACACTTTTTTAAGATGTCTTCAATACTTAAGTCAGTTAGCGTTAGATCTTCTGCAACTAACTTATTTAGATTGTTCGTATAAGTTAAATAATGTTTGGAATAATGCATTTCCATCGTCAGTATATCAATATTTGGTGAAAGCGCATTGTATTCATAAGGCAATTTCACCAATGAGAATTCACCATCATTGGCAGTTACATCATCAGGTTGACCAATAGTAATTTTCTCTTCGGCTGATGGTAAAGGAACTTCGACAACTTCAGTAAGTTTTTTTCTTTTGCACGAAGGGATCAATAGTATAAGGGAAAAGCATAATACTAATGTAAAAACATTTTTACTCACTATCAAAAGGTTTGTTTTTAATTGGTGATTGTGAACCTGCGGTTTCATAGGGTTATTTTTTATTTGCAATTTCGTTGATTGCTTTTATATACAGTTCTTTGGCTTCATCAGTCGATAAATGGCTAATTTGCATCCATGCATTGGTTTTGAATGCATTTCGTAAGTCAAAATCGGAAGAGTAATCGTAACTTATAGTGCCAAAAGAAGCTTGCTTGTAATAGGCATACAATCGCAATTGTACATCTTGTGGAAGTTCAGACTGTGACATTTTTGAAGCGGTATCTACAGCTTCCAGAAATCGAATATCTAGTTCTTTTTCATCCATTTATAATTATGCTTTTGATGCAATTACAGTTTGGTTTCCAACAGCATTTTGTTGAAGTGAGACTTCTATTTTGGTTCCCATTGGAAAAAACATATCTACTCTGGAGCCAAATTTAATAAAACCTGCATCATCGCCCTGACGAACCTGCATTCCTTCTTCGGCGTAATTTACAATTCTACGTGCTAAAGCACCAGCAATCTGACGATAAAGAACTTCTCCAAAAACCCTGCTTTCAATAACCACCGTTGTTCGTTCGTTTTCGGTACTTGCTTTTGGATGCCAGGCTACCAAATATTTCCCCGGATGGTATTTGCTGTATTTTATTTTTCCGCTAACAGCGTAACGGGTAACATGGACATTTATTGGCGACATAAAAATAGAAACCTGTAGACGTTTGTCTTTAAAGTATTCGTCTTCAAACACTTCTTCAATAACAACTACTTTTCCGTCAACAGGAGCAAGAATAACTTTATCATTTGCTTCTATTTTTCTATTCGGATTCCTGAAAAATTGTAAAATCAGTACTAGAAAAACCAAAGTTGCAATTTGAATGGTTTTTTCTAACCAGATTATCGAAGTCAATTTTGGTGCAAACAGAGTAATTAGTACCGTTAGTGTTGTTGCAATTAAAATAATTTTCCCGCCTTCTTTATGAAACATAATATAAAATTTGATAAAATAAATAAACAAATGGTGCTACAAATATAATACTATCCAGTCTATCAAGAACACCACCATGGCCTGGCATTATATTTCCACTGTCTTTTACGTCCGCAATTCTTTTAAATTTAGATTCGATTAAGTCACCTAAAGTACTGAATATACTGATAATTACCGGACTTATGGTCCAAATTAAGATTGAACCGCCAATATAAAATTTTGAGATTAATATTCCGGCAATTATAGAAAACAACATTCCTCCAAAAAAACCTTCTACTGTTTTTTTAGGAGATATTCTTTCGATAAGTTTGTGCTTACCTATTGATTTACCAACAATATAGGCGAAGGTATCATTAGTCCAGATTAGGATAAAGATGCTTATTATAATCTGGGGATTAAAGCCATCCCTACCAAACGGAATCTTGGTAATTAAGATGAATGGAAAAATTACATAACCAATGACATAAATGTATTTTGAGAGCTTATCAATTTTATTTTTCTTGGAAACAAAAAGAAGATGCAGGCATTTAACGGAAACAAATAGTGTTGCTGCTAAAAGCAAAATATCATTGGTGTGTTCGCTAGCGTTGGTGAAACCTTTTTTAAAATAGGTAGCTAAAATATATGTAAATCCGCCAAAAAGTAAAGGAAAGATTTTATTTAAATGAACCAGCTGGCAAAACTCGTAAATTGCAATTAGCAGAAATATTCCGAACAAGACATAAAAACTGGTAACCGAATATGAAGTAGCAATTATTAGTAGTGCGACATAAATTACACCAGATAAAAATCTCTTTAGTGTTTCGTTCATTTTACAAATCTTCTAGAAGCAGCAAGTATAGGTTCTTTGCAGTGCTTCCATATTGAAGAAAGTCCTCGTCTTTTGCTTTCTCAAAATATTTTATTGTGGTAATATTTGTTGGATAGTCTTTTTCGTATTTCTTTTTAATTACTCGTAGCCCATCACTTTTTGCTTCTAAAATTTGACTTGTTGTTGCTAAGATAATGATGTTGTTTGGTAAATCATTTGGTTTGTTTTGTTTGATTTGATTCGACGAAAAAAGGACTGAACCTTCATCTGCAATCAGATTTTCACAACTGGCGAATAAAAATTTTGGACTGCTGGGTTTATCGTATTTCAGCTTATTTTCGTCCAACATGCTATAAAGCTTTGGCTCATAGCAAAGAGCGTCGCATTCAAACCAATCATTTTCTTCTAAGATATTCAGAAACTGATCTTTTACTTCGTTTAAGTTTTCACAGTATAAAAACTTACCGCCATTTTTTTTGAAGTTATAAGTGAATTTTTCATCTACCGGAAGTAATGAAAAGCTTGAAGGAGTATTGTTGAATTCGCTTTGACTTTCTTCGTCAGAGGCATCATTACCGGTGCCAAAAAATTTTCTGAAAAGACTCATGCTCGTTTGGGTATAATCGTGTTTAAAAATTGAAATCCTCCAAAGATAAAAAAATCTTAATTCAAAAGTATGTTTTGAATTAAGATTTTAAAAAATTGTGAAAATACTTTGATTAAACTATATCTGTTTCTTCCGGCGGAATGTTAAAAGGTCTTTTCCCAAAAATAGTTTCTAAATCATCTTTAAAAATAACTTCTTTTTCTATCAGGATTGCAGCAAGCTGTTCCAGTTTCTCCTTGTTATCCTCTAAAATTTTTATCGCTCTTTGATATTCATTTTCAATCATAATCGAAATTTCTTTATCAATTACTAATGCGGTTTCTTCAGAATATGGTTTTGAAAAACTATATTCACTCTGTCCGGTTGAGTCATAATACGTTATGTTACCTATTTTGTCATTCAAACCATAAATGGTAACCATAGCGCGCGCCTGTTTGGTTACTTTTTCTAAATCGCTCAAAGCCCCGGTTGAAATTTTATTAAAAACAACTTTCTCTGCTGCCCTTCCACCCATAGTAGCACACATTTCATCAAGCATTTGATCCGGACGCACAATTAACCTTTCCTCAGGTAAGTACCAGGCTGCACCCAAACTTTGTCCTCTAGGAACAATGGTAACTTTTATTAAAGGAGCAGCATGTTCGAGCATCCAGCTTACGGTTGCATGACCCGCTTCGTGAACGGCAATAGCATGCTTCTCTTCAGTGGTAACAATTTTATTTTTCTTTTCTAATCCACCAACAATTCGGTCAACGGCATCTAAAAAGTCCTGCTTGTCTACAGCAGTTTTGTTATTTCTGGCTGCAATTAATGCGGCTTCGTTACACACGTTAGCAATATCAGCACCCGAAAAGCCAGGTGTTTGTTTGGCTAAAAATTCAGTGTCTAAATTTTCTACTTTTTTAAGCGGTGCTAAGTGTACTTCAAAAATTTCCTTTCTTTCGCGGATGTCCGGTAAGTCAACATAAATCTGTCTGTCAAAACGTCCTGCACGCATCAAAGCTTTGTCTAAAACGTCTGCTCTGTTGGTTGCAGCAATTACGATTACGTGTGTATTGGTGCCAAAACCATCCATTTCTGTAAGCAATTGGTTCAGGGTATTTTCACGTTCGTCATTACCACCCGACATATTGTTTTTCCCTCTGGCTCTACCCACGGCATCAATCTCATCTATAAAAATTATGGATGGCGCTTTATCTTTGGCTTGTTTGAATAAATCCCGAACACGAGAAGCACCAACACCAACAAACATTTCAACAAAATCAGAACCTGATAAAGAGAAGAAAGGAACTTTAGCTTCGCCGGCTACGGCTTTCGCCAATAATGTTTTTCCTGTTCCCGGAGGACCAACCAAGAGTGCGCCTTTTGGAATTTTACCACCAAGAATGGTGTATTTTTCCGGAGTTTTAAGAAATTCTACAATTTCCTGTATTTCTTCTTTGGCACCTTCTAATCCCGCCACATCTTTAAAAGTTGTTTTTACTTCTGTCTTTTCGTCAAAAAGTTTGGCTCTCGATTTTCCAATGTTGAAGATTTGGCCACCGCCACCGCCAGCTCCACCGGACATTCGACGCATGATTAATATCCAAATTCCAATAATGATAATAAAAGGCAATAACGTAATCAGGAGTTCTGACCAATTGCTTTTAGCCTGGAAATCAAAGTCTTTAATTTTCCCTTCTTGTTTAGCTTTTTCAATTTTTTTCTGGAAACTTTCCTGGTTACCAGTATCAAAAGAAAAGTGTGGCCCCTTGTTTGCATTGCCCAACATATCTTTGGACACTTTAGCATTTGCCTTATCTGTTAAAGCCGCTTTGGTCAAATAAGCTTCCCCTTGGGTATTATTATAGACAATTACTTTTTCAATTTGTCCTTTGTTTAAATACTCATCAAATTTTGAAGAAGATATCTTGGTACTGTCTTGAAAACCGGAACCGCCGAAGTAATTAAGCGCAATAAACCCGGCAATAACTATTACGTATATTAATATAGGATTTATTTTGAAATTATTGGATTTTTTTTCGTTAGCCATTTTTTATACTATGAACTATTTTTAATATTTATTTTGGATTGTAGTTATTTTGGCATCGCCCCAAAGTCCTTCTATGTTATAAAATTCGCGAATTTGTTTTTGAAAAACATGTACAACGATATTAACATAATCCATTAAAACCCATTCAGCATTGTCCGCTCCTTCAACGTGCCATGGCTTATCTTTTAATTCTTTAGAAACTAATTTTTGGATGGAGTTAACAATTGCGTTAACTTGTGTATTTGAACTACCGTTACAGATTATAAAGTAATCACAAACTGCTGTATCAATGGCTCTTAAATCGAGGATGTCAATATCATTTCCTTTTACTTCTTCTATTCCTTTTATGATGTTCGCCAAAAGAACATCTGTGTTAACCGTTTTCTTCGTCATTTATAATTTATGTATGTTTTGCAAATGTATTACTTTTGTATTTACTTTTTGCTTAACAAAAGTTTAAAATTAACTAATATTTACCATTCTGTCATGCCTTTAATCAAACTCAATGCCATAGATTCGACAAATGACTTTTTAAAGCATTTGTTTAAGGAATCAGCAGTGGAGGATTACACTATTGTCATAGCAAAGGAACAAACCAAAGGCAAAGGACAAATGGGCGCAAAATGGATTTCTGAACCTGGTAAAAATCTTATTATGAGTGTTTTGGTCAAAGGTATCCAGCCGAACAACCATAATATTTATGATTTTAATATCGCCGTTGCGGTGTCGGTGCTACAAGTTTTAAAAAATATTCAAATACCAAATGTTGCTATAAAGTGGCCCAACGACATTATGGCAGATTCTAAGAAAGTGGCAGGCATACTGATTGAAAATATCATAAAGCCCGATGGCAGTTTTACAGCTATCATTGGCATTGGGTTAAATTTAAACCAAACTAATTTTGAAAATCTTCCTCAAGCGACTTCGTTAAAATGCATAACAGGAAAAACGTATGAACAGGAAGCGATTGCGATTCTTATAAAAGATTCTTTAGAAGTAAATAGTGTAACTTTAAAAAATCATCCTGATTCTCTCTGGAAAGAATATGACGATTCTCTTTTTAAAAAAGATTATCCATCGCCTTTTGAAGATAAAAATGGAAATCGTTTTATGGGCATAATTAAGAAAGTCACTCGTGATGGTAAACTTGAGGTAATGCTTGATGATGACCGGACAATGCATTTTGAGGTTAAGGAGTTAAAGATGTTGTAATGAATTTTTACCCAATACAATCAAAAAATTGTCAACTAATAAATCACGAAACATTTCCTTTCGGTTTGATTCTAAATTAATTACTTTTGTGGCACATTTAAGGAATTAACACTCAGTTTTTCAAATAAAACTCATAAATATGAACATACACGAATATCAAGGAAAAGAAATCTTAGCAAGTTATGGCGTTCGCGTTCAGCGTGGCATTGTTGCTAATAATCCGGTTGAAGCTGTTGCTGCTGCAAAACAATTAACCGCTGAAACAGGAACAGGCTGGCATGTTATCAAAGCACAAATTCACGCAGGTGGAAGAGGAAAAGGCGGTGGCGTAAAGTTGGCAAAAAATTTACAGCAAGTCGAAGAAATCTCAGAACAAATAATTGGGATGATGTTAAAAACACCTCAAACACCTCCCGAAGGAAAGCGCGTGAATAAGGTGTTAATCGCTGAAGATGTTTATTATCCCGGAGAAAGTGAGACCAAAGAGTTTTATATGTCTGTTCTTTTAAACAGAGCGAAAGCCAGAAACATGATTATGTATTCTACCGAAGGCGGAATGGATATTGAAGAAGTTGCAGAGCACACTCCACATTTAATCTTTACCGAAGAAATTGATCCGTCAGTTGGATTGCAAGGTTTCCAGGCACGTAGGATTGCTTTTAATCTTGGCCTTTCAGGAAATGCTTTCAAGGAAATGGTGAAGTTTGTTGACTCATTATATAATGCTTACGTGGGCTCTGATGCTTCCATGTTTGAAATTAATCCGGTTTTAAAAACTTCGGATAATAAAATAATGGCTGTTGATGCTAAAGTAAATATTGATGATAATTCTTTATTCCGTCAGCCGAAATATTCCGATATGCGTGACATTCGGGAAGAGAACCCAATCGAAGTCGAAGCAAAGGAAGTTGGCCTAAACTATGTCGACCTAGACGGAACTGTTGGCTGTATGGTTAACGGTGCCGGATTAGCAATGGCAACAATGGATTTAATTAAATATGCAGGTTTTGAACCAGCAAATTTCCTTGACGTGGGTGGAACTGCAGATGCAAAACGTGTGGAAACAGCCTTCAGAATCATCCTAAAAGACCCAAACGTAAAAGCAATCCTTATCAATATCTTTGGCGGAATTGTTCGTTGCGACCGTGTTGCACAAGGTGTTGTTGATGCGTATAAAAACATGGGCGATGCTATTAAAGTACCAATCATTGTACGTCTTCAGGGAACAAATGCTGAAATAGCAAAAGAATTAATTGATAATTCAGGAATGCCAATTTTATCAGCTACACAATTTCAGGAAGCCGCGGACCAGGTAAAAGCAGCTTTGTCATAAAATAAAATATATTTAAAATAAAAAACCCTGAGTGTAAGCTCGGGGTTTTTTATTGAAAGTTACTTTTTCAAACATTTTTTTAAAAATCATTTCATTAAATGTACACCTTTAGTGTACCTATGGTATTTTTGAATTTTCTAACTTCACCAAAGAATAGTTTACAAACAGTAAAGAAAGTTATTTATTAACCAAAAAACGTAACATTATGAAACACACACTTATACTAGCATTATTGCTATTGCTAATAGGATGCAGCAGCGACAGCAACCCCGAAGACGGCTTGCCACCCGAAACACAAACAGGCGCCAATACCTTTGGCTGTTTGATAGATGGGAGATTATTAATTCCTAGATCTGGAAACAATAATATTGTTAACCCAGCATGGGGTGCAATTATGTGGGGAAGTGGAGATGCAAATCCTAATGCTTACAAAGAATTAGAGGTTCGAGATTTAAAGAGTCCTCGTAGAGCTAGTTTTTTACTACACATGAAAGAGGTAGCAATTCATGGAACTGGAGATTACATAATAAATGAGTCTAATGGATTAAATAGTACCGAAGGTGGCGGATTAGATCAAAATTACATGCATTGTGTGATTTTTGACAAAACTACCAATTCTTACCAGCAATATGTTTCTTTTGAAAATTCAGGGCTATTAAAAATAACATTTTATAATCCTTCTGCAGGGGTTATTCTTTCGGGAACTTTTAATTGTAAAGTGCGAAATATTCAAAATCCTAGTGATGAAATAGAAATAACTAAAGGAAGGTTTGATGTAAAGTCTCAAAACTTAATGCAAACGTATTTTCCATAAAAATAGGCTGACTCGGCAAAGACGACGCTGTAATATCAATAAATAAATTTTCCGAAAAAACATATAACTATGTGCCAAAG
>NZ_JANXTI010000015.1 GCF_025352425.1 Flavobacterium sp.
GTTAAATACAAAAACCTTGTGCGAAAATTGATCATATAAAATCGCGTCAGGCTTCTCTCCTTCTATTTTTACCTTTTCAATAAGCGCGAAAGTGACCAAATTAACCACGCTGACAGAATTGTCCTTTCCATTGCTGATAAATGCCTTTTTCAAATCATTCGCAATCGCAATCCCGTGCACGCCTTTCGTATCGGGAATCGTAGCAATGGTTTTATCGGTTTTCAAATCCACAACATTAACCACGCTTCCGTGCGAAACAAACAAATGCTGCGCAGCCTCATCTACTGCAAGATAATCCCAGCCTTCTTCACCGGCCACTTTTATTTTCTTTGTTACCTTGTACCCTTGGCCGTAGTTTGAAATCCAAAAAGTCAGCGCCAATAAAATCAGTATATTTCTCATTAATTAATCTTTAGTCTCTTTAATAAAATTCCCCTTGTTATCAAATATTAAATCCATGCCTTTAACCTCGGCCTCAAAGGTAAGCTTCTGCCCGGCGTCCCTGATCTCTGCCGCCTCCTTTATTTTTTGTCCTTTATAATGTTTTATAACATATTCCCGCACATTTGCCGGAAGCTGACTGATTTGAATCCCGGTTTCGGTTTCTATAATCTTTCCTTTTGCGTCCATCAAAACAGAATGCCGAACTTTGTCAACCACATATCCGGCTTCATAATTGTCCTTCTCCTTCTCCCATTTTACCTTTTTTATAGTAGGATACTGCCTCTCAAAAGCATTTTTTACATCCAGCGGAACATCAGTTTTTTGTCCATAAGACAAAGCTGCCAGCATCAAAACCACAAGTAAAATAGCATTTTTTTTCATTATTTATATGATTCGTTCAATCGCAAATATAAAATTAATTACACCCCAAAACCTTCCTTGCTTTTTTTCTTAAGACAAATATAATTTAGCACTCCAAGTAAATACTACACCATGTCGCGCCATTTTACAGTGAATTGCTGGCTATTAAGAACAATGAAAAGAGCCGGATTCAATCAATCCCGCACTGGCAGTTGTTGGATTAGCCATTAATAATATTTTTGAATTTACAAAAAGGTGTGCCCGGTCCTGAACTATTTACTTTAACCATTGAAATATTCGTTTTTATATTTAAAATTGCACTTTATGCCTGAAATTATACCTTCGAAGCCATCTAATTACTTTTAACTTTCTAAAGAAAAGCGGAGTTGTAATTAAATTGTGTATCCTCACATTACTTCGGGCTAAAGCCTTAATGTCGCCAATAAAGCTTTAGCACGAACGGGACTTAAAAAGGGTATATTTAAAAATCACGAGACGGAAATAAAAGACGTCAAACTGCCAAAAGATTTCACGACAGAATTTGACATAAAGAATCTTTTCATTCCTATTTTGAAAGCCTTTACTACCAAACAAAAAACTCCCGAATCACTTCGGGAGTTTGCTGTTTAAACATTTATTATCGTAATTCTCTCAGTTTTTTATTATCCGTTATCCTCATCCAAATCATTATGATTATCGCCGCCGATGCTATATTCATTGTTTTCTTCATCCTCACTTCCTATATCTTCCATATCGTCATCTAGTTCCGAGCCCGGAACATCCAAATCGCTGCCCGACTTATCATCTCGGAAGTCTTTATCGTTCAGTTCCCCGGGCTTGACATACTCTATCCTATCCTTCTTTTTGTTAACGTCTTCAGGATCTATGTCCTCTTCCTTATGGTCATTGTTATAGATATCTTCGCTCGGCGGATAAGTCGGATAACCCGGAAATATGTCTTTTTTATCCTCCTCGATCCTATCGATATTCGGGTTCTGTTTGTTGTCTTTCGTGTCCATTTTAATTTACTTAATTATTAGAACACTAAGTTAATCATTAATGATTATAAGATTATTGTAAAATTTCAACGAAAAAAATTATTCGTTCAGATCGATTTAAGATATTCAGAGTAGTCCCTTATATAATCACTTTCATCAAAGATGTCGGACGACATGACAAGACAAACCGCGCCCGCTGAAAAATTATTGAGCTCACGCCAGACTCCTTTGTATATTAAAAGGCCTTTGTCGGGTTTATTTAGGATGATTTTCACCTCTTCAGCCCCGTCTTTTAATATAACGTCGAAACTTCCCGATGCGGCTACCAAAAATTCCTGCTGCCCGATATGGCTGTGGCCTCCCCGCTCAGAACCGCTGGGAATGTCGTACAGATAATAAACCCTTTTTATATCAAAAGGCAGAGTCGCCCCTTCAATTATGGCGTAGTTCCCTGACGGATTTTCTACTTTTGGAATTGTTATAATTTTAGAATTCATATTAAATTTATTAATTTAAAAATAAAGAATCTTTTAGCATATCTTCTCAAACCAATATGCCCAGCTCTTTTAAATTTTCTAATGATTTTTGTAAAAAGATAACACAATTATTCAAATCACGCGCTTTTCCGCTATCGCGCAAAGATATAAATTCGAAGTACTTTTCCAACACTACAAGCCCTATCCAAAATCGTCACTGCCTCAAAATCCA
>NZ_JANXTI010000038.1 GCF_025352425.1 Flavobacterium sp.
ATCTTTTGAAGGATTTAAAACAAGAATTTTAGCTAAAATAACAGCATTAACTTTGGTTCAATATATCAATAAATTCATATTTGATAGACCAATAAACAATATTAAAAATCAAATTATTTAATTACACCCAACGGGTTAAACTAGTAAACTTTTTTTAATTCAATCGAATGAATCTTTATCTTACTTATCCAGTGTATTGTTGTTTCAAAATACACACAATAGAAAAAATCCTTGTTTTTAGTATTGATTGTTAAATTATTTATATTCATTGTTGTATTGTTTATCTTTGAAAACTTTTTGATCAATTTGTATTCCAAATCTAAAATTGCAGACAGCTGTCTTTTTATGATTTTTATCATTTGAGAAGGAAGTTAAAACAAGACACTTATGGGTTTTTTTAATAGTACTTCAAATGCTTCAAATCAATCTCTTTCCAAAGTAGGCTGGAGGCAGCTAACCGACTTAGGACAACTGAATGAAATCGTTTCAGAGTCAACAGACATGCCCGTTTTAATCTTTAAACACAGCACGCGGTGCGGCGTTAGCAGAATGATACTAAAACAGTTTGAAAATGAATTTGATCTGCACGAAGAAATTACACCTTATTTTCTAGACATATTAGCTTATAGAAGTTTGTCAAACGAAATAGCTAACCGGTTTGAAGTAGTGCATCAATCGCCACAGCTTATTGTTATTAAGGATGGCAAAGCAGTTTACAATGATTCGCATGAAAGTCTTGATGCTTCACAGTTAGAACAATTTATATAAAAATTAAAACCCCGTCTTTGGAACGAGACGGGGTTTCTTTTATCTTCTAAACTTATTCCTTGAAATAATATCTTTTAGCTTCTCTTTTAAGTCGTTTCCTGTATCAAAAACCATTTGCTCATTGCTTGGAAACGGAATGGATCTTCTGTCGAAATATTGATAATAATCGTCATCAGAAGCGCGTCTGTCGCCCTTATAAGTGGAATAAGTATTTGAGAAAACGAATTCACTCGCTAACGGAAAAGTATCTATTAGCTGATTGGTTTTAAAGTTAATATAATCCACTTTTGCGGTTACTTGACATGATTTTAGTTGGGAAAACTCATAGATTGTAATCCGGACAGTTCTCATATTATCTATCGTAACAGGATGTCCCAAACTGTCTTTCACGATATGACCTTGTGCATCCAGCAGGTTTTTGACACCATCCTTAATTTGTCTTTCATTTATGAATTGTCTTTCTTTTACCTGCTCTGGTGAGATATTTATTTGACGAAAGTTAACAATCAATCCATAATCATAGTCAATTCCTTTTTGACGGTTGCTGTGATATACTGTCCATTCGTCATTCAAACCATACGTACTGAAATCCAACAATTCATTCTCGAGGCGGATAGGGATCACCATATTGGTTTCGTTCTTGGTATAAACATTTACAAAATCAGTTCCTTTAAATTTGGCTTCCTCTGTTAATTTGGCAACATCCTTAAACCCGGGATTAATGTTTTCCAAATACACCAAATCATCATAGGCCCGGCGAATAACGATTTTGTCTTTGTTAATTAATAAAGCTTTGGAATTGTCATAAAGGAATTTTGACAATGAGTTTTTACTACTTACAATCTGATCAGTGTAATCATCAAAAGGGAAGATAGCATCGCGGCCTTCCTTTAGTAGCCTTAACGGAAGTAACGGACGAATCTCTTGCTGGCGGCGATTTAGCTGGACATAAGTTTCATATATTTTTTCTAAGTTCTGTGGATTGGCATCCTTAAACCAGGCGTTGATATCCTGCAAGTCGCGTTCCCTTGCTTTGGCAAACGCTTCTTCGAGCATGTAGACATAGTCCTGTTTTCCTTTAGCATTCTTATTGCTGCGTAGACCATCAACAGCATTTTTAATAGCACCGTCATAATCACCTGAACTCAACATGTTGCGGGTTTGTTTTACGCCACAGGATGTGATGATAAGAAATAAGGCAAGGAGTAAAGTAATTTTTTTCATTGGATTATTGGTTTATTGACAAAAATAGGAAAAACCGTTTGGTTTTGTCATGTTTTTAATGTTAAAAAGGCAAACAACTTTCGTGCCAAGTTGATAATCTTACTATTACTTCTTTTTAAGATAGTCCAGTTTTTTTAGCATGGCTTTTTCAGGATAAGCCAAAAATCGCGCCATCAACTTTTTGAAGGTCATCAAGGGAAAAGGGAAGTTGGATTTGTTCCGCCATATTGTTTAGTATGCATAAAAATGTAAGAATATCTCATATTAAATTAATTAAGCATGGTATTTTAACGAAAAAAGAACCAAAAATCTGATTAGAATGTTAATATTAATTAATTTTACTTTCTAAACCATAATACCTGAGCTATGAAAAAATCCTACTCTCTTATAACCGTTTTTATTTTTGCTTTACAAGCAATTTTTTCCGGACGATTAAATGCCCAATGCGTAACCCCAACAGGGTTGTCCGCGACTAATATTACTACTGCTGGGGTTTATCTGAATGCCAATTCTACGACTACCAGCGTAGCACAATATAATATCCGTTACCATACGTCTTTTAATACTACCTGGACGGTACTGGAGCACGTGATATTGCCTTATCAATTGGGAAACCTGAGCTGTAACACTGCCTACGAGTGGCAGGTGCAGCGAATTTGCGATCTTGTGGGAGGCACCACAAGTGTAAGCGACTGGTCAGTTGGCGCTGCCTTTACCACTGCTCAATGTACTACACCACCTCCGAGTCCGTGTCTTACGCCCACAGGACTGCTTTCTTATGATGTAACTCAGACGACGGCCTATCTGCATTTGGGTACAACTACGACCAATTCCATGCAATATAATATTCGTTATCACACTTCAGGAACTACTACTTGGACGATAGTGGAGCATGTAACCTTACCCTATCCGATAGGCAATCTAGCTTGTGGCACTACTTATGAATGGCAGGCCCAGTTGGTTTGCACCAGTTCGGCAACAGGGGTCATTATACCAAGCGATTGGTCAACAGGTGTAACTTTTACTACTGCACCTTGTACTATACCAACTTGCAACGCACCAACTGGATTAACAGCAACGAATGTGAGCCAGAGCGGAGCAACTTTATATTTATCTCCAACCTCAAGTAATACAGGGACGTTTAATATTCGTTATCTCTCAAGTACTAGCCCAAACTGGATAATCCTTGAACATGTTACCTTGCCTTATCAATTGGGTAATTTAGCTTGTAGTACTGTTTATGAATGGCAGGCACAATTGATTTGTACCTCTACCCCAGGCACAACCCTGACCACAGTTAGCCCTTGGTCAGCCGGAGGAGCGTTTACCACTTTGGCTTGTACTGTAACGCCTTGTAATGCACCAACAGGATTATCGGCAACTAATGTGGGTCAGACCGGAGCAACTTTATATTTAACTCCAACCTCAAATAATGTGGGAACGTTTAATATTCGTTATCACGGAGCTAATGTAACAACCTGGACAACGCTTGAACATGTTACTTTACCTTATCAATTGGGTAATTTAGCTTGTAGTACTGTTTATGAATGGCAGGCACAATTGATTTGTACCTCTACCCCAGGCACAACCCTGACCACAGTTAGCCCTTGGTCAGCCGGAGGAGCGTTTACCACTTTGGCTTGTAC
>NZ_JANXTI010000056.1 GCF_025352425.1 Flavobacterium sp.
CTAAGGAAGCTGTTAACCAAGCTATAAAAGATATGCAGGCGAATGATCAATTTTCTGTTGGTCAATTATTAAAAGGTTCTGTTTTCAGTATTTTATTCAGTGCAATTTTTGGTTTAATTCTAGCAGCTATTTTTAAAACAAGATCGAATCAAGTAGTATAAATGAATTTATCTATAATAATTCCACTTCTTAACGAACAGGAATCTTTACCTGAATTATACCAATGGATTGTCAAAGTAATGACAACCCACAATTATGCCTATGAAGTAATTTTTATAGATGATGGTAGTACGGATGAGTCGTGGCAAATTATTGAACAACTTTCAAAAGAAAATCAAAACGTAAAAGGAATTCGTTTTCTTAGGAATTTTGGTAAATCACAAGCGCTACATGCCGGTTTTGCGAAAGCCAAAGGCGATATAATTATTACAATGGATGCCGATTTGCAGGACAGCCCAGAGGAAATTCCCGATTTATACAACATGATTATTAACCAAAACTATGATTTGGTTTCGGGTTGGAAAAAGAAACGCTATGATTCTGTTGTCGGCAAAAACTTGCCTTCTAAATTGTTTAATTGGGCAGCGCGAAAAACGTCTGGTGTTCATCTGAACGATTTCAACTGTGGATTAAAAGCGTATAGAAATGTCGTTGTCAAAAACATAGAAGTTTCTGGCGAAATGCACCGCTATATTCCTGTTTTAGCCAAAAACGCCGGATTTGGAAAAATCGGAGAAAAAATAGTAATACACCAAGCGCGAAAATATGGTGAATCAAAATTTGGCATAAACCGATTCATCAATGGCTTCTTAGATTTGATAACAATTTGGTTTTTATCAAAATACGGTAAACGCCCGATGCATCTTTTTGGCGCGCTTGGAGTGATTATGTTTATCATTGGATTTTTATCTACTTTTTTAATTATTTCAATCAAGCTTTTGAAATTATTTGTGTTTGATGAATCAACTATTTTGGTAACCGAAAATCCACTTTTCTATATCGCTTTAACGGCTATGATTATTGGTTCTCAACTATTCTTAGCTGGATTTTTAGGTGAAATAATATTAAGAACAAAGAACAACGAGGAACGTTATAAAATTTCTAAAGAAGTGAATTTGTAATGCAACTTTAGCTTCAGAATAAAATTAAGAACATGCATATCGAACAAAATATATTAGATAAAGTAAACGAATGGCTTACGCCGACATTTGACCAAAAAACCCAAGACGAAATCACAGAAATGATGACTTCTTCTCCGAAAAACTTAGAAGAGAGTTTCTATAAAAATTTGGAGTTTGGAACGGGTGGAATGCGCGGAATAATGGGCGTTGGAACTAATCGAATAAACAAATATACTCTTGGAAAAAACACCCAGGGTCTGTCGGATTATTTAAAAAAAACATTTCTTGGCGAACAACTTAAAGTCGCAATTGCTTATGATTGTCGACATAATAGTGATACGCTTGCTAAAGTCGTTGCTGATGTTTTTTCTGCAAACGGAATTCAGGTGTATTTGTTTTCTGAAATGCGTCCAACACCGGAATTATCTTTCGCTGTCAGATATTTAAACTGTCATGCCGGAATAGTTTTAACAGCTTCACACAATCCACCGGAATACAACGGATACAAAGTGTATTGGAGGGATGGCGGACAGATAGTACCGCCAGATGATGTTGAGATTGTTCGTGTAATCGAAAGTTTAAAATACAGCGAAATCAAATTTGATACCAATGAAAAGCTGATTGAATATATTGATGTTGCTGTTGATGAAGCTTTTGCCAAATCGACTATTGATAATGCTAGTTTCAATACTTCGGCGGAAGCCCGAAAAAATTTAAAAATTGCTTACACATCCTTACATGGAACTTCAATCAAAATGGTTCCGAAAGTATTAGAAAAAACAGGTTATACGGATGTAAATATTGTCCCTGAACAAGCGGAACCAAATGGTGATTTCCCGACAGTAATTTCTCCAAATCCCGAAGAACCGGAAGCATTGACTATGGCTTTGGCTTTAGCAGATAAAATCAATGCGGATATTGTTTTTGGAACTGATCCTGATAGCGACCGACTTGGTGTTGCCGTTAGAAATAACAAAGGTGAAATGCAGTTATTAAACGGAAACCAGACTATGGTTGTGATGACGCATTATCTTTTGGAACAATGGAAAAAAGCCGGAAAAATTAACGGCAAGCAATTCATCGGTTCTACAATCGTTTCAACACCAATGATGTTGGAATTGGCTTCGGCTTACGATGTAGAATGCAAAGTTGGTTTAACCGGTTTCAAATGGATTGCAAAATTCATTCGTGATTTTCCGGAACTTAAATTTATTGGCGGTGGCGAAGAAAGTTTTGGCTTTATGGTTGGTGATGCCGTTCGCGATAAAGATGCTGTTGGTGCGATTTTATTAATGTGTGAAATTGCGGCGCAGGCCAAAGAAAATGGAAGTTCAGTTTATAAAGAATTAGAACAAATGTATGTTGACTTTGGTTTTTATAAAGAACATTTGATTTCGATTACCAAAAAAGGAATGGAAGGAGCAAACGAAATCAAACAAATGATGGTGGATATGCGCGAAAATCCTGTTTCTGAAATTAATGGGCAACGAGTTATTATGGTGGAAGATTACCAAAACTCGACAGCAAGGAATCTTCTGACCAATGAAACGGAAACCCTGAACGTTCCGAAATCGGACGTATTGATTTATTATTTAGAAGACGGTTCCAAAATTTGTGCTCGCCCAAGTGGAACCGAGCCAAAAATAAAATTCTATTTCAGTGTTAACACTGCTATTGAAAGTTTGGATGAAATTACGGTAGCTGAAACATTTTTAGATACTAAAATCGCGAACATAATTTCAGAAATGCAATTGAACTAATGGATAGCAATCTCAAAAAATTAATTCCTTTTGCCTTAAAATATAAGAACAATGTAATTTTAAACATTGTCTTCAATATATTTTATGCTTTATTTTCAACATTGGGAATGGTTTCTATAATACCAACCTTAAAAGTTCTTTTTAAGGAAACAGAAGAAGTAACGGTTATGCCAATGTACAAAGGCATTGGTTTTTTAGGTAAATATGGAGAAGATTTATTGAATTATTACATTACAAAATTATCAAATGAAAATGGCCCGGAATACGCATTATTACTGGTAGTTTCTATTGTAATTGTGATTTTTTTATTGAAAAACATTTTCAATTATCTGGCTTCTTTTCATGTAACCCGATTGAGAACCGGCGTTTTGAAGGACTTACGGGAAAAATTATACCAAAAAATTATACATCTTCCGGTTTCTTACTATTCTGATACAAGAAAAGGCGATGTGATGTCGAGAATGCTTGGTGATATCAACGAAGTTCAAAACTCCTTTTTCCAAGTATTGGAATTAGTAGTCCGTGAACCGTTAACAATCCTTTTTTCAATTGCTGCTATGCTGGCTATAAGCTCTAAACTGACGCTATTCGTATTTATTTTTATTCCAATTTCGGGACTTATTATTTCGAGAATTGGTAAAAATCTAAAGGCAAAATCCAAAAAAGCACAACAAGAAACGGGTTATTTCATTTCTATTTTAGACGAAACTTTGGGTGGAATGAAAGTCGTAAAAGGTTACAATGCAGAAAATCTATTTATTGAAAAATTCAATACTTCAGTTAAAAAATTACAGCAGCTATCCAATAGCATCGGAAATAAAAGCAACTTAGCTTCGCCAATGAGTGAATTTCTTGGAATACTAACTATTGCTGTGCTTTTATATTATGGTGGTTATATGGTTTTGGTCGATAAATCATTGGCAAGTACCGCATTTATAGGATATATAGCATTGGCATATACAATTTTAACTCCAGCCAAAAACATTTCCAAAGCTTCCTATCAGGTTAAAACAGGATTGGCTGCTGCTGAACGTGTTTTCACTTTGATGGAAGAGGAAAACGCAATTACATCCAAGCCAAATGCTATTCATAAAGAAACTTTTGAAACGGGAATCTCTTTAGAAAACATCAATTTCAGATATCAAGAGGAGAACGTACTGATAAACTTTTCGCTTCAGGTTCCAAAAGGAAAAACTGTCGCATTGGTTGGACAATCCGGAAGTGGAAAAAGTACCATTGCCAACTTACTGACGCGTTTTTACGACGTAAATGAAGGCAGTATAACCATTGACAACATCAACATCAAGGATTTGGATTTACAATCGCTTCGCGGCCTGATGGGATTAGTGACACAAGATTCTATTTTGTTTAACGATACCATAAAAGCGAATATTTCATTAGGGAAAGTAGATGCAACAGACGACGAAATTATTGCTGCGTTGAAAATTGCCAACGCTTATGAATTTGTCAAAGATTTGCCTGAAGGAATCTATACGAATATTGGCGACAGCGGAAACAAACTTTCCGGCGGACAAAAACAGCGATTATCTATTGCAAGAGCGGTTTTGAAAAATCCACCAATCATGATTCTGGACGAAGCTACTTCTGCTTTGGATACCGAAAGTGAACGATTGGTACAAATTGCTTTGGAAAACATGATGCAGAACCGGACTTCTATCGTAATTGCGCATCGCCTTTCGACCATTCAAAAAGCCGATATCATTGTGGTAATGCAAAAAGGAAAAATTGTAGAGCAGGGAAATCACGAAGAACTCATATCTCAAAACGGAACCTATTCCAAATTAGTTTCCATGCAATCATTTGATTAATCTAAAACCATTTTATATGAAAAGAGAATACTTCAACATGTTATTTATCATTGGATTTGCTGTTTTGATATTATTCGCATTCCAATTTTTTGATGAAGAAAAAGTTGAACATGTCTTATCCCGATTCATTGTAATTTGGATATTGATTGGTTTTTATGCTGGCCAATATTCTATGCGTTTCCCAAAAGCATTTTAAGTAATTAAACGGGCTTATAACTATTCACTTTCCAATCTTTGTTCAATAAATTTACAAAGTGATATTGGAGTTGGTCTTCGGCATCAAATTCCCCATTTTTATTGGTGTCTTGAATGGTTCTGAAATAAAGAATACTTTTTGATTCTATAATTTTCCAATCAATTAATTCCTGAAAATCGGGAGAAAGTTTGGTAAATTTTTGTCCGGAAATAGTACTTATGTACAACGATTTTATATCGCTGCTGTCTAACTTTCCATCTTTATTGGTATCCATATCAGCCAGAGAATAGACTAATAATTGTTGTTTGCTTATATCCGAAAATGTTTTTAAATAAGTCGCTGTTTCTATTAAGATTTGCTTGTTGGTTAAAGCATAAAGGGTATCCTTCCCTATTTCCTGGAATTTCAGATTTTTCAAATAACCTGTAATTTGGTATTCGCCATAATTAGAGACCGTGAAACTTTCCTGAGAATCTGAAGCAGATTTAATACCTTTTACATTACCCGTCATAACACCAATAGGATGAATTAAAAAATTCGTTCCTTCCATAATGATTGGTAAATCAGCCACTTCAATTTGATTTGTATCTGCAACTACTTCTGGTTTTACTTTAGAAGTAGTTTCGTAAGTAACTTTGGGTTTTTCTGCTTCTTCTTTTTTACATCCCGAAAAAAATCCAACCAAAATCAGAGCAATATAGAGAAAGTATTTTTTCATTTTCATAAAATTTGATTCTCAAAATTAGTGAATTATTTCTATAATCTCGCCGTTAGTTTCACATTGAAAACCCGCGTAGTCATATAGTTCGGAATTCCGTATTGATTTTTGGTATACACGTCGCGAACCCAAGTATTCGTTATTGCATTTTGATTGTTAAACAAATTGTAAATTTCAAATCCAACCGACAAGTCTTTAAATTTCTTTAGCCAATGTCCGTTTGGTCTTTCGTTGTTTCTTTCAGTAAAGACATACGAAAACCCGACATCAGCACGACGATAATCACGCAAACGGCTCTGGTATTGATAGGAATCGGCATAAGATGGCGAACCACCGGGCAAGCCTGTATTATAAACCAGATTAAGGTATAATTTCATATTGGGAATATTGGGCATATAATCCTGAAAAAGAATTCCAAATTTCAATCGCTGATCTGTTGGTCTTGCAATATATCCTTTGTCACTAATATTCTCTTCGGTTTTCATATAACCAAAACTCAACCAGGATTCTGTTCCCGGAACAAATTCGCCATTCAATCTCATGTCCAAACCATAAGCATAGGCCACAGCATCATTATCGGCACGATAACGAATCCTGACATTTTCCAACGTATAAGTGTTAACATCGGTCATCGTTTTATAATACGCTTCGGTTACAAATTTAAAAGGACGGTTGTTCATTTTGAAATTATAATCGTTACTCAGTACAAAATGTATTGATTGCTGCGCTTTCACATTCGGCCGAACAGTTCCCAGTGAATCCCTCAACTCACGATAAAACGGTGATTGATGATAATAACCAACAGACAATCTGAATAGCATATCTTTTTCCCAATCGGGTTTTAATGCCAATTGTACTCTTGGACTAAAAACAGTTTGTCTTTTTGCACCGGTAATGCCATCTCCAGAAACTAACCAACTATGAAAACGGGCACCGGCAGTAACCCAGAATTGACTTTCCCCGATTTTGGTTTTGGTGTTCCATTGTGCAAATCCGGAAAATCTATTAATATCAACGAAATTGGTAGCCCTGATATTGTGATAAGGAACTAACGGACCAATATAAGGATGATACGGTTGCTCATTCGGCACATGAAAAGGCGGTGGATTTATAGAAAACCCGGCAGAATCAATAACTTCCCATTCTACTATTCTGTCGCGGATGTTTTCACGTGTGTATTTAAAACCCCAATCAATTTGGTGCTTTTTGTTGTTGATTTGGTGTGTTCCTTTAATTTCGGCATTAACAATTAAAGCATCCAAATCGTTTCGTGCGTGGTTCAATTGAGTTCCAATCCCACGATTGAAAGTAACTTGCCCTAAAGTTTCAGACCCAATATTGGTGTCAACTTCGCCCAAATAATACGCGGCAAAAATGTCGAAATATTCTTGTTCCTGCGTATTATAAATGGAACCAATCAATCTAAAGGTATTATTCTCATTGGCCACGTAATTGGTCTTTAAAGCTCCAAAAAAGGTTTGGTATTTATCTTTTTCCTGGCCTTCGTAGAAAACCTGTAACGCTATTGGCTCATCAATTGTTCCAAAATTGGTCTGACGGGTCAAAGGCTGGTAATTGTATTTGTTTTGAGAGATATTACCCAGAAAACTGAACTGCCATTTTGTATTTGGATTGAAATTTACATTGGTCTGCACATCGGCATACGTTGGCCTAAAGTTAGTTTGTGTTTCTTGGCTGTTTACCAAAAGTGAATTGTCACGATAACGAATTCCGGTAATGGCTGACCATTTTTTATTTTTCGAAATGCCTTCCCCCGTCAGACTTCCACCAAGAAAACTGGCTTCGGCAGCAATACCATATTTTGTTGGTTTTCTATAAGTAATATCCAAAACAGATGATAATTTATCACCAAACTTTGCCTGAAATCCACCAGCAGAAAAGTCAACATTCTGAACCATATCCGTATTTGTAAAACTCAAACCTTCCTGTTGTCCCGAGCGAATTAAAAACGGGCGATAGACTTCAATTTCGTTTACATAAACCAGATTTTCGTCATAATTACCACCACGCACAGAATATTGGGTACTCAATTCACTGTTAGAATTTACGCCTGCAAACGTTTTTAAGACACTTTCAATTCCGGCATTGGCACTTGGATTTCTTCTTATGGTTTCCGGTTCAACCGATGTAATTCCCTGCACCCGTCGCCTACTGCTGGTAACTATTACATCCTGTAACTGCTCCGCTTTGTCATTCATCATAACGTGATATTCAAAGTTTTCATCGGGCTTTAACTGAATGGGTACAGTGATGCTTTTCAGCGCCGTATGGGTAAAGACAAGGATGATTTTTTGATTGGCAGGAACCGTTAATTCATAAAAACCATTTTTATCAGTAGTGGCAGATTTTGTCTGGTAACTTACGTTAACGCCTTCAATAGGTTTATTGTTTTCGTCTAGAACAATTCCGGCAACTTTAGCGGTTGGATTTTGTGCAAAAGCGATGATACTTATTGTGAAAAACAGGATCGTGCAAAAGAATCTATTTGTTTTCAAATTATAGAGTTAAGGTTTTTGACTTCTAAAAAAATGCGTTTCAAAGATAGTAGAATTTCCAACATTATCAGTAATGACTATTTTTAAATCGTTTTTTCCTTCGGCAACTATGCCATCAGAAAAACGATGAATGAGTTTTTTGGTTTTGGGCTCGTATTCTAATAAAATCCATTTCCCATTCAGGTAACCATCATAGCTTTTAATTCCGGACAATGCATCAGAAATCGTAAATTTCAGTTCATCTATATCGCTAATCCATTTACCTCCAATATGCTTATCAGATTTTATTCTAGGGGGTACACCATCCTTTAGAAGCTTGTATTCACCTAAATATTTAGTGTAAATAGTAAACGAGTTTTTATAGCGTTTAGTATTGTAATAGCTAATTCTTTTTTCGCTTGTCAAGCCAATAAACATTTTTTCTCTATCTTCCTGAGGCGTAATACTATCCTCAAAAGTGATTGAAAAATTAGAAAATGCGGGGACAATATCTTCATGAAGTTTTACGGTTCCCTTTTTTACGCCAAAATCCATATAAAAATCATCATAAAAAGTGTTCGCGGGGAAATTTACTGTGACATTTTCGAGAGAAAAAATATTTTCGTTTTTTGCTTTTACAAAATATTTAGAGGTTATTGGTACTTCAGAAACATTGGCAGGCAATGGTGAATATTGAATGGGAATAAAAATCTTAGTAATGTTTTCACTAAAATCAGCAATCTCAATTCGATAAGATTGAAAAACATTACCCGGTACTGTAATGATTCCGTTATTTGAACCCGATTTTATGATGCTTAACGGATAAGGATTTTTCATAAACAATTTCTGAACACGTTGACCTTGCTTTTTATAGCGACCATAATCAATCAACATATTAACCAATCGTGTTTCATCAAAAGCAAAAGTGTCAAATTGATAGCCAAAGTCGGTTTTCCCATTAAGATACGTTTGAACCCTAAAAATTCCGTTAGCATTCCAGGAAACATCATCATAATCAGATGTCGTTATTCCGAAACCTATTGTTCCTGTAGCCGAAATCTTTTCAGCTAAATAACTTCCGTCATCCTGCAACGATAAGTTTACCGAAATTGGTCTTTTAGATTCATTCACTATACTGTTACCGTTTAACGGGTAAACCCATAAACTGTTTATGATTGGGCGTTTCGAATCGGTTATTACCGCGTCAAATCCAAAATACATCGGATTGATAATTTTTTCAGATTGTGTATCCCGAATTTCAAAGTGAAGATGTGGCCCATCAGAACCACCGGTATTGCCGGAAACCGCAATAATGTCGCCTTTAGTTACAACTACATCATTTGGATTTAAAGCGATATCAATCTCATAGGATTTGACTTTATATTGGGCTGATTTAATGTATTTTTCGATTTCTCCATAACCGGATTGCAGATGTCCGTAAACAGTTGTGTAACCATTGGGGTGCGAAATGTAAATGGCTTTTCCATAACCCCCTTCTGAAATTTTTATTCTGGAGATATAGCCATCTGCGGCAGCATACACTTTTAAACCTTCTTTTTGTTGGGTTTTACAATCAAAACCCGAATGAATATGATTGAAACGCAATTCTCCAAAATTTCCTGAAAGTTGCATTGGAATGTCGAGTGGTGAGCGAAAATAATCTTTTGGATATTGAACTTGTCCAAATATCGAAAATGAAAATAAAAAAATAAAACAAAAATTTCTCATAAAGTTGTTTTGGCTAAGATAATTAAAAGTGCGTAAAAATTTACAATACAAGTTCATTTTCTAACTCCTTAAAAAACAATTTATTATAATTTCATATCAAAATAGCGATAAATAATTGGCAAAAATATTGCGCAAACAAAATAGAATCCTAACTTTGTGAAGTAAGTAATGAATAAAATATTTCATGAGTGAAATTGCAGAAATAATTAATTCTGTTGAAAATAGGATAGCGAAACTTTTTAATAAAATAAATAGTTTAGAGCAAGGTTCTGTTTCAGTGAAAGAAGAATTAGATAGATCTGTCGCAATGATTCAAAAGCAATCGGATGAGATTGCCGCTTTAAAATCAGAATGCGATTCTCTCAAAATGGCTAATTCATTATTAGGCGGTGAAGAAAATAAACGAGATACAAAGCTTAAAATAAATTCATTAATCCGAGAGATAGATTACTGTATTGCTCAGTTATCAGACTAAAACATGGATGAAAAGCTTAAAATAAAGTTATCAATTGCAGACAGGGTTTATCCGTTAACGGTTGAGCTGTCGCAAGAAGAAGGGCTGCGAAGTGCTTCCAAAAAAATTGATGCCATGATTAAGCAATTCGAAGAAAACTATGCTGTTCGCGATAAACAAGATGTATTGGCGATGTGTGCCTTACAATTTGCTTCTCAGGTAGAACAAAAGCAAGTTGACAGTTCCATTGACAGTAAAGATCTTGAACGATTGAAAAAAATTAATGATTTATTATTTAACTATCTCGAAAAAAAATAACGTTCTTTTCACATAAGATTACAATACCGCCTACATTAGATTTTAATTGGTAAACTCAACACTAACAAATTAAAATGAGTAAATCGTCGTTACTAAAGCATGCCACATAATTGGTGGAAGCTTGACCAACGCGTTAGCTCAAAACTTGTCTTTTCGAGTTTATGCATTCATTTAATGTAGGCTTTTTTTATATATAAACTAAAACAAACAATGGGAACAGTACTAATTATAATTGCACTTATTGCGGGAATTGCTGGTGGTTTTGGAGTTGCAAAATTCCTTGAAAAAAGTAATATCTCCAATATGATTAAAAATGCCAAAAAAGAAGCCACATCAATTTTAAGAGATGCCAATCTTGAGGGTGAAAATATCAAAAAAGATAAGTTATTGCAGGCAAAAGAAAAATTTTTAGAATTAAAATCCGAGCATGAGCAAGAGATTTTAAATAAAGACAAAAGAATTTCTGAAATAGAAAAACGAACTCGAGACAAAGAATCTCAGGTCTCAAGTGAATTGGCAAAAGCTAAAAAAGTAAACGACGATTACGAAGCGAAAACAACAGAATACAATTCCAAAATTGAACTCTTAGACAGGAAACAGCAGGAACTTGAAAAGCTTCATAAAAGTCAGGTGCAGCAGCTTGAAGTTATTTCGGGCCTTTCTGCCGAGGATGCAAAAGAGCAATTGGTGGAAAGTTTAAAAGCGGAAGCTAAAACAAAAGCCATGTCGCACATTCAGGATACCATTGAAGAAGCTAAATTGACTGCGCAGCAAGAAGCTAAAAAAGTTATTATCAACACCATTCAACGTGTTGGAACGGAAGAAGCCGTTGAGAATTGTGTTTCTGTTTTCAATATTGAATCGGATGACGTTAAAGGAAGAATCATTGGTCGTGAAGGAAGAAATATCCGTGCATTGGAAGCAGCCACAGGAGTTGAAATCATTGTTGACGATACGCCGGAAGCTATCATACTTTCCTGTTTTGATCCTGTAAGAAGGGAAATTGCCCGTTTGTCATTGCATAAGTTAGTAACCGACGGTAGAATTCATCCTGCAAGAATTGAAGAAGTTGTAGCCAAAACAACTAAACAAATCGATGATGAAATCATTGAAGTTGGTAAACGTACCGTAATTGATTTAGGAATTCACGGTTTGCATCCTGAGTTAATTAAAGTGGTGGGAAGAATGAAATACCGTTCTTCTTACGGACAAAATTTATTACAACACTCGCGCGAAGTTTCTAAACTTTGTGGAATAATGGCGGCTGAATTGGGTTTGAACGTAAAATTAGCAAAACGTGCCGGTTTACTTCACGATATTGGAAAAGTGCCTGATGCAGAAAGTGATTTACCACATGCGTTATTGGGAATGCAATGGGCAGAAAAATTCGGTGAGAAAGAAGAAGTGTGCAACGCTATTGGAGCGCATCACGATGAGATTGAAATGAAATATTTAATCTCTCCAATTATACAAGTTTGTGATGCAATTTCGGGCGCGAGACCTGGTGCAAGACGTCAGGTTCTTGATTCTTATATCCAAAGATTAAAAGATTTAGAAAATATTGCTTTCGGATTTAATGGAGTTAAAAACGCGTATGCTATTCAGGCAGGACGTGAACTTCGTGTTATTGTTGAAAGTGAAAAAGTAAGTGACGAAAATGCAGCCAGTCTTTCTTTTGAGATTTCACAAAAAATACAAACAGAAATGACTTATCCAGGTCAGGTTAAAATTACCGTAATCCGTGAAACGAGAGCAGTAAATATTGCAAAGTAAAATTTATAATTAATAATAAAAAAGGCAACCGATTGGTTGCCTTTTTTATTATAAGAAGATGCCTTTTATAGCATCGCTAGTCATTGGTTTTACGTAATAATTTCCAACTACATTCTTAAAATTTTCTGCTTTTTCTATATCAATTCTGTTATCAGAAGAACTTATGATGTGAATTACAATATCATGAGTAGTGTTTGTTTCTAGACGTATAAATTCCTCTAAAAACTGCCAGCCATCCAATATAGGCATGTTGATATCCAACAAAATCAAATCAGGGAGAATCCCACAATTACTGATTTTTTCTTTCAAATCATTTATGGCATCCAAACCATTTTCGAAAAAAATTGATTCAATATCAATTGTATTACTTTCTAATAACTTCTTGATGATAAAGTGATGTATCTTATCATCATCAACGATAAAGACGTTGTTAAACTTCATTTAAACAGATTTGGGATTATTTTATTTTTGGGCAGCAACAAAATTAGAAAATAAATAACCAAACTACATTTTTCTGGGATGAAATTTATTGATGATTTGTGTTAAATGTTTTCTATCCAAATGGACATAAATTTCTGTGGTAGTAATAGATTCGTGCCCAAGCATCATTTGAATAGAACGCAAATCGGCGCCATTTTCAAGCAAATGAGTTGCAAATGAATGCCTTAAAGTATGAGGACTAATTGTTTTAAACAAATTAATTTTGATTGCCAATTCTTTTACAATAGTAAAAATCATCGCGCGGGTAAGTTGCTTTCCTCTTCTGTTTAAAAACAACGTGTCTTCAAAGCCTTTGACAATATTAAGATGGGGTCTAACAGCATTCTTGTATAACTCAATGTACTTTTGGGTGGATTGGGCAATAGGGACAAAACGTTGCTTGTTCCCTTTTCCTGTAATTTTGATAAAATCTTCATCAAAAAACAAATCAGAAATTTTCAAAGTAATAAGTTCCGAAACCCGAAGCCCACAACCGTATAAAGTTTCTAATATAGCCTTGTTTCGTTCTCCTTCAGGTTTAGATAAATCGATAGCGGCAATAAGATTATCGATATCTTCTACTGATAGTGTATCCGGCAGTTTTCTGCCGATTTTTGGTGCTTCAATTAATTCCATTGGATTATCAGAGCGGTAATCTTCAAAGATAAGATAGGAAAAAAAACTTCTTAAGCCCGAAATAATTCTGGCTTGTGAACGGGCATTCACTTCTTTGGAAACAGAATATATAAACTGCTGAATGATTTCTTCACTAATTTTTTCAGGAGAAATACTCATTCCATTTTCGAGTAAAAATTTGGTCAATCGTTCTAAATCGAAAGTGTAATTTGCTACGGTGTTTTTTGACAAGCCGCGTTCAATTTTTAGATAGGATTGAAAACTTTTAATATAACTGTTCCAGTTCATAGAGCAAAGAAACGAAAAGTTTAACTATAAAAAAACCGCGCTAAAAGCGCGGTTTAAGTTTTTATGCTCTAAACTAATTACAGTTTGTATAACAAACCAAAAGAGATAGAAGACATATCAAGACGTAAGCCTAAATTAGTTGCAGCTTTAGCACCAGAAGTATCAGCTTTAGCTGAAGAATAGTTTAAACCTCCCCATGTAGAAGTGATAGCAAATGCATCAGACACGAAATAATGTAAACCTACTGGTACAGTAAGACCAATTGTGTTAGTTTTTACATCAAATGTATCTTCTTTTGAAGTCATGTAAGATAATTCACCTCCGATTGACAAAGAGAATTTGCTAGCTGGTGTCCAGAAATATTTAACACCCGCGTGTAAACCTAGACCTGTTGTTTTAGCATTACCAACTTTAGTTGAATTGTAGTCTAAACCACCAACTAAAGCAACGTTTTCAGTTAAAAAATAACCGATACCTGGAGCAAGTGTTAAACCGTCAGTTTTAACTCCAAGGGCAGTTTTGTCACTAGAAAATCCAGCAGTACCTGTTAAATACAAATCTCCTTTAGAAAAACCTTCACTAGACTTTTCTTTTTTGTCTTGTGCATTAGCAAACGTCAAAGCGAATACTGCAGCTACTGTTAAAATAATTTTTTTCATGTTTGTTTAATTTTAAAATTAATATGAACAAATTTATAAGTAATCCTTTTCTATCAACGTTACCCACTATTACAGTTATTAACAATTTTATTAACAAAAACCATCTTTAATCTTTTATTTGCCAGTGTCTTAAAGCTATTGAGCGTTGTTGATAAGCATAATCGATTATTAAGAAATCAATATATTCTGCTATTTAGGGTGTTTCCCCTATTAATAATTGCAGTTTTTAGGTTAAACTAATTACTCATTTACCTGATAATTCATATTTTTACAGAAATAATCTTCAAATGAGAATAATCATCATTAATGGTCCAAATTTAAACTTGTTAGGAAAGCGAGAGCCTGAAATTTATGGAAGCATGACTTTCGACACGTTTTATGAAGAGCTGGAAAAGAAATATCCGTCCATATCACTTTCCTATTTCCAGAGTAACATTGAAGGCGAATTGATTGATAAAATACAGGAGGTTGGATTTGCGTATGATGGTATTATTCTAAATGCTGCTGCTTACACCCATACTTCAGTTGGCATTGGCGATGCGGTAAAAGCCATTTCAACACCGGTTATAGAAGTGCATATCTCCAATACCTTCTCCAGGGAAACTTTTCGCCATCAATCCTTTATTTCACCTAATGCAAAAGGAATCATTATTGGTTTCGGTTTAAAAAGCTACGAATTGGCGCTGCAATCTTTCCTATAATCATTACACCTATATATGTTACTCAAAAAATCACTCTCCATCTTATTGCTGTTAATAACCTTTACTTCTTTTGCACAAATCAAAGGAACCGTTACCGACAACAAAGGAAATCCGTTGGCCTTTGTAAACATTTTCGAAGAGAACACCTATAATGGAACAACAACAAACGACAAGGGAAAATTTACTCTAAATGTAAAAAGCGAAAACCCAACAATAATTTTTCAGTATTTAGGATACAAAACTGTCAAAAAATCCATTGCGAAAAATCAATTTGCCGAAAATTTGACAATCACTTTGGAGGAAGAGAATATCACGCTTAAAGAAGTTGTAATCAATCCGAAAGACAATCCCGCAAATGACATTATCCGAAATGCCATTAAAAAGAAAAAAGAAAACTCCGAAAAAACAGCCCGATTCAAATCCGACTTTTATTCCCGTGGGATTATCCGATTGAAGGATGCACCGAAAACCATCTTAGGTCAAAAATTTGACATCTTTGATGAAATACTCGACTCAACCCGAAGCGGAATCGTTTACCTATCGGAAACAGTTTCTAAGATTACATTTCAAAAACCAGATAAAATGAAAGAAGTTATTGTGGCTTCAAAAGTAAGTGGCAAAGACAACGGGTTTAGTTTCAACAACGCCGCTTCTGTGAATTTTGATTTTTACGAAAACTACCTTCCGTTTCAAATTAATGTGGTATCTCCTATTGCTGATAATGCTTTCAACTATTATAAATACAAATTTGAAGGTTCATTTTTTACCGAAAACCGTCAGCAGATTAATAAGATAAAAGTTATTCCGCGTCGCGAAAGTGAGCCCGTTATGGAAGGTTATATATATATCGTGGATGATTCCTATGCTGTTTATGCCATCGATTTATCCATAAAAGGCAATCAGATGCAGTCGCCGGCTATAGACAATCTCACTTTGAAACAAAGCTTTAGCTATAATTCGATTAATAAAATTTGGGTGAAAAATACGCAGACGCTTGACTTTATGGCTGGGATACTTAGCATTAAGGTCAATGGCCGATTTACGTATGTATATTCTAATTTTGAATTTTCCAACCAGTTTGAAAAGAAAACCTTTACCAATGAAATCTTGACATTTGAAGAAAATGCGAATAAAAAAGAAGATGCTTTTTGGAACACCATCCGCCCTGTTCCCCTGACCGAAGAAGAAACTACAGATTATCAGAAGAAAGATATTCTGCAGACAAAAAAGAAATCAAAAACCTATTTGGATTCGATTGATGCCAAACACAACAAATTCAAAGTGATGGATATCTTGAGTGGTTACAGCTATAAGAATTCGTTTAAAAAATGGTCCATTGATTATGATGGCCCATTAACCTCAACTTCTTTTAATACGGTTCAGGGGTGGCGTCTCAACGCGGGTTTATCTTATACAAAACGTGATGAGGATAAGAGAACATATACCAGAATAAGTTCTAGGTTTGACTATGGTTTTTCGGAAGAAAAGATACGTGCGGCAGCTAACTATACCCATAAATTCAATAATACAAACAATAGTACGTTATCTTTCAATGGCGGAAGTTCTGCCAATCAGTTTAACGGAAGTAATCCCATTTCAAATATTGTTAATACTGTCAGCACTTTGTTTTTCAAGAACAATTTTATGAAACTGTATGAAAAGAATTTTGTCTCCGGCTTTTTTGGAAGAGAGGTTGTCAATGGTTTTTACATGAACATAAATGCCGAATATTCCGAAAGAAAACCTTTGTATAACACGACCGATTATAGCGTCATAAAAAGTGACGATATATATACTTCAAACAATCCGCTTTCGCCAAATGATGAAACTTCGGCGGCCATCAGCAAACATAATTTAGTTAAAACCAATGTGCTGATGCGTTTTAATTTTGGACAAAAATACATAAGCCGTCCCGATGGAAAATACAATATCCCAAATGATACTTATCCTTCCCTGTCTTTGGGTTATGAAAAAACATTTGCTGCCACAGATAAAAATTATGAATATGATTTTGTTGCTGCACGTGTAAACTATGAGGTGACTTTGGGTAATAAAGGAACATTACAAATGGCTTTTAAAGCCGGTAAATTCTTCAATGCCGACAATATTTCATTTGTTGATTATAAACATTTCAACGGGAACCAGACTCATATTGGGCAAACCGATACTTATACCAATGTCTTTAACCTATTGCCTTATTATGCCGCGAGTACGAATGACAGCTATAGCGAAACCCATCTTGAGCATAATGACAAAGGCTATTTTATGAATAAGATTCCGTTATTGAAATACCTGCAGTCCCAATTGGTTCTAGGATTTCATAACCTCGCTGTTCCTGACAGAAAACCATATCAGGAATTCTCTGTGGGATTGGACAATCTTGGCTTTGGAAAGTATCGTTTGTTTAGGGTGGATTATGTTCGTTCCTATCAAAACGGATATCAGGGCGATGGCGTAATCTTTGGGTTAAAGTTTTTGAATGTGTTTGAGTAATAGGAAAGATCCCTTCAAAAATCAACTTTCCAGTATTTTCAATCCTTCACAGCCTTCAACGAGGCTTCGGACTCATTCAACGAGGCTTCGGAGGCATGCAAAAAGACTTCGGACTAATACAATGAACCTTCTGACGCATTCAAACTGTCTTCGGAAGGATTCAAACTGTCTTCAGACGAGTTCAAAATGTCTTCGGGCTCCTTCAAATGGTCTTCTTATTTAAAAAACACATCATAACCAAAACGTAGCAGTGTTCCGATTACAACTATCAAAAAGAAAATACGTATAAACCCATTGCCTTTTTTGATGGCGAGTTTTGCGCCAATCCAACCACCAACTGCATTGCAGACAGCCATTGGAATTGCGATTGCCCAAATGATTTTTCCTTTAAGAACAAACAGGCAAATCGAACCAAAGTTGGTTGCCAGATTCACCATTTTGGCATTTGCTGAAGCATGAAGAAAATCAAAGCCTAAAACAGTTACAAAAGCCAGTACAAGAAAACTTCCGGTTCCGGGACCGATAAATCCGTCATAAAATCCAAGGCAGATGCTCATGGTAATGGCCAATAAGAATTGGCGTTTAACTGTATGCTCTTTTGCCTGGTGAATTCCGAAATCTTTTTTCGCAAATGTATAAATGGCAATTAAAGTCAGGACAACCAAAAGCAATGGCTTCATAAAATCATTATGGACTTTGGTCAGTAAATTGGAACCTAAAAAAGCGGAAGCAAAAGCAACAACCGCCATTATGGATAGTAGTTTCCAATTCATGTCCACTTTTTTCAGATACTGATTTGCTGCAAAACTAGTTCCGCTAAAAGCGGGAATCTTCAACGAGCCAATAATTGAGGAAACGGCAAGATTTGGCAATAAAATCAAGGCAATTGGAGTTTGTATCAATCCGCCGCCGCCCACAATAGCATCAACAAATCCGGCAAAGAACGCCGCAATGCAAAGCAAAATTATGATGTATGTTTCCATATTGACCAAATGAAAAGAGGCACAAATCTGTACCTCTATTTTCTATATTCTATTTTCCATATTCTTACTCCACTCTCACGATATTGGCCCCAAGTGCACGAAGCCTTTCATCTATGCGTTCGTAACCTCTATCAATTTGTTCAATATTTTGGATGGTAGAAGTTCCTTTTGCAGAAAGCGCCGCAATCAACAGGGAGATTCCCGCACGAATATCCGGCGAACTCATTATCGTTGCTTTCAGTTGTGATTTGAAATCATGTCCCATAACTACAGCTCTGTGAGGATCACACAGCATAATTTTCGCACCCATATCAATTAATTTATCCACAAAGAACAAACGGCTTTCAAACATTTTTTGGTGAATTAAAACATCGCCATTGGCTTGGGTTGCCACAACCAAAATGATACTCAACAAATCAGGTGTGAATCCCGGCCAAGGTGCATCGGCGATAGTCAAAATCGAACCATCAATATCGGTTTTAACCGTATAGCCTTTAGTATGAGGAGGAATATAAATATCGTCGCCTTTTCTTTCTAAGGTAATACCTAATTTTCTGAACACACTCGGAATTACACCAAGATTGTCCCAGGAAACATTTTTAATCGTGATTTCGCTACGGGTCATCGCCGCAAGGCCAATCCAGGAACCAATTTCAATCATATCGGGAAGGATTCTGTGTTCGCAGCCACCCAATGCTTCAACACCTTCAATCCTCAATAAGTTAGAACCAACTCCGGTGATTTTTGCTCCCATAGAGTTAAGCATTTTACATAACTGTTGTAGATAAGGTTCGCAGGCGGCATTGTAAACTGTGGTTATTCCTTCGGCTAAAACCGCAGCCATAACTATGTTGGCTGTTCCCGTTACCGATGCTTCGTCCAGCAGCATGTCTGCACCTTTTAGTCTTCCTTTAACTTCCACACCATAAAAATGGTCTTCTCTTTCGTAACGAAATTTTGCACCCAGGTTTATAAATCCTTCAAAATGTGTATCCAAACGACGGCGTCCAATTTTATCGCCGCCCGGTTTTGGAATATATCCTTTTCCGTAACGCGCTAAAAGTGGCCCAACAATCATAATAGAACCTCTTAAACTTCCGCCTTCTTTTTTGAAAGCTTCCGTTTCAAGATAGCCAACATTTACGTCGTCAGCCTGAAAGGTTATAGAACCGGGACCGTTTTTTTGAATTTTCACACCTAAGTTACCCAGAAGCGTTATCAGTTTATTGACATCAATAATGTCAGGGATATTGTTGATTGTTACTTTTTCAGGAGTCAAAAGCACGGCGCATAAAATTTGTAATGCTTCATTTTTGGCTCCTTGTGGTGTTACATCGCCTTTAAGTTGGATGCCTCCTTCAATTTTAAAAGTTCCCATTTTTGTAATTATGAATTATAAGTTATAAAGTTATGAGTAAATGAGGCAAACTCATAACTCATAATTAATGACTCTTAACTATTTTGGATTATTGTTATTGTTATTTTTCTTTATAAATGGCTTCTTAGCGTTTTTGTTGATTTTAATTTTCGGGTTAGAAGCAGGCATGTTTTTATTGGACATTTTTTTGTTGGTACGCATCAAATCAGTTGTGGTCAACAACTCTTCTGTACTTTGCAGTAAGTTCAGTGTCCCGTCTGACAATTCGTAAAGATGCTCAAAGATTACAGTATCGGTAACGGTATCTTTATTCCAACTCAAGTACGACTTTTTCATATGGTTGGCAATGACTTTAACCAACGCATTTTTCATTTCGCCCTCTTCCCAACTGTTAGCCACATCAATCATGTACTTGATGTTATTGCCATAAAAACGATATTTTGGATTTTTCTGTGGATAGGCTAATCTTTCCGGTTTGAGATGTATTACATCCCGGGTCGGAATTGGGTAAGGAGAATCAACATCCAGTTTGAAATCCGACATTATAAAAATCTGATCCCACAATTTGTGTTGAAAATCGGGGACATCACGCAGGTGCGGATTTAAACTTCCCATAACCTGAATAATATAATTTGCCACCTTATTGCGCCTTTCCCTGTCATCAATATCGGTTGCCTGATTAATCAATTTCTGCAAATGGCGACCATATTCAGGGATGATTAAATGTGATCTTTCGCCATTGTATTCCAAATGATGAACCACTTCGTTTGCATTTTCTTTTATATATTTCTCAGTCATTATAATGATATTATTCCTTCGATAGAAGATAGTTCAATGTATTTTTCAACAACAAGCTCCGGGCTTTCCATCATCACGTTTATTGATACACTGGTGTATTTTGCATTCTTTGATTGTTTGGTTTGGATTACGGCACCGATATTATCAAAAGCATTTTCTATTTCTTCAATTTTTTTTGGGCTTGTTGGCACAATAAATTTATATAGATATTCACTTGGCCATTCAGAAGTATTGCTCAGTTCTTCCCGTAATCTTATATAAAACTCCTCTGTTTTCTTATCCATTTTAAACAAAATAAAAGCAAATATACAGTATTGATTTTAGATATTTGAAGCAGGTTTCCAAGATTTAAAAAAAATAGTTTTTATAAGTTAAAAATAAAACCCGAACACTTTCAGTATTCTAATTTGTTTCAATAAATTTGCGCTTCATTTCAAAAACTTGAAAAAAGAACTCATAGTCATAACTGGTGGTCCTGGAACAGGGAAAACCACAATAATTGATGCACTCATCGAACAGGGCTATGCGTGTTTTCCTGAAATTTCCCGACAAATAACTTTGGAAGCCAAAAAACAAGGCATTGAACAATTATTCCTTGAGAGGCCTTTGATGTTTAGTGAATTACTGTTGGAAGGAAGAAAGAAGCAATATCAACAGGCTAACCAAGACACAGCTGAGATTGTTTTCATGGACAGGGGAATTCCAGATATTTTGGCCTATATGCATTACATTGGAGATAGTTATCCGGCTTTTTTTGATCAGGCCAGCAGGGAACATTCGTATTCAAAGGTTTTTGTGCTCCCGCCCTGGGAAGAAATTTATGAAAGCGATGAAGCACGTTATGAGAATTACGAACAGGCCAAACTCATTTTTGATCATTTGATTGAAACCTATGAAAAATACGGTTATCAACTTATCGAGGTTCCTTGCGGAACTGTTGAAGAACGCATTCATTTCATCTTTGGCCATCTTTCATAATACACTTTTACTGTAACGGCAACCAAATCTTATTTTATATCTTTACCATTAGAAAATATCACCCTGAGTTTAGTCGAAGGGCATAACAATTATCCTTTGAGTAAAGCTTTAGAAATACTTCAACAATACTGGAAACACGATGTTTTTCGTGAATCGCAGGAAGAAATCATAAACTCGGTTTTGGACGGAAAGGACACTTTTGCACTAATGCCAACCGGCGGGGGAAAATCAATTTGTTTTCAGGTGCCTACCCTTATGCAGGAAGGAATTTGTTTAGTTATTTCGCCATTAATTGCTTTGATGCGAGACCAGGTTGAAAATCTGCAAAAAAAAGGGATCAAAGCCATCGCTTTAACGGGAGGAATTCATCACGATGCCATTATTGATTTATTGGATAATTGTCAGTTCGGAAATTATAAATTCTTATATCTTTCTCCCGAGCGCCTGCAAAACGAATGGATTTTAGAGCGCATAAAAAATTTGCCAATAAATCTTATCGCCATTGATGAAGCGCATTGTGTATCGCAATGGGGTCATGACTTTCGCCCGGCTTACTTAAAGATTGTACAACTTAAGGAATACTTTCCAAAAATTCCTTTTTTGGCTTTGACCGCTTCGGCTACGTTGAGGGTTAAGGAAGATATTATCGAACAGCTTAAGTTGGATAACCCACACGTTTTCTCGAAATCATTTTACAGGGAAAATATTGCGTACATGGTTTTTGAAACTGAAGATAAGCTGCACCTTTTGCAACAAATTTTACATAAAAATCCGCTACCTTCTATTATATATGTAACCAATAGGAAATCCTGCCTGGAAACAGTTCATCAATTGGAGAGCCACAATTTTACTGCGACATATTATCATGGCGGATTATCTTCAAAAGAGAAAGAAAAACACATGAAACGTTGGATGGAGGAAAAAGTTCAGGTAATGGTTGCTACCAATGCTTTTGGAATGGGAATTGACAAAGCCAATGTGAAAACCATTATACATTTGCATTTGCCTCAAAACCTGGAAAACTATTATCAGGAATCAGGACGCGCGGGACGAAATGGCGAGAAAGCATTTGCGGTTCTGCTCAATAATCCATCAGATGTTTTGCATGCCGAAGCGCAATTCTTGAGTGTGTTACCAGATAAGGCTTTTTTAAATTTGGTTTTTTCCAAATTATGCAGCTTCTTTCAAATTGCCTATGGCGAAGGCATAAACGAGCAGTTCAGCTTTAACTTAAATCAGTTTTGTACCAAGTATACTTTTCCAACATTGAAAACGTATAATGCTCTTGTGTTTTTGGACCGGCAGGGCGTTATTAATTTGTCTCAGGAATTTTCAGAAAAAGTTAGTATTCAGTTTATTATTCCGTCTAAAGAAGTGATTCGATACATGAGCCTTAATACAGCAGATGAAGAAATCATCCTAACCATTTTAAGAACCTATCCCGGAATTTACGATATGCAAACTGCTTTTAATCCAACATTAATTGCCAAAAAATCGAACACCGATGAAAAGATTGTGCTTTCACTTTTGCAGAAATTAAAAGAAAAACAGATTATTGATTTGATTTCCAAAAACAATGATGCGACAATTACGCTTAACGAAGTCCGCGAAGATGAGCGCACTATAAACAGGGTTTCCAAACATTTGGAAGCACAGAATAAACTAAAAACCGAGCAGCTTCAAGCAGTATTACATTATAGTAAAAATACCAAAACCTGCAAGCATAAGTTGCTGATGCGCTATTTTGGCGAAACTATAAAAGATGATTGCGGTATTTGCTCGTATTGCATTTCGAAAAACGAAAAAAAACAAAGCCCGGAAAGTATTTCTGAAAAAATTGTGGAACTTTTGAAAATGCAGGATTTCAATTCGAGAGATATTCAAAAGCTAACCAAATTTCCTAAAGACGATGTTATCTTTACACTTCGGAATCTTTTGGAAAATGATACGATTAGTATCAAATCAAATAATTTATATTCTTTAAAATAAGCATGGAAAAGTTACGCATTGTTTTTATGGGAACTCCCGAATTTGCTGTCGGTATTTTGGATACTATACTAAAGAGCAACTATAAAGTTGTTGGAGTAATCACCGCTGCTGACAAACCTGCCGGTCGTGGCCAAAAGATTAAATATTCGGCTGTAAAGGAATATGCATTGGAACACAACTTAAAGTTATTGCAACCTACCAATCTTAAAGATGAAACTTTTTTGGTAGAATTAAAAGCTCTGGATGCTAATTTGCAGGTTGTGGTTGCCTTTAGAATGTTGCCGGAAGCAGTTTGGAGAATGCCAAAATTGGGAACCTTTAACCTTCACGCATCGTTGCTGCCAAACTATCGCGGCGCGGCGCCAATCAATTGGGCAATTATCAATGGAGAAACTAAAACCGGCGTTACTACATTTTTTATAGATGATAAAATTGATACCGGAGCGATGATTTTGAATAAGGAAATCGGAATTGGTCCGGATGAAAACGCGGGAGCGCTTCATGACAGACTAATGCTTTTAGGGAGTGAAGCTGTTTTAGAAACTTTATCACTGATTGAAAAAGGAAAAGTTCACACAACAACTCAACAAGATAATCCGGAAATAAAAACGGCATATAAACTAAACCGTGACAATTGTAAAATTGATTGGACAAAATCGGCAACCGAAATTCATAATTTGATACGCGGATTGTCACCTTATCCATCTGCTTGGTGTTTCTTTAAAGATAATGAGCAAGAATGGAATGTGAAAATCTACGAGGCAAAGATTATTTTTGAAAACCACTCTTATATTATAGGTAGGATTATCACAACCAAAAAAGAAATTAAAATTGCTGTGAAAGAAGGCTTCCTCGAAATCTTAAGTATTCAATTTCCAGGAAAGAAAAAAATGCAGGTAAATGAGCTCCTAAATGGTATTGCTTTTTCAGAAAAAGCGCAAGCAGAATAAGGACTCGGAGCTTTTTTAAATAAAAAAATCGATAAAACGCCTGGGTTTATCAACAAATGAACTAAGTTATCAACAAATATTTGAAAAAAAGACGAAAACGCTTGTCTAGTAAGGAATTCCTTTTAAATTTGTTATCATTAACAAAATGTTTAACCAACAATTAATAACTAACATTATGAACAAATCAGAATTAATCGATGCAATTGCAGCTGACGCAGGAGTAACAAAAGCAGCAGCAAAATTAGCTTTAGAATCATTTTTAGGTAACGTAGCCGGTACTTTGAAAAAAGGTGGAAGAGTATCTTTAGTAGGATTCGGATCTTGGTCAGTATCTAAAAGAGCTGCAAGAGACGGAAGAAACCCTCAAACTGGAAAAACTATCAAAATTGCAGCTAAGAATGTAGTTAAATTCAAAGCTGGTGCAGATTTAGACGGATCAGTAAACTAAGAATTTTATTCAATTGAAATATAAACCATCCCGACCAATCGGGATGGTTTTTTTTGTTTTTTACCTTAATAATTTGGTTTCTACAAATATTTTTACCAACTTTATTAAAAATTAATTGCAAATGATTTCGGAAAAATTAAAGAAAGGAGTGCTTTTATTAGCGGAACCATCTATCATTGGCGACTTGTCTTTTAATAGATCTGTGATTTTACTGGCTGAGCATACTAATGAAGGTTCTGTTGGTTTTATTCTGAATAAACCCCTCAAATACAACATCAAAGATTTAATTCCCGACATCGAATCCGAGTTTAAAATCTATAATGGCGGCCCGGTTGAACAGGATAATCTGTATTTCATTCATAACATCCCTGACTTAATTCCAAATAGCATCGAAATATCAAATGGGATATTTTGGGGTGGCGATTTCGATTTCACTAAAAACCTAATCAATAGCGGCGTCATAAAGAAGAAAAATATCCGCTTCTTTCTCGGTTACACAGGTTGGGATGCCGAGCAATTAGAAAATGAGATGCAGGCGAATTCATGGATTTTGGCTGAAAATGTTTATGAGAATAAGATTTTGGAGAAATCATCCAGCCATTTTTGGAAAGATAAAATTGTAGAATTAGGCGGTGATTACCTTATTTGGTCCAATGCCCCGGAAAACCCTACTTTGAATTAAGCGTCAATCAACGTATTTAATTTGTGCAACAATTTTTCTGACAAGGCCATTCCAAACTCTTTTTTGCGGTATTTAGTAATAGGCTGAATTCCAATGATAACATTGGTAATAAACAATTCATCTGCTTTTTGTAAATCGAAAGGGGAAATTGCTGTTTCCACCATATCTATTCCATCAAGTTGTCTGGCTATTGCTATAATTTGTTTTCTCATTATCCCATTTAAGCAGCCTTCAAAAATTGGCGGTGTTATCAATGTATTTCCCATTAACATAAACAGATTGCCATTGGCCGCCTCAATTACATTTTTGGCTTCATTAATAAGTAAGGAAGAATCCAAATGGTTTTCTTTGGCAAAAATACTTGCCGTTACATGCGTAATTTTATTCGCTGTTTTAATCGTTGAAAGTAATTGCTTTGGAACAATAAAGTCTTTGTATAAATCAACTTCAAATTGATTTTTGGCAATTTTATAATTTATGCATTCCAGCTTCGTTGCCTGAACGACAAAGGAAATCGAATTGTTTTCAGGTAAATAAAATCCGCCTTCATTTCTAAAAACAGTTAATCTGACTCTTGCGGAATCGTGGATTTCGATTACTTCCGCTAGTTTTAATATTTGTTCCTCGAGGTATTCCATAGTAAAGGACATCGGAATTTCCATTCTAATAATACGCATCGAAGCCATTAATCGAAAATAATGATCTTCAAAAAATAATATTTTATTGTTTACAATCTTTAAAGTTTCAAAAATGCTATCACCATATAAGAATGACCTATTTAAAACCGTTAATTGTATATCTGAATTGTGAATTACACCATTAAAATTAATCATAAAAAAATCCCGCTTATAAACGGGACAAATATAACTTTTAAAAAATTGATTTTAAATAGAACCTATGACGTGTTTCAAATCGGAAATTTGGTTTTCCCATAATAATCTCGATTCAGCTAACTCATCTTCTTCCGCAAAATCAACAACCATCAAAGAAACATCCTTCGTAATTTCATCTTCTAAAATCCGTAATTCAAAATAATAATCAGTATCTTTTTTTTCTTCGTCAACCCACTTAAATTTTACTTTTTCATCTGTTTTTTTCGAAGCTAAGCGTGCATTTTCCTCCAAATCATCCCAGGTAAAAGTAAAATATTCACCCCTCGAATTAACATTATCCGCAAACCATTCCTGTAAACCTGAAGGTGTTGAAATATATTGATATAATAATTGTGGGGAAGAATTTAGGGGAAATTCAAGCTCATAACGTATTTTACTATTCATGTTCAAACAAATTTTTTGGAAATATAAAGAATATAAAATCAAAAAAGAACCTTTTTTAAAAATAAAAAAAATACGCGTTATAAGTTTGTAACCATTGATAATAATTTTATATTTGCACCCGCAATCAGGGATTGTAGTGTTATGGCGAGGTAGCTCAGTCGGTTAGAGCGCAGGATTCATAACCCTGAGGTCACGGGTTCAACTCCCGTCCTCGCTACACCAAAACCCCTTAATATTCAGGTATTAAGGGGTTTTTTATTGAAAGTCAATCTTATTAGAGTTTTACGGAGTAAGGAAATGGAGTAAGGAATTTTAT
>NZ_JANXTI010000082.1 GCF_025352425.1 Flavobacterium sp.
AAAAGGAAATCAACAAGATGACAATGGTGATTTTCCCGGATAATAAAATAAAAAAAGCCTCGAAATTCGGGGCTTTTTTTAAACAAAAAGTTTAAATTTAAACTGTTTGTCCTGCGTCTCTCTTTGCTTTTCTTTCCTGCAATAATTCCTTAACGCCTCCAAAGATCCAATAAGGAACAACAAAGGTAATTAAGAACATCATCAACCAAAAACCAATGGTTAAGATGGATAAGAAAGCCAAGAAAGACGCAGGACAAACAGTTTAAATTTAAACTTTTTGTTTAAAAAAAGCCCCGAATTTCGAGGCTTTTTTTATTTTATTATCCGGGAAAATCACCATTGTCATCTTGTTGATTTCCTTTTTGTTTCTTGTCTTTATCTTTGTCGTTTGTTTTTAGTTTGTTAAATCTGTACGTAAACGAAAGATTGATTTGACGTTGTCTCCATTGTTGTTCACTATAAGAATTTAATCTTGCCAAATGCGTTTCATTGATTCTTCTTCTGGAATTGAAAACATCATTCACGTTTAAGGCGATGGTTGCCTTGTCTTTCAAAATATCTTTACTGAACGCTAAATTAGCACTCAAAACGCCAAGGCTTCTACCTTGCGCATTACTTTGCGGCGCATTATATGTCGCATTAGTTTGCCAATCAATTTTATAAGGCAATGCTATTTTTGAAGACACTCGGGTAAACCAACTTGCGGCTGTATTGTCAAAATTTTCATTGATTACTTCTCCGGTATTTTCTAGTGTATATGAGTAATCACCATTTATTTTACTTTGGAAAAAGTTGAAGTTTCCGTTTAATTTCCACCATTTGTATGGTGTGTAATTTACATTAAATTCAAATCCGAAACGATCTTCGCGAGCCAAGTTGATAGGTGTTGATAAAATTACCGGCGTTACAATTGTTACTCCATCAACAACAGTAGTTACAGATTCTCCGTTTGGTCTTCGGATGAATTGAAAAACATCATTGGTTCTATTAAAATACATTGACGTGCTAAACGTTACTTTGTTCCATTTGTTCATATAACCAATATCAACAGCATCCGTAAGCGATGGATTGATGTCCGGATTTCCCTGGAAAATATTTACGTTACTCGAATAATTCGAAAACGGATTGATAAATCGGGAACGAGGTCTGGAAATACGCTTACTGTAGTTAAGCGAAATGGTACTGCTCTCCTTTAATTGATAGGTTAGGAAAGCGCTTGGAAATAAGTTGTTGTATTTTTTATTGTTAAAATCATTTGTTGTCAATAGGTTAATATCGATATTGGAATCTTCGTATCTCAACCCTAACAAATAAGAGAACTTATTAATTTTAGAACCAAATTGCGTGTACACCGCATTTATTTTTTCTTTGTAATCTAATTTGTTGGTGTAATTTGAATTCGGAATATAATTTCCGCTTCCGTCAATATCGCCCACATTATAATCAGTAACCAGTTCATTAAAATCGCCTTTGTAACCTGCTTCAAACTGACTGTTTTTACCAATAGGCAGCACATAATCGGATTGAATTAAATTTCTGCTTTGTGTTTGAAAATTCTTTGATGATTCTTTGGTCGCCATAGTTTCTTGTCCCACTACAAAATCGGTTATGGTCGAAGAATCGTTATCTAAATTCTTCGAAGACGAAATGTCGACAGTTAGTTTATGACCGTCTTTCTTAAATTTTTTGGTAAAATTAGTCGAATACTCAATATCCTGCGTTCTTGTAAACTGATCGTTATACCTGTTACGAACAAAATCGTTACTGCTAACAGGAAAATAATTGTATAAAAAAACATTATCCGGATTGGAGCCGTCATTTTTTCTGTAATTAAAAGAGTTCGTCCATGTTAAGGTTTTGTCCAAATACCAATCTACACCAATGGTATAATTAAAGCCTTTCCTGCCTCTTTCTCTGGCGCTTCTTTCGTTTATCGTTTTTTGGATGCTGCCATCAGGATTTAAATAATCGGTATCCGTTTTCGATTTTCCCGGTGCTTTGCTATCATTGTATCCTAATGTTGAGAATAGATTGAAGTTTTCGCTTTTGAAATTTACATTCGTTACTAAGCCATAATTTCTCGGATTACCAACGGTACCAATGATAGTTCCGTTGATTCCTTGATTTTTTCCTTTTTTTAATAAAATATTAATTATTCCGCCACCGCCTTCAGCATCATAACGTGCGGATGGATTGGTAATCACTTCAATTTTATCTAAAGCATCCGCGGAAATTGTTCTTAGTGCATCAGCAATGTTAATCGCATTTGATGGTCTTCCGTCAATGAGTATTTTTACATTATCATTGCCCCGCAAAGCTACATTTCCTTCAGCATCAACAGTAACCGAAGGCACATTGTCCAATACATCACTGGCAGTTCCGCCTTTTACAATCATATCCTGGCCAACATTGTAAACTTTTTTGTCGAGTTTTATTTCAACAGTAGTCTTTTCGGCACGAACTATTACTTCGTTTAATTGGGTAGCGTCTTCTTCCAAACCTATTGTTCCCAGATTTGTAGATTCTGTTAATTGTTTTTGGGTGATAGTTGTTGGTTTAAAAGAGATGAATTCCAAAGTAATATCATAAATTCCAGGAACAATATCGATGCTGTAATCTCCTTTATTATTGGTAATTCCGCCAAAAATCAGTTTTGGATTTTTACTGTTTTTTAAAGTTATGGTTGCGTATTCAAGCGGAAGTTTACTTGTCTTTTCAATGATTTTCCCAGTGATGGCAATCTTGGCCCGTTCAGTTTTTTCTTGTCCGAAAACAGTAATTGAGAGTAATAAAAGTGTAGATAAAAGATAATGAAACTTTTTCATGTAGGCATAAATAGTTAAGCAGTTTAGAGGCCACAAAAATACTGCTTGGATTATGCCTGTTCTCCCAAATCTTTGTTAATTTTATCTAAATAAATCATCCAGTTTGTCTTTATCTCGAGCAATTATTGCATTGTCTACATCAATGATAATAGGTCTTTGTATCAAAATTGGGTATTTTGATAAGGCATTTATGATTTGCGTATTTGTCAAAGATTTGTCTTTATATTTTTCAATCCAAATCGGTTCTTTTTGACGAACAATTTCAATTGGTTTGATTTTCAATTTTTTAAGCAAAACTTTTAATTCGGCAACCGATAACGGATTTTCTAAGTAATTTATGATTTCAAATTCCAGTTGCGATTCTGTTGCGAAAGCCAAACAGTCTCGCGATTTTCCGCATCTTGGATTGTGGAGTATTTGTAACATGTTTTTTTTGCAAAGTAATTGATTTTAGTAGAAAAAAGTTATCTTAGGCGAAACAAAAAAGCTATGTTTTTAGAGAAAGGATTTTTACCTGCAAATAAATTCTGGAAGTATTTAGTGGGCTCTACGATAATTATTATTGCGGCAACTATTGGTCAAATGCCTTTGGCAGTCGCTATTTTGATTAAATCATTCAAAACAGGGAAGCCGTTTCCAAAGACAGAAACCGATATGATGACTTTTTTGTCATTAAATACAACCTTATTTTTATTGTTGTTTTCTTTCGTGGTTGCTTTTATCTCTATTGTTTTAGTAGTCAGGTATTTCCACAGGCAAGCCTTTTTATCGGTCACGACATCCAGAGAAAAAGTGGATTGGAAAAGGATATTTTTTGCGTTTTCGTTGTGGGGACTTTTTACGGTTGCTTCCACATTAATAATGTTCTACAGCAGTCCTGAATCTTTTATTTTAAATTTTAAACCAATTCCATTTTTAATACTAGCGATTATTGGCATTCTTTTAATACCAGTTCAAACCAGCACCGAAGAATATGTTTTTAGAGGCTATTTGATGCAGGGATTTGCAGTTTTGGCTAAAAACAGGTGGTTTCCTTTGGTGATGACTTCGGTTATTTTTGGAACGATGCATATTGCCAATCCCGAAGTTGAAAAAATGGGTTATATTGTTCTGGTATATTATATTGGAACAGGCTTTTTCCTCGGAATTATTACGCTGATGGATGAAGGAATGGAATTGGCTCTTGGATTTCATGCAGCGAATAATTTAATGACAGCCTTATTGGTAACTTCAAATTGGTCTGCTTTTCAAACCAATTCTATATTTAAGGATGTTTCGTCACCATCAGCCGGATTTGAAATTTTGGTGCCAATCTTTATTATTTTTCCAATGCTGTTATTTATCTTTAGTAAAAAATACAACTGGTCAAACTGGAAAGAAAAACTAACCGGAAAAATTGAAGTGCACAAACCAATCACAAACGTTGAAGAATATGAGTAATCCAACCTATGAAAACGTACACAATTTATTTAAGCTGAGCGGATTTCATCTCGACAGGGAAGACTTATGCCGTGTGGCATATAGTTTTATTAAAGAAGGAGAAGATTTTGAAAAGCCGGTCGGCGATTTCCTTTTAGATTGGTTTGATAGTAAAAATTTTATAGAAATGGAAACTTCGGGTACAACCGGAACTCCAAAGAGGATTTCTGTAAGCAAACAAGCCATGGTTGATTCCGCATTGGCAACGGGCGATTTTTTTGATTTGCAACCTGGAGATAAAGCACTGCAATGTTTACCCGTAAAATATGTAGCCGGAAAAATGATGTTGGTTCGGGCTATGATTTTAGGGCTAGATTTAGAGTTTGTGGCTCCAAGTTCACATCCATTAGACAACAACGAAATTGATTTTGATTTTGTGGCAATGGTACCTTTGCAGGCGCAAAATTCAATCCCTGAATTAAAGAAAGTAAAGAAATTGATTGTTGGTGGTGCAGCCGTAAATAAAACATTGGAAAAACAATTACAAAAATTGCCAACTCAAGTTTATGAAACTTATGGTATGACAGAAACGATTACACATATTGCAGCCAGGAAACTAGGGGAAAAAGCATTTACCGTTCTGCCTTATGTTACAATCTCGTATGATGATAGAAACTGTTTGGTTATCCATGCCCCAAGAATTTCAGATGAAGTTATTATCACTAATGATATTGTTGAATTGGTCAATGAAAATCAATTTATTTTCCTTGGCAGAATGGATAACGTTATCAACAGTGGTGGGATTAAATTAATTCCGGAGCAAATTGAAGAGAAGTTAGCCAGCAAAATTCACCAACGCTTTTTTATTGCATCAAAATCAGATAATGAATTAGGGGAGAAAGTAGTATTGGTTATTGAAGGTGAAAAACAGGAATTGGATGATTCAATTTATGAAGCTCTGGATAAATATGAAAAACCAAAAGAACTTGTTTTTGTTCCTAAGTTTAAAGAAACTACAACCGGAAAAATTTTGCGGAAAGAAACATTCCAATAATAAAAGCATCTATCTTATTTTTCCATTTTGAAATAGTAATCTGCTGAATGTTTTCCGCTACCATAGACGGTATAAAAGGTACTTACTGCCAAAGTTACTAATGAAATAATTAAATTGACTACATTCATTTCTCCAACAAAATTTATTAAGACCGCACCAATGAGAATTGGCAATTGTGCTATTAATGCCCAACGTGTCAACAATCCGAAAACAATCATAATGCCACCCATAATGTGAGCTGCAGCAATATAATGGAAGGTTAACATACCGCCCATGAAATTACTTACGGGAGCAATTACATCTTCAAAGTCCCGACTATTGCTGACGAAGTAGCCTCCTTTATAAATTAAAAAAATGCCTAAAATAATTCTGCCGGCGTCGAACCAAATAGTAGAATGTGCATTTGCCCATTTGTTCAAACTTTTCACTGAAGTATCCATAATAACATAGTTTAAAATTTAGTCTAAAATACTAATTTTTAATTATATATAAAAGATTCCAACAATAAAGTTGTGGGTGTGTTAATTAACATTGATAAAAAAATCATTGGTCAGAACTTCTACATCTTTGGTTTTACTGATATTGTATTTAGTATTATGCCAGGTATTTGTTGGATAAAGGCGAATTTTTTTTCCTTTAACTTTAATGTCCACAGGCATATTGAATTTAGCTTCCTCTGTTTTCCACCGAACCACTAATTTTCCTTTGGTTTTTTTCCATTCCAATTTTGGAATAGCGGCATATCTAAGATACTGATTAAAAACAGGCGTGAGATTCATTCCAGTTTCGGCACTAAAAAAGTTGACAACAGTTTCGGTATCAATTATTTTATAATGGAAAGTTTTAGAGTATTTTAATAACATTTCCCACCATTTATCATCATTGTTTACAACATGTCTTAGTGTGTTTAACATCAAAGCTCCTTTGTCATACATATCTCCGGAACCTTCTTTATTAACTCCATAAGGACCAATAATTGGTTTGTCATTATCAACATTATTTTTCAAACCGTTTATGTATTGTTGCCCTTTATCATAACCATATTGACATTCAACAAAAACAGATTCACTGTAAGTTGTAAAGCCTTCGTGAATCCACATATCTGCAGAATCTTTTGAAGTAATGCTATTGCCAAACCATTCGTGCCCACTTTCGTGAATAATAATGTAGTCGAAAAGCAACCCAATTCCGGTTCCGGATCTATCGGTTCCCAAATAACCATTTACATATTTATTCCCGTAAGCCACAGCACTTTGATGTTCCATACCTAAATAAGGAGTTTCCACCAATTTGTACCCGTCATTGAAAAAAGGATATTTTCCAAATTTAGTTTGAAAGCAATCCATCATCGGTTTTACCTGCGCAAAGTGGATTCTGGCTGCAGTTTCATTATCACGGAGAACATAATAATCCAAATCCAGGCCCTTATAATTTTCGTGAATGTTCACATAATCGCCAATGCTAACGTTAATGGAATAGGTATTTATCGGATTGTTAACTTCCCAATCCCAGCGTGTATAGCCATTTTTTAAATCTTCGCTACCTGTCAATCTTCCATTGGATACATTCATCAAACCATTAGGAACTGCCACTTTAATTGTAGTGCCAAAATCAGGCTCGTCGGTTTGAGAATCTTTGCATGGATACCACAAACTGGCTCCGGTTCCCTGACAAGCTACACCAATCCAAGGTTTTCTTTGACTGTCTTGAGTAAATACAAAACCTCCATCCCAAGGAGCATTTCTGGCAATTATGGGTTTTCCGGAATAATAAAATCTAATAATTTTTCCTTTATTTCCAATGCTCTGTAATACTTCTGGGAAATCAATAAACACCGCATTGAATTCCCTTTTATAGGTGAGTCTTTTAGAATTATAGATAATGGAATCTACTTTCATATTATCAAATAAATCTACTTGAATAACATCGCTTTTTCCCTCCATTCCGAAAGTGATTTCGTTATAACCTACAATCGATTTGTCTTCAGGATTGATTTTGATATTCAAATCATAATGCACCACATCATAACAAGTTCTTTCGGGACGTAAACCACCCTGAAGCGAGTCTTTACGCGTAGTTGTTTCTTGTGCTATGAGGTTCTGGAAACCAATAAAAGTGATGCAAAGGAGCAGGATTTTGTTCATCATATAAGAATAGAATCTAGAGCATAGTAGGTTTGATTTGGATTTTGTTACGATTATCAAACCTGGATCACACCCAAATTAAATTTCTTTTCAATAGGTGAGTGGTTTGCAGCTTCGATTCCCATTGAAATCCAAGTGCGTGTTTCTAAAGGATCAATAATCGCATCTGTCCATAATCGAGCAGCAGCATAATACGGAGAAACCTGTGCATCGTAGCGTGCTTTAATTTTGTTAAATAATTCTTGTTCTGCTTTTTCGTCCACAGTTTCGCCTTTGGCTTTTAGAGAAGATGCTTCTATTTGTGCCAATACTTTAGCGGCTTGTGTTCCGCCCATAACGGCTAGTTCGGCACTTGGCCAAGCGAATATTAATCGAGGATCATACGCTTTTCCACACATGGCATAATTTCCGGCACCATACGAATTACCAACAATAACCGTAAATTTTGGTACAACCGAATTAGAAACAGCATTCACCATCTTGGCGCCGTCTTTAATAATTCCGCCATGTTCTGATTTGCTTCCAACCATAAAACCGGTAACATCCTGTACAAAAACCAATGGTATTTTCTTTTGGTTACAATTGGCAATAAAACGTGTGGCTTTATCTGCAGAATCAGAATAAATCACACCGCCAAATTGGATTTCGCCTTTTTTAGTTTTAGAAACAGTTCGTTGATTAGCAATTATTCCCACCGCCCAACCGTCTATTCGGGCATAACAAGTGATAATGGATTTCCCATAATCGGGTTTGTACATATCCATTTCTGAATTGTCAACCAAACGTTTTATGATTTCCATCATATCATATTGATCTGTTCTTGATTTTGGAATAATTCCATAAATATCACTTTCTGGCAATGCGGGTTTTTGAGGAGTTTCCCTATTGAAACCCGCTTTTTCGTAATCACCAATCTTGCCTACAATACTTTTAATTCTATCCAAAGCATCTTTATCGTCTTTGGCTTTATAATCGGTAACGCCTGAAATTTCGCAATGTGTTGTTGCTCCACCAAGCGTTTCATTATCTATATTTTCACCAATAGCTGCTTTTACCAGATAACTGCCGGCAAGGAAAATACTTCCGGTTTTATCAACAATCATCGCTTCATCACTCATAATTGGAAGATAAGCGCCACCGGCAACACAACTTCCCATAACTGCCGCAATTTGTGTAATTCCCATACTGCTCATAATGGCGTTGTTTCGAAAGATGCGTCCGAAATGTTCTTTATCAGGAAAAATTTCATCCTGCATTGGCAGATAAACGCCGGCAGAATCAACCAGATAAATTATTGGTAACCGATTTTCCATTGCAATTTCCTGTGCGCGAAGGTTCTTTTTAGCGGTAATCGGAAACCAAGCTCCCGCTTTTACAGTAGCATCATTGGCAACGACAATGCATTGTTTTCCTTTGATGTAACCCATTTTTACCACAACGCCACCGGAAGGGCAGCCGCCATGTTCGGTATACATTCCATCTCCAACAAAAGCGCCAATTTCTATACTTTTAGCTTTGTCATCAAGCAAATAATCAACGCGTTCCCGAGCTGTCATTTTTCCTTCGGAATGAAGTTTTTCGATGCGTTTTGGTCCGCCACCCAGTTTTACTTTGGCAAAATGATTTTTTAAATTGGCTAATAAAAGTTTGTTGTGATCTTCGTTTTTATTGAAGTTGATATCCATGATAGTATATTTGTACTGCGTTTAGTGTGTGCTAAAATACAAAAACGTTTTCAATAAGATAATTTCGATTGATTTGAATTATAAATCAATAAAAAAAGCCATATTTTTGATGAGTTAATATTCACTTAACATTAGAAAAATACATTTGCACCTATATAAATAGAAAAACGATGACTCTTAACAATATTTTCCAGTTTTTGGTTCCAAAGGATAAAAAGTTCTTTCCTTTATTCGAACAGGCTGCGGCAGGTTTGATTTTATTGGCTGAAACACTTCATGAAGCTGTTAATGCACCAAAGGCAGAGAGAGAAGAATATTTTAGGAGAATAGAAGAACTAGAAGCAGAAATTGAAGAGATTACACATAAAACCCATTTGGAATTAAGCAGAAATTTCATCACGCCTTTTGACAGAGAAGATATTCACTCGTTGATAAAAGCTATGGATAATGTTGCCGATAATATGCATGGCGCTGCCAGCAGAATGCGTTTGTATCAGGTAGAGAAAATCACCAAATCAATCCGTAAATTAACTGAAATTAACCTGGAAGCTTGTCAATTAATTGGTATTGGTATTAAGGAATTGAAAGAGATGAATCATAAAAATATAAAAGATACCTGCAAAAAAATAAACAAATTAGAAAGTAAGGCAGATTCGGTATTTGATAAAGCCGTTGCCGACATTTTTGAAAATGAAACCGATGCTAAAAACGTTATCAAATATAAAGAAGTGCTTTCTGCATTGGAAATGGCATCAGATAAATGTAAAAGTGTTTCCAACGTAATGGAACAGATTTCAGTTAAACACTCTTAATATAATCGATTAGGAAATTATGACTTTACTAATTGTAATTATAGTTCTTGCCTTAATATTTGATTACATTAATGGTTTTCACGATGCCGCTAACTCGATTGCGACTATTGTTGCCACAAAAGTACTGACGCCATTTCAGGCTGTATTGTGGGCCGCTTTTTTTAACTTTTTAGCGTATTGGGTTTTTGGTTTTGGTGTTGCCGATACTGTTGCCAAAACAGCGAAAACCGATAGTATTAACCTCACGGTTATATTAGCCGGAGTTGTTGCTGCTATTATTTGGAATTTAATGACTTGGTGGAAGGGAATTCCATCTTCGTCTTCACATACTTTGATTGGCGGTTTTGCAGGAGCAGCATTAGCTCATGCAATTTCACTTCATGGGTTTTCTGATTATTTCGTGGTAGAAGATGGTGTGCAGGTCACAAAGCATTGGTATAATATTGTCAATTGGTACAAACCCGGAGAGGACGGAAGTTTGCCTTCCGGCGTGTCAATAATTATAGCTTTTATAGTATTGGCTCCATTGCTGGGAATGTTAATTTCCTATTTTGTTTCGCTTTGGCTCATGTATTCTTCCAAAAAAAGCATTTATCCCAAACTATTTACCGTATTCTTAATGCTATTGGTAGCCTGGTTTTTGTCAACCGTTTTGGTGGGTTATGATGATATAAAAAAACCGCGGTTTGAGGGCCATTTTTGGAGCGTAATTTTTGAACCTTCCAATATCAAATGGTCATTAGTGGCAATCATCTTTTTTAGTATAGCTATATTCAATTTGGTGTTTAGTAGTTTTTCGACAGCAAAGGCAGAAAAGATCCTCAGGAGAATGCAGTTATTATCTTCAGCTTCTTTCAGTTTGGGCCATGGCGGAAATGATTCACAAAAGGTTATGGGAATAATCGCAGCCGCTGTAGCGGTTTACTTAAATACACATCCCAATACTAATATGTCTTTTGGATGGTTAGACTTGGATGTGGTATTACCTTCAGAAAAAAATGGTATTAAGATAGATGGGAAAATGCCTTCCTGGATTCCGCTGACATGTTACACTGTTATCGCCTTGGGGACCTTGAGCGGTGGATGGAAGATTGTAAAAACCATGGGTTCAAAAATCACAAAAGTAACTGCCTTTGAAGGAGTTGTAGCCGAATCTGCAGGAGCCCTGACCTTATTTATTACGGAGCATTTTAAAATTCCGGTATCAACAACGCATACGATAACTGGTTCCATTATTGGAGTAGGCGTTACCAAGAGGGTTTCCGCCGTCCGATGGGGAGTTACAGTTAAACTCCTATGGGCATGGGTTTTGACCATTCCTGTTTCGGCAATAATAGCAGGACTAACATATCACTTCCTGAAAATATTTATATAAATACATACAATTAAAGCTAAACTCCTATTGAATCTTCATTAGGAGTTTTTTTTTGTTATTTTTTATCGATTTTCTTAAGTCTATTAATAACAGGGCTTGGCAGGTTTTCAATGTTAAGTTTTTCGCTGAATTGAAAACTTAACATTGGCGAATTACTTTAAAGAGTATTTTTGTTAACATAAAATTTACATCAAATTAACATCAAATTAACATCAAATTAACATAAAGCTTAACTAAACAAAAAATTATTATGATAAAGAGAAGAGTAGTCGCAAACAAACCGACGGTTGCGGAAGAAAATAAAAAGCCATCAATAATTGAACCCACCGATTCTAAGCCTGAAACTGCAGTCACGGAAGCAAACGAATCAGACGCTAAACCAAAAGTAACACCAAGACGTTCAAGAACAAATACCGCAACATCCACGCGCACCAGAACAACAACTGCAAAACCAGAAGTAAAAAAAGAAGTTAAACCGGAAGCAATAGTAGCTATTCCTTCCAATGAAGAAAATGTGCAAAGTATGAAAGATTCGGACAAAGAAAAAGCCAAAAAAGCAAAGGCAAAAGAAAAAGAAAAAAAGGATAAGGCCAAGAAAAAGGAAAAGGCTAAAAAAGAAAAACAAAAAGCGAAAGACAAGGAAAAGAAACAAAAATCCAAAAAGAAAAAAGCTGAAAAGGCGAAAAAGCAAAAAGATAAAGCAAAATCCAAAAAGAAGGATAAAGCAAAGAAAAAATCAAAATCCAAAAAGAAAAAATAATATTCTTTAAAATCAGACCGATAGTTAGCTATCGGTTTTTTTATTTAATACCCAATTAACAATTTTAACTGTTTTAATTTTTTACTTTTATTGATTACATTAACAACTATAACCATGAAAAATAAAATCACTTACCTATTTGTTTTTACCATGATTGTTTCTCACTCTTTCGCTCAACCAACGGCAGTCGAATACAACGACGGCAATCAGGTATTAAGCGGATTATCCATAAAGCCTGCAAAACAGTTAAAAAATAAACCGGGGGTTTTAATCCTTCCTGCGTGGATGGGAATTCAAAACCATGAAAAAGAAGTTGCCTACAAGTTAGCAGAATTAGGTTATCAATCGTTTATAGCGGATATTTATGGTATTGACAAACGTCCATTAAATTATAACGAAGCTGGAAAAAAAGCAGGTTATTTTAAAAAAAACATAAAAGAATATGAAAGCAGAATTCAATTGGCTTTAGATCAATTGATAAAGCAAGGCGCCAATCCCGATGAAATAGTAGTCATAGGATATTGCTTCGGTGGCACTGGTGCCGTAGAAGCAGCGCGAACCAATAAGAATGTGAAAGGCATTGTTTCGTTTCATGGTGGCTTGGGTCGCGATGAAACCAGAACCATAGATTTGATTTCTCCCAAAGTTTTAATACTTCACGGTGCCGACGATCCTTACGAATCAAAAGAAGAGATTGAAAAATTCCAAAACGAGATGCGGACAGCCAAAGCCGACTGGCAGATGGTTTATTATGCTAATGCAGTTCACGCCTTTACCGATAAAAGTGTCGGCAATGACAATTCAAAAGGGGCTGCCTACAACGAAAAAGCAGATGAACGTTCGTGGCAGGCACTGCTTGATTTTTTAAAGGAAGTGTTATAAAATACAAAAGTCGATCTGGAGCGATCGACTAGTGCGGTGAGGTGTAACTCCCTTTCGGAATCCTCGATACAAATATAAAATATAATTACGAATTAGGAATTATAAATTACGAATTCTTTTCTGAAAAATTATTTCAAGCCGTAATTCGTAATTCCTAATTCGTAATTATTTACTTCTGTCTTTTGCTAATCTTTTTAAAACAGCCCATTGTTTAAGAGCATCACGGGCATCAACAGCCGGATAACCTAGAACAACTTTTCCGGCTTCAACATCTGCTGCTACTCCGGAACCCGCACCAACAATAGCGCCGTCGCCAATAGTCAAATGGTCTTTTATGGAAGCGCTTCCGCCAACAATTACGCCGTTTCCTAAGGTTACTGAACCAGCCAGTCCTGAATTTCCTGCCATGATGCAGAATTTACCGAGTTTTGAATTGTGCCCAATTTGTACCAGATTATCAATCTTGCAACCATCACCTAACACTGTTGAACTGAATTTTCCTCGGTCAACACAAGAGTTTGCGCCAATTTCAACATTGTTTCCAATAATAACATTTCCAATTTGTGGAATTTTCACCAAACCTTTTTCCGGGCACGGCCTAAACCCGAAGCCATCCGCACCAATAGTGCAGTTTGGATGCAATATGCAATACGCACCAACATGGCAGCGTTCTCTGATTACCGACCCTGACCAAATAGTGGTGTTCTTACCAATGCTGCATTCGTCAAGTATGGTAACATTAGGATAAATAGTTACGTTTTCTCCTAGTTGAACATTAGGTCCAATATAGCTTCCCGCACCAATTCGTGTTCCGTTTCCAATCGTTGCCGATTTATCAACTATCGCTGTAGGGTGAATATCCACTTCAAAAACAGGCGGAGCAGGAGCAAAGAGTTCGAGCACCTGAGACATCGCCAAGTCGGCATTCTTAACTTTTATAAAAGCGCGGTTTTCACCAGGTTCAATAGAAATATCCTGATTTACTACAGCAACACAAGCTTTTGAGGTTTGCCAAAATCTTTCGTATTTTTTGTTTCCAATAAAAGAAATTTCGGTTTCCGCTGCCGCCTCCAATTGTTCCGGCGCAGTTATTTTGCAGGAAGTTGTCCCAACAATTTCGCCATGTAATATGTCATTAATTTCCTCAATTGAATATGAATTCATAATTTTTCGATTTTAATAGGGTACCAAATAAATGAAATCGAATCTGAATTTCCTAAAAAAGATAGTTAAAACTACTCTTCTTTTTGCCCCATCATCATCAGATAGGCTTTCAGAAATTTATCAATATTTCCGTTCATAACGCCATCAACATCGCTGGTTTCGTGACCCGTACGTACATCTTTAACCAGTTTGTAAGGCTGCATAACATAGTTTCGTATTTGCGAACCCCATTCTATTTTCATCTTTCCGGCTTCAATGTCGGCGCGTTGGGCCTGCTGTTTTTTTAATTCAATTTCGTACAATTGGGAACGCAGCATTTGCATAGCCCGTTGCCTATTATCCTGCTGCGAACGTGTTTCCGAACACTGAACCTGAATCCCAGTTGGTTTATGAACCAACTGCACTTTAGTCTCAACCTTATTTACATTCTGCCCACCGGCACCACTAGAACGTGAAGTCGTGATTTCAATATCTGCTGGATTAATGTCAATTTCAATGCTGTCATCAACCAATGGATACACATAAACCGAAGCAAACGAAGTGTGGCGTTTGGCATTGCTGTCAAAAGGAGAAATACGCACTAATCGATGCACACCGTTTTCTCCTTTTAAATACCCAAAAGAATATTCGCCTTCAAACTCCAATGTCACCGTCTTTATTCCGGCTACGTCACCTTCCTGAAAGTTAAGTTCCTTGATTTTATAACCTTCTTTTTCTCCCCACATCATATACATCCGCATCAGCATCGAAGCCCAATCGCAACTTTCTGTTCCGCCGGCACCGGCAGTTATTTGAACAACTGCGCTCAATTTATCTCCTTCGTCAGAAAGCATATTTCTGAATTCTAAGTTTTCGATATGTGTATTGGTAAGCTCAAAATGAGAGTCGAGTTCTTCTTCGGTAGCATCGCCATCTTTAAAGAACTCATAAATAATCTGAAGTTCTTCGGCCATAGCATTGCCTTTTTCAAAATCTTCTACCCATTTCTTCTTGGAACGCAAAGCCTGAACAATAGCTTCTGCTTCTTTTGGGTTGTTCCAAAAATCGGGAGCAAAAGTTTTTTCCTCTTCGTTAGTAATTTCTATAAGCTTGGCATCAATGTCAAAGATACCTCCTCAACGCACCAAGGCGCTCCACAATACCTTTAATTTGTTCGGTATTTGTCATAAATAGTGTAGTTTTGTGTTTTGTTATTTGAAGCTATTCCCGCTATCCGTTGCAATCTGTCATTGCGAGGCACGAAGCAATCTAATCATGATTGTCTTTCGCAATGCCAGGATTTTCACTGTTATCGGGGCTAGGAATTCACCACAAAAATAGACTAATATTCTTTATATGGAAATAAATTTAATCAGCGATACCGTTACCAAACCTTCTACCGAAATGCTTCAGGCGATGTTCAGTGCCAAAGTAGGCGACGACGTATTCAAACAAGATCCAACCGTAATCGAATTCGAGCGCATCGTTGCCGATTTATTCGGAATGGAAGCCGCCATGTTTTTTCCAACAGGAACTATGGCAAACCAAACAGCGATTAAATTAAATACCAATCCCGGAGACCAGATTATTTGTGATAAATGGTCGCATATTCATTTGTATGAGGCGGGTGGAGCTTCTGCTAATAGTGGTGTAAACTTCAATTTATTGGACGGAAACCGCGGAATGATTACTGCAGAGCAGGTTAAAGAAGGCATTAATGACCCCGAGTTTTATCACGTTCCGCTATCAAAAATGGTTGGGATTGAAAACACTACCAATAAAGGTGGCGGTGCCTGTTATGAAATTGAAGAATTGAGGAAGATAAAGCAGGTTTGCAAAGACCATAACCTTAAATACCATCTTGATGGTGCGCGTTTGTGGAATGCATTGATTGCCAAAAAGCAGCAGCCAAAGCAATTCGGAGAATTATTCGATACTATTTCGGTTTGTTTCTCTAAAGGATTGGGAGCGCCAATTGGTTCCGTTTTACTTTCCGATGCCGAAACAATACATCGTGCTTTGCGTATCCGAAAAATATTTGGCGGTAACCTTCGCCAGTCGGGTTATTTGGCCGCAGCCGGAATCTATGCGTTGCAAAACAACATCAACAGGCTGGAAGAAGACCACCGCAGGGCAAAAGAATTAGGAAGTCAGTTGGCACAATGTTTTTGGGTTGCTATTGTGGAACCTGTAGAAACAAATATTGTGGTATTCTCAGCCCAACCCCATATTAAGGATCAGGAAGTTATAAAAAAACTAAAACAAAAAGGCATTTCGATTAGTTTGTTAGCCAAAGGTAAACTGCGTATCGTTACGCATCTCGATTACCGCCAGGTGATGCATGAATATGTATTGGAAGCTTTAGAAAAGTTAACATTTTAAATCTTATTTCCTTATCCTTTAAAGGTAATTTTTTTCACATAAAACACTCATGAGTAACGTTTCAGTGGATCAGTGTTATGTTAACTTCTAAGTGCATAACTTCTTGAAACATCTAAAACTCACGCTTACATAATACTTATTTTTGTATTGATAAAACGACTGTAAATGCCAAAATCACCGATTGCCAAAATAATTCCACACACTTTGGAAGAACACGGTCATGTTCGCACCGATAACTATTATTGGCTAAATGACCGGGGAAATCCGGAGGTAATTGATTATTTAAATCAGGAAAACGATTACTACCAGCAATCAACTGACCATACCAAAGCTTTTCAGAACGACTTATTTGAAGAAATGAAAGCCCGAATTAAGGAAGATGATGAGTCGGTTCCTTATTTTTACAATGGTTATTACTATATAACGCGTTTTGAAAAAGGAAAGGATTACCCTATTCATTCGCGAAAAAAAGGAAGTCTTGAAGCCAAGGAAGAAATCTTATTTGATTGCAATGAGTTGGCAAAAGGGCATGCTTATTTTAATCTGTCGGGTTTGAGTATCAGCGAAGACAATACAATGGTGGCATTTGGGATAGATACAGTTTCAAGAAGACAATATAGTATCCAAATTAAGAATTTAGTTTCGGGCGAAATCCTTCCTATAAAGTTAGAAAATACCACGGGCGGTTCTACCTGGGCAAGCGATGACAAAACGCTGTTTTATTCCCGAAAGGATGAAGTAACACTTCGTTCCGATAAAATATACAAGCATAAACTTGGCACCGCTGCTGATAAAGACACTTTAGTTTATTTTGAAAAAGATGAAACATTTGACGTTTCGGTTTACAAATCAAAGTCAAAAAAGTATCTGATTATCCATTCGGGTAGTACGATGACCAGCGAATACCAAACGGTTTTGTCGGCTACTCCGGACGCCAAATTTAAAGTTTTTCAAAAAAGAACCCGTGGCCTGGAATATTCTGTTTCGCATTATGGGGAGCATTTTTACATTCTGACCAACAAAGACAAGGCCACCAATTTCAAACTGATGAAGACGCATGAAGACGCAACATCAAAGGAAAATTGGGTTGATCTTATTGTGGATCGAGACGATGTGTTGCTGGAAGATATTGATATTTTTAAAGATTATCTTGTTGTTACGGAACGCTTCGATGGGTTGAACCATATACGTATAATGCCGTGGAGTGGGAAAGGCGAGTACTATCTGCCTTTTGACAGCGAAACCTACATGGCATATACCACAACCAATCTCGATTTTGATACCGAAATACTTCGGTATGGTTATCAATCGCTGGCAACTCCCGCTTCAGTAATTGATTTTAATATGAAGACAAAGGAGAAATCCATACTGAAGGAGCAAGAAGTTTTAGGAGGAAAATTTGATAAGAACAATTATAAAGAAGAGCGCATTTGGGCAACCGTAAAAGACGGTACAAAAGTGCCCATCTCGATAGTTTATACAAAAGAAATTAAAAAAGACGGAAAAAATCCGTTGTTGCTATATGCTTATGGTTCGTATGGTGTGACTATGGATTGCCATTTTTCATCCGTTCGGTTATCATTGTTGGACCGCGGATTTATTTATGCGATAGCGCACATTCGTGGCGGGGAAGATTTAGGAAGACAGTGGTATGAAGACGGAAAGTTGTTGAAAAAGAAAAATACGTTTACGGATTTCATTGATTGTTCTCAGTTTCTAATTGATAAAAAGTACACATCAACCAATCATTTATATGCCGAAGGAGGCTCTGCCGGTGGGCTTTTGATGGGAGTTATTATAAACATGGCACCAAACTTGTATAACGGGGTCGTCGCACAAGTGCCGTTTGTAGATGTTGTTACTACGATGCTAGATGATACAATACCATTAACAACGGGAGAATATGACGAATGGGGAAATCCAAAAGTAAAAAAATATTATAATTATATGCTTTCGTATTCGCCTTATGATAATGTGATTGAACAAGCGTATCCCAACCTGTATATTTCAACAGGTTTACACGATTCTCAGGTACAGTATTGGGAACCAGCGAAATGGGTTGCTAAATTACGGGTTTTGAAAACAAATAATAAGCAATTATATTTGGATACCAATATGGTTGCGGGACATGGTGGTTCATCGGGAAGGTTTGAAGCCATTAAGGAAATCGCCAAAGAGTACAGTTTTTTATTAGATTTAGAAGGAATAAAAAGATAGTTTAAAATATTTTATTAAATTTGCAAAGTTTACAAGCCCGTAAAATTGGCTTCGTAATATGCCTTGACTAGTTTATTTATGAAACAAGATATAAAAGCTCACGATAATGTTTTAAGCCTGATAGGGAATACACCTCTGATTAGACTAAACAAAATCACCGAATCTTTACCAGGAAATTTTTATGCTAAGGTTGAAGCTTTCAACCCGGGACATTCCACCAAAGATAGAATTGCGTTATATATTATTGAAGAGGCCGAAAGACAAGGAATTCTTTCTCCGGGTGATACTATTATTGAAACTACATCGGGAAATACCGGATTTAGCCTTGCAATGGTAAGCATTATCAAAGGATACCACTGTATTTTGGCAGTTAGTTCAAAATCTTCCAAGGATAAAATCGATATGTTGCGCAGCTTAGGCGCAAAAGTATATGTTTGTCCGGCTCACGTTTCTGCAGATGATGAACGTTCTTACTACAATGTAGCCAAGCGTTTGCACGAAGAAACAAAAGGCTCTATCTATATTAATCAATATTTTAACCAATTGAATATTGATGCGCATTATAAGTCGACAGGTCCTGAAATCTGGGAACAAACAAATGGAAAAATTACACACTTAATTGCTTGTAGCGGAACCGGTGGTACCATTTCCGGCGCTGCGAAGTATTTAAAGGAAAAGAATCCAAATATTAGAATTTTAGGTGTTGACGCTTTTGGTTCGGTATTGAAAAAATACCATGAAACCAAAGAGTTTGATGCTGATGAAATCTATCCATACAGAATAGAAGGTTTGGGTAAGAATCTTATCCCTACAGCAACCGACTTCGACTTGATTGATCATTTCATGAAAGTTACCGATGAGGAAAGTGCACATACTACAAGGGAAATCGTCAAAAGAGAGGGATTATTTGTAGGTTACACTTCGGGTGCTGTGATGCAGGCCATCAAACAATATGCAGAAGAAGGAGAATTTACAGAAGAAAGCAATGTTATTGCAATTTTCCCTGATCATGGTTCCCGTTATATGAGCAAAGTATTCAGCGATGACTGGATGAATGAGCAAGGTTTCTTTGACAGCATCAACGCTGAGGAAGTTCAGAAAGTAGAGTTTATAAAGTAGAGTTTATAAAGTAGGCATCAATATTTGTATTAAGATATAAAAAAACCTCCGATAATTTCGGAGGTTTTCTTTTATCTCATCGTTTTGCTAACGTCGTTGTCATCATATTTTGCCTTAAACCGTTTTAGGTTGTCTAGATTGATATCGCCTTTCAGGTCAATTACTTTTTCTTCAAGCAGTAAAGCAATCAGGAAATCCCATTTTCGGTTGCGGAAGGTTTTGGATTGGATAGTTGTATTTTGTTTGGCAAAAACTATTTTCTTTCCGTCGTCAACCTTGCTTTCTGTGTTATTGTTGTCAACAATCATGTTGAGCACTTCTTCTTTGGTGTTGAGTTTGTAAACATACAACTCATTGTTCAGTGATTTTTTGGCAAAGCTGAAAGCAGGTTTATCACTGGAATAAACAACATCATCCTTTAGTTTGATTTCCTGTGCGGTAAGTGAGGCTGTTGTTAAAAGTAGTGCCGCTGTATAAATTAGATATTTCATAGCTTTAGATTTTATATTAGCTAAGATACGAAAAATAAAAACTCCGAGCATCACCCGAAGTTTTCTATGACTAATTGCTAATTTCTATTCCTCCATCGTATGATACACATTCATCACGTCATCATCCTCTTCAATTTTATCGATTAGCTTTTCTACGTCGGCCATTTCAGCTTCGGTTAGTTTTTTGGTAAGCTGTGGAATTCTTTCAAAACCTGAAGATAAGATTTCAATGCCACGGCTTTCCAGTTCTTTTTGAATTGCTCCAAAACTTCCGAAAGGCGCATAGATTAATATTCCGTCTTCATCAGCAAAGATTTCTTCGGCACCAAAATCAATAAATTCCAATTCTAATTCTTCAATATCAACGTTGTTATTCGGTATACGAAAATTACAGGTATGGTCAAACATAAATTCCACCGAACCCTGTGTTCCCATTGTACCGTTGCATTTGTTGAAATAACTTCTGATGTTGGCAACCGTTCTGTTGTTATTATCAGTCGCGGTTTCAATTAAAAGCGCAATTCCGTGTGGTGCATAGCCTTCAAAAAGTTGTTCTTTGTAGTTCGCAGTATCTTTATCAGTTGCTTTCTTAATCGCTCGTTCAACATTTTCTTTCGGCATGTTTGCCGATTTTGCATTCTGGATAACAGCACGCAGACGAGAGTTGGCTTCAGGGTTTGGACCGCCTTCTTTCACGGCCATTACAATATCTTTTCCTATACGTGTAAACGCTTTAGCCATGGCTGACCAACGTTTCATTTTTCGTCCTTTTCTAAATTCAAATGCTCTTCCCATTGCTGCGACTATTTTTTAATGCTAAATTGAGGTGCAAAAATAAGGTATTATTCGGTTATTGCAAATGATAAATAATTCATCAGCTAAGATTACCGCTTTAGGGTTTTAAATTATTTATATCATACAAAATATGAGTCGCTTCGAGAATATGAAAGTTTTGGTGAATATTTTTTATTCTTTCCGTAGTATTGGTTTTCATGAAATCATCCTTTTTCTGATTTTTATCATCGGCTATATTTAGCTCTACAGTTATTGGATATACTTTTTCCGTTTCCTTTTTTATTTCTTTCCAAAGTGAATTAACTCGATTTACGTCATCAAAAACATAAGTAAACTGTAAAACCACAGGTGGCAAATCAGCTTCATATAAAGGAGTGATTTTGGTATTTAAGTTTTCTATTTCAATCGCGTCAATGCTTTCGGCTATTCTTTTTTTACTGGCTGCAATCGCATCGGCATAAATAGGGTTTCTGATGTAATTGTAATTAAAAACCCCGCCGATTTCGTCATTTTTAAGTGCTGTTGCCTCGCTATTTTCCCTTGGCATTTGCTTGTCGAATAACAGTGGAATTTCAACATCTGGTTTAATGCCATTGTATTGATTGCTTTTTCCGGTTATCCGATAAAATTTTTCAAGAGTCAGTTTCAGAAACTGGTCGTTATATAAATTTAAAGGAAGTATTCGCTGCATCGTGGCTTTCCCCAAAGATTTATTTCCGACAATAATTGCCCGATTGTAATCCTGCATCGCGTTGGCGAAAAATTCGCTTGCAGAAGCTGAAAATCCGTTAATCATAATCACCATCGGACCATTGTAAATAGTGCCAAGAATGGAATCTCCGATAATTTGCTTATCGTTCTTATTATTATTCATAATTGCCAACGGACCATCGTTTATAAACAAACTCGAAAGCTGAACAGCTTCTTCCATTGAACCGCCACCATTATTCTCAATGTCAATGATTAGTCCATCGATTTTATCTTCTTGTAATTTATCTAATTCTTTGACTACATCACTTGTAATACTTGACTTTCCATTTTCAAAAGTGGAATAAAAACTAGGGATTTTGATATAACCAAAGGTGGAATTATCTGTTCTCAGTTTGAAACTAAAGACATTGTTTTGGTAATCTTTCAGTACTTTTTTTACCAGTCGGACACTATATATTTCGCCGCTTTTTTTTCTAAAAGTAAAAGTTGCCTTTGTATATTTTTTTGAAGTGATAATTTCATCAATCTTTTTCATCGAAGCACAGGCAATTTCATAGGCTTCATCTTTATACTGGATTTTTAGCAACTGGTCACCAACATCTATTTTATTACTAAAATGGGCTGAACTTCCCGGCATAATACCGTCAATAGTTATTTCATCTTTATCAGACATTGAAACATAGAGTCCAAAAGTCAGATTGTCGGAACTAACTGTTGAGAAAAATTCTGATTTATTATTTTCTGAAAAATATTCGGTATGTGGATCAAAGTAGGAGCAAAAGACAGAGTAAAATATAGCATTAAATTCATCTTCCGACATTTGGTAGCTTTCTGTTTTGCATTCAAATCGGTCGAAAACCTTAAGTTTATTTGAAATGGCAAGTGCGTCAAAATTGGAAACCAACGAATCTTTGTTCGTACTTAACTCGGCTATATCTCGCAAAACATTGAATAGAATTCGCTTTCTGTACATGCGCTTTAACTCTGTTTCATCGGCGGCATAAGGAAATGCCTTTTTGGAGAACACCACTTTTTCTTCACTTGAAAATTGAAAGTTGGAGACTTTCAATTCCGTAATAATAGCAGAATAGCGTGAAACAGATTTAGAATATGTGGAATAAAAATCATGAAGAAAAGAGCAATTATGGGTATTTATGTAATCATCAATTTCGTATTCATGCTTTTTTAACTCGGTGATTTCAGGTGCAATAAATAGCCTGTTTTCCTCATCCAACCGACTTAAAAAGGTTTTGAAAGCATAAACGGATAAACTATCGTCGATTGGTTTTGGACGATAATGATTTTCCTGAATTAAGGCGTTGATGCTTGATAAAGTTTCACATGGGTTTTTCTCTTTTTGGCTTAAAGACAAAAGAGGAAATAAGATTACTAATTGAAACAAATTTTTCACTCACGATTATTTTTTGTAGAAAGGCATTTTTACCACTTTTGCGGCGACTTTGTTGTTGCGAATTTGAATAAAAATGTCACTATCAACTGCCGAGAATTCGGTTTTTACATAACCCATTCCGATTCCTTTACCCAAAGATGGTGCCATTGTTCCTGAGGTGACAATACCAATGTTATTTCCATCGGCATCTACAATTTCATAATCGTGACGTGGAATTCCTCTTTCGGTTAACTCGAAACCAATAAGTTTTCTGGTAACACCTGCCTCTTTTTGTTTTTTCAGATTTTCAGAGTTGGTAAAATCCTTAGTGAATTTGGTAATCCAACCCAATCCTGCTTCTAAAGGTGAAGTAGTATCAGTAATATCATTTCCATAAAGACAGAATCCCATTTCCAATCGTAAAGTGTCACGTGCTGCTAAACCAACCGGTTTTATTCCGAATGCTTTTCCGGCCTCGAAAACTTTATTCCAAACCTGCTCTACATCGGAGTTTTTGCAATAGATTTCAAATCCACCTGAACCAGTATAACCGGTAGCCGAAATAATCACGTGTTCAATTCCCGCAAAATCGGCAACTTCAAAATGGTAATATTTTATGGATGATAAGTCGATAGAAGTCAATGATTGCATAGCTTCAACAGCTTTCGGTCCCTGAATCGCTAACAAAGAATAGTCTTCTGAAATGTTCCGCATTTCAACGCCTAAATCATTATGTGACGAAATCCAGTTCCAGTCTTTGTCAATATTGGAAGCGTTTACCACCAACAAATATTGATTTTCTTTCATACGGTAAACGATTAAATCATCTACGATTCCCCCATCGTTATTTGGCAAACAGGAATATTGAGCACGACCAATTTCCAAAACAGAAGCATCATTGGATGTTACCTTTTGGATTAAAGCCAAGGCATTTTCACCCGAAAGTAAAAACTCACCCATATGTGAAACATCAAAAACGCCCACGCCATTTCTAACAATTTCGTGTTCGGCATTTACTCCTTCATATTGAACCGGCATATTGTATCCTGCAAAGGGAACCATTTTCGCTCCTAAACTTTCGTGAATGTGTGTTAACGCTGTATTTTTCATTGTAATTTATTATAATATTTACCGCAAATCCGCAATTTTTTTAAACTTATATTTTAATTTTCGAATTTGCGGTTGAATTTTAGTTTATATTTATTTTCTAACGAATGGCGGCAATAATTTGCTTGAAACTTCACCAAAACCAATTCGCACCGACCTATTTTCGCAATAGCCTTTCATGGTTACCGTGTCATTATCGTTGATAAATTTTCTATCAGTTCCATCGTTCATTTTGATTGGATTTTTTCCGCCCCAACTTAGTTCGAGCATGGAGCCAAAGCTATCGGGAGTTGGTCCTGAAATTGTTCCGGAACCCATCATGTCACCCGAATTTATTCGGCAGCCATTTGACGTGTGGTGCGTCAGCTGTTGTGACATTGACCAATACATATATTTAAAGTTGGATTTTGAAACCAAAGTAGCCTCTACATTTTCGGGTTGTATATATATCTCTAAGTTGATATCAAAAGCATTTTTACCTTTTTGCTGAAGATAGGGAAGCGGTGTAGGTTCCTGTTTTGGGCCTTTAGCCCTGAAAGGTTCCAAAGCATCCATAGTTACTATCCATGGAGAAATTGATGAAGCGAAGTTCTTGGCTAAGAAAGGTCCGAGCGGCACATATTCCCATTTCTGAATATCACGCGCACTCCAGTCATTCAATAAAACCATTCCGAAAATATAGTCTTCGGCCTCGTTTATGGGAATGTTTTCTCCCATTACATTGGCATCGGTCGTGATAAAAGCCGTTTCCAATTCGAAATCTATCATTCGTGACGGACCAAAAACCGGAGTGTTTTCACCATTTGGTAATGTCTGTCCCATTGGGCGATGCACCGGAATCCCGGAAGGTACAATCGTAGAGCTTCTTCCATGATAAGCCACAGGCAAATGAAGCCAGTTTGGCAATAAAGCGTTTTCAGGATCGCGAAACATTTTACCTACATTCGTTGCGTGTTCTTTGCTTGAATAAAAATCAGTATAATCACCAATCAATACCGGAAGCTGCATTTCTACATCTTCCATTTTGAATATAACAATATCACGGTGTTCCTGATTGTCCCGAAGCGCAGCATTATTCTGTTCAAAAATATCACTAATCCTATTGCGGACTAAACGCCAGGTTTTTTTTCCATCGGATATAAAATCGTTCAAAGTATCCTGCATGAACATGTCATCGGTTAATTCAATTCCCTCGAAATAGTTTAATTGTTGTAAAGCTCCCAAATCGATAGCATAATCACCAATTCGGGTTCCTATGGTGATTACATCTTCCTTGGTTAGGAAAACGCCAAAAGGAATATTCTGAATTGGGAAGTCGCTGTTTTTGGGAACAGTAAGCCAGGATTTCCGATTAGGATTATTTGTATTTATAGGCATTTCGCGTTGAATTAGTTGTTGAAAAATTAGTAATCAAATATATCATTTACTATTAATTTACCAAACGATTTTTGTAATTTTGAACACAATTAAACGAAATATTTTCAAATGCAACGCGACAAACAAATTTTTGACCTTATCCTTGAGGAACAAGACAGACAAATACACGGAATTGAACTTATTGCCTCTGAGAACTTTGTGAGTGATCAGGTGATGGAAGCCGCAGGTTCAGTACTTACAAATAAATATGCCGAAGGTTATCCCGGAAAAAGATATTATGGTGGATGCGAAGTAGTAGATGTTATTGAGCAAATTGCCATCGACCGAGCTAAAGAACTTTTTGGTGCTGATTATGTAAACGTGCAACCACATTCCGGTTCACAGGCTAATACTGCAGTTTATGCCGCTTGTCTGAAACCTGGTGATAAGATTCTTGGATTTGATTTATCACATGGCGGACATTTAACTCACGGTTCTCCGGTAAATTTCTCCGGTAAATTATATTCTCCGGTTTTTTATGGTGTTGATCAGGAAACGGGTGTATTGAATTATGATAAAATTCAGGAAGTGGCAACAAGGGAAATGCCAAAAATGATTATCGCAGGCGCATCCGCCTATTCACGCGATATGGATTTTAAACGTTTCCGTGAAATTGCAGATAGCGTTGGTGCACTTTTATTGGCCGATATTTCGCATCCTGCAGGGTTGATCGCTAAAGGTTTGATGAATGACCCAATTCCACATTGCCATATTGTTACCACTACTACTCACAAAACATTGCGTGGACCAAGAGGCGGAATTATTATGATGGGGAAAGATTTTGAAAATCCATGGGGTTTAAAAACACCAAAAGGAGAAATTAGAATGATGTCACATGTTTTGGATATGTCGGTATTTCCGGGGAATCAAGGTGGTCCGTTAGAACATATTATCGCGGCGAAAGCAGTTGCTTTTGGAGAAGCTTTATCAGATGAGTTTTTTACTTACGCAATGCAGGTCCAAAAAAATGCCAAGGCTATGGCGGCGGCTTTCGTAAAAAGAGGATACAATATTATCTCTGGCGGAACAGACAATCACATGATGCTGATTGATTTGCGTAACAAAGGAATTTCTGGTAAAGATGCCGAAATTGCATTAGGTAAAGCCGAAATAACAGTGAATAAAAATATGGTTCCGTTTGATGATAAATCGCCATTTGTAACTTCCGGAATCCGTGTAGGAACTCCTGCAATCACAACACGAGGAATGATAGAAAGTGATATGGAAGCTATTGTTGATTTAATCGACAGAGCGATTACAAATACTGCAAATGATGAATTATTAGAAGAAATGGCCGATGAAGTAAACGACATGATGAGCGAAAGAGCCATTTTTGTTTACTAGATTTATAAAATAAAAACACTAAAAACCTTCAGAAGCTATTTTGAAGGTTTTTTTAATAAATAATAAAATGGGAGTACTACGATTAGAGTTGCCGACAGACCCAAGATGGGTAAACATTGTTGAAACAAACATTGAAGAAATCCTGACTGATCATGCCTGGTGCGAACAAAAAGCAGCCACCAATGCGATAACTATTATCACAAATAACTCCGAACACGAAGATTTGGTTACCGATTTATTGGCTTTGGCCAAAGAAGAACTGGATCATTTTGAACAAGTACATGATATTATAAAAAAACGCGGTTTAAAGCTTGGTCGTGAGCGCAAAGACGATTATGTAAATGAACTTGCGCAATATATGAAACGAAACAATAACGGAAGCCGAGTTTCGGGATTGGTGGAACGATTACTGTTTTCGGCAATGATTGAAGCCCGAAGTTGTGAACGTTTTAAAGTACTTTCAGAAAACATACAGGACGAAGAACTATCAAAATTCTACAGGGAATTAATGGAAAGCGAAGCCGGTCATTATACTACTTTTATCACATACGCCAGAAAATATGGAAAAGGAATTGATGTTGAAAAACGTTGGCGCGAATGGATTGCCTTCGAAGCTCAAGTAATTGCTAATTACGGAAACAAGGAAACCATTCACGGGTAATGGTATACTGTATTTATTGCACTATTAATTTTTGGTAAGGCTTCAACAAGTTCTCGACAAGGCTTCGATAAGTTCTCGACAAGGCTTCGACAAAATGTTTTCTAATATTAGCGGACAAAATGTTTTTAAGGCTAAAATATTTTGCATGTTGATAAATTACTGATTACTTTTTAGGAATTAGGTTCGATTTCTATCCTCTAAATTCTATATTTGAATTCACCAGAATTTTACCAAAATGAGAATCGAAACCGATATAAAACTAGGATTTAAGGATGTAATGATTCGCCCGAAACGTTCTACGTTAAACAGTAGGGCACAGGTTGCTCTGGAACGGGAATTCAAATTCATGCACAGTACGGTTACGTGGACAGGAATCCCAATTATGGCCGCCAATATGGATACTGTTGGTACTTTCGAAATGGCATTGGCTTTAGCCAAAGAAAAACTCTTTACTGCAATCCACAAACATTATACGGTTCAACAATGGAATGATTTTATCAAATCTGCTCCAAGCGATATCTCCAATTATATTGCCGTCAGCACCGGAACAGGAAAAAATGATTTCAAAAAGATAGCAGAAATATTTGAACACAATCCACAACTAAAATTTATCTGCATTGATGTTGCCAATGGATATTCGGAGCACTTTGTTGACTTTTTGCGTCAGGCGCGAAAACAATATCCGGACAAGGTAATAATCGCCGGAAATGTAGTTACCGGGGAAATGGTAGAAGAATTGCTTTTAGAAGGTGCCGATATTATAAAAGTGGGTATTGGACCAGGTTCAGTTTGTACTACAAGAGTAAAGACAGGTGTTGGTTATCCGCAGCTTTCTGCAATTATTGAATGTGCCGATGCCGCTCACGGACTTGGCGGACATATTATCAGTGATGGTGGCTGTGCAACTCCGGGCGATGTAGCCAAGGCTTTTGGTGCAGGTTCCGATTTTGTAATGCTCGGCGGAATGTTAGCCGGCCATACCGAAAGCGGTGGAAAAATGTTGGAAATTGACGGTGAAAAATTCAAACAATTCTATGGAATGAGTTCCGAAACGGCAATGAAAAAACACGTTGGAGGCGTTGCCGAATATCGCGCCAGTGAAGGAAAAACGGTTCAAGTGCCATTCAAAGGCGATGTAATCGGAACATTGCAGGATATTTTAGGCGGAATTAGAAGTACGTGTACTTATGTTGGGGCTTCTAAACTTAAAGAACTCACCAAACGCACTACTTTTATCAGAGTGATTGAACAGGAAAACCGTGTTTTTACAAAGTAAATTACTTTATAACCAAATCATACTTTTCCAAAAGACCTTTTAAACCGTCGGTTGAGAAAACTGCCTTCTTTAGCTTGTTTTTTTCAGGGTCGATAGTGTAATCATAGCTTGTATAGAAATCCGCTTTGTTGGCAATAGTGTCAATGAAAACAGCTCTTCTCAAATTGCAATTATCAAAAACAACTTCAGTTAAATCGCTTGCCATGAAATCCGCCGAAATCAGGCTGCAATTAATGAACTGCATTTTCTTTAGTTTCAATGCATAGAATTTTGCATAATCCAGCAAACAGTCTTTGAAGTTAAACTCATAAATTACCTGATCTGTCATGGCAAAGTTGACATTGGTAAAATTACATGCCGTAAACTGCACACCGCGTAAGGATACATAATTGATTTTGGTGTCGTTAAAATTGCAATCAAAAAAATTACAATCTACAAAAGTCACCGTTTGAAAAGTACAATCTGTAAAGTCACAGTTGTGAAACTTACAATTTTCATATTCTTTGTATTTAATATCTGCTTCGAGAAAGAAGATATCGTCAAATTTTTCGTCAAGTATATAATCTGATGACATAATAATTTTTAAAAGGGTAAAACTAACGTTTTTTTGAATGTATTAATAACATTTAAATGCTTGAAGTTTTCAGTTTCGATTTAAAAAAACTAAAATAGTTTCTTCATTTCAACTGCGTTTAAGATTCCCGAAATGCTTGCTGTGTTATTAAAATAAACGAAAACTTTCTTTACTGAATTATTATTTAAAATTAAATCTTTAAACTTTTCCAAATCTACTGTGCCGTAATCTGAGTAGAACATACTTGGTCTCCCGTGAAGTCTGAAGTATGTTTGTGAGGAAGCCATAAAAATAGTTTCCGGCAAATTTGGGTGGCTGACACTACATAATGTAATGTTGTTTTCTGCCAATTTGTTCTCTACTTCTGGCATCCACCAGCTTTCGTGGCGAAACTCCAGTACATTGTTATAATACAAATTGAGTTTACTGATTATGAGTTCCAATCTTTCCTGACTATAATGATAACTTGGCGGAAATTGGAATAGAACAGAAGCCAATTTATGTTTTAATCCCTCCAGAGCCCGTGTGTAAAAATCATCAAGCAACCGTTCGCAGTCAATAAATTTATTTATATGGGTTATTAGCTTCGGTGCTTTTACAGAAAGCAAAAAATCATCAGGAGTTCTATTGAACCAGTTTTGAAATATCCTTAATGTTGGAAATTTGTAAAATGTCGCATTGACTTCAAACGTATCGAAATGTTTGCAATAGTAATCAAACCATTCTTTGGTGGGCAATTCTTTTGGATAAAAAACATCTCGCCAGGCTGCAGTGTAAAAACTGGAACAACCTATGTGAACCTCTTTTTTCATTCGTATAGTTTTTGGCAGTTGGTACAGAAAAAGCTTCTGCGTCTTTTTAATCCCGTATGCTTTTTTGTGAAGGGTAAATCGCATCGTGGACATGTTTTTTTTGTATGCGCTAGCCAATGTTTCTTGAGTTCGTATTTCTTTTTCCATTCAAGAAACTGAAAACTGTAAACAACAGCTTCTTTAATGATTTCATTTATCTTACGTGCGGGAATTTTATCAATCAAGGATTCAGGGTGAACATGAACGCGAAACAGAACTTCATTTTTTATAATATTTCCAACGCCCGAGAAAATGTTCTGTTCCAATAAAGCATCGCAAATCATTCTGTCCGGCATATTTTTCAGTTTTTTCTTTGCCGATTTTGGATTCCAATTTTCATTCATCACATCCTCAGTCCAATCATAATGCTGATTAAGATCTCCTTCCAGAAATTTCACGGAACAAGTATAAAAGTTTAGTTCGCCGTTTTCAAATGTCAGACTCAATCGGGGAGGAGAATCCTTTCTTTCATTAATTCGATATGTACCAAACATTAGTAGATGAATCTTTATAGTAAAATCCACAAAGCAAATAAGGAAATTTTTGCCCCAGGTTTTGAATGCAATAACAGTTTGATTTTGTATTCGTTCAATCCCAATTTTACTATTCCCGGAAACGGATATAATTCTTTGGCCGACAAACGGCTGCACTTCTTCCTTTAAAATTACTATGGATGGACCTTCGGGCATTTTTATTAATTAAGAATATAAAAAAAACAGTGTAAAATGAATTACACTGTTTTTCTGTGCAAAAGCACTTCTAATCCGGAGAATTAGTATACATGTGGTATTGTGTTATCAACAACTGTATACGAGCTGGTTGTTATTGCTTCGGAAAACTATTTAAATCTCTCTCTAAAGAGTATCATCTGTAGTTGTTCTTTTATCATCGCACTTTTGTTCATCAATCTGAATCTTGTACATCGAACAGATTGAATTCCCAACCATTGCGCTAACTGAAGCCCTCTGCAGCACTAATCCTGATTATGTTTTTAAGTATTTCACTTATTGGTTATCACATATAGTGATTTCGGTGAGAGCCATTACGCGTCGGACTATTGTATCTGGTCTCATTGTTACTTTTTTCCTGTTCTTCTGAATCAAAATCGGTGCTTTCATTTAATCCAGTCTCATCATTCTCAGGGGTGTCATAATTAAAAGAATCTTCGTCGCCAACAGAAGTTTCATACTCGCTTTCATCACCGCCAATATTGGCATTTCCTTTGGGTGATAACTGCTTATTGTAGCCTTCGTTTGGATTGTTCTGATTGTTTGGATACGCTTTACTTTCGTTGTCACCGCTTAAAAAATCGTCGTCATTTACATCCTCATTGTTTTGAATTGAGCTCATTGTATTGCAATTTAAATTATTTAATTTTCTCATCTAAAGTCTGTGCATGACCAAATGAAGTATTTCCTTGCTGTTATTTTCCTCTGGTTGGGTTTTACTCTGACTACTTACTGTTGTCTCATAGCTTTCCTCTTCCTCTTTTTTGCATGAATTCACTAAGAACAAAGTTATTAATAGCATAATTAAAATGGCTATGGTAAAAAAAGAATTTCGGTTCTCAGAGCTTTGATGTCTCATTTTCATGCTGCTTTGATTATACTTTTGTAACGATTATCATTTACAAATTTGCAATACAATCACAGGAATTTGTTATATAATTATCCAACAATGTTATATGATTTTCGGCTTGATAATAAACAGTATAAGTTCCACCAATTTTTATGACAAGTAACAATACTTTATAATAAAATTATGTAAGATATCCTTAAAAAAGTATAATATGAAAATATAGGAATAGTATAAACTTTGTGGAACGTTTAACTATATAATTTAAAAACTATCATTATTATGGACCTAATTAAAAGTATTGAAAATTTTTTAGGATTTGGTGACGAACCAAACAATGAGCCTGATGTAAAGCAATCAACTTCTGCAAAAGCGCCTAAAAGCAAATCTACAACCGCTAAGCCAACGGTAAGGAAAACTAACTCATCATCTACTGTGAAGACCTCGAAACAGACTAAAGATGTTAAAACTGCTAAGGCGGGAGAGTCTTCAAAAAAACCGGTAAAATCAGCAACTGTGAAAACTACAGCTAAAGACGAAGGTTCTCCAGTTAAAAAAACCGGAAAAACAACAATTTCTTCTAAAAAGAATACTGCAAAAAAATAGCAGTATTAGACAAAAATTGTTCAAACTGAATTGTGATTTCTGTAATATTCTTAATTGAAATTGCTCATTTAAATTTTTAGTGATGAAATCAATATGGACAGGCTCAATTAGTTTTGGATTAATTAATATACCCGTTAAATTGTTTTCGGCCGTTGAAGAAAGTTCATTAGATATGGACATGCTTGATAAAAGTGACCATGCACATATAAAATTCAAACGTGTAAATGAAAACACAGGTAAAGAAGTAACTTTTGGCAATATTGTCAAAGGATACAAGATTGAAGATTCCTATGTAATCCTTGAGGACGCCGATTTTGAAGCTGCAGATGCGGAAAAAACGAAAACTATCGACATACTGAATTTTACCGAAGAAAAGGAAATTGACAGTATCTATTATGAGCAACCTTATTATTTGGAACCTGATAAATCCGCTGTTAATGCTTATGCGCTACTTAGGGATGCATTACAAACCTCTAAAAAAGTTGCGGTTACAAGTTTCGTTTTGCGAACAAAGGAAGGACTTGCAATTTTAAAGCCATATAAAAATGTAATTGTATTAAACAGGATACGTTGGCAACAAGAGATTCGGGACACTTCTGAATTAAAACTTCCACCCGTTTCCAAAACTAAACCCAAAGAAGTTGAAATGGCCCAAAAATTGGTTGACCAACTAACGGAAAAGTTTGATATAAGCAGTTATAAAGACGAGTACACTGCAAAACTGCTGAAGATTATCCTGGACAAAGCGAAAGGCAAAAAACAAGTTGCCCCAAAACTAAAAGTGGTTCACAAACAGAACGATGACTTAATGAGTATGCTGAAAGCCAGCCTCGAAACCAAAAAGAAAAAAACATCTTAATCTCTTTTCTTGCCTTAAAAAAGCATTAAATATTAAGTAACTTTCCGCTTTGAAAAACAATCGCTAGCGAACTGGATAAGCAATACTAAAAACAAAAAAACGCTCAAGTGAACTTGGCGTTTTTTATTATTTGAGTTCATTCGTGACCTCGACTGGATTCAAACCAGTAACCTTCTGAGCCGTAATCAGATGCGCTATTCAGTTGCGCCACGAGGCCTTTTTTGTGGGTGCAAATATAGGTAATACTATTAAATCCACAAATGAATAGGGAACTTTATTTCTTAATTTCCAATGACCGTGTTGTGACATAATAACGCCAGCCAATAATAGCCATCTGCCATTTTTTAGCTTTACTTAAATCCAATTGCTGCCTTGTAAAACTCGGCAACATAAACTTATTTAGCTTGGCTAACATTTTATACATAATTGCTATTTTATACAAAAGTAAAAAGCAAGTAATTACGACTTACTTTTATTATTTATTTTAACTTATAGTATTCTGAGTTCTCTCTGAATTAGGCGGAAAACCCAAATACCCGAAACCATTCCCAATAAACCGAGAGCTCCCATCACAAACCAGTTCATTTGATAACCATAATATTCGATTATTTCCATCCCAACCTTGGAACTTAAGATATGTGCCAGACTAAAACTCATAGTATAAATAGCCATATAGCGTCCTTCATGTCCTTTTGGTGCCCGACTTAGCGCCACCGAATTGGAAAAAGGGAAGGCAAACATCTCTCCAACCGTCATAAAAAGCATCATGACAATTAGTATCCATGCCCAGGAGTTAAGAAGCATAAGGAGTAGGCTGATTGCCATTAAGAAACAGCCTGTCGACACCACTTTAACTTTACTTATTTTATTCCGTTCCACATAGCTAACAATCGGCATTTCGAGAAAGAAAATAAGCAGGCCGTTCATGGTTAAAAGCAATCCGGTTTGAAATTCTGTTAAATTAAATTGCTCTTTATGATACAAGGGAATTGTTGTAAACACCTGAAAGAACAACACGCCCGAGGCCAGACAGGTAAAGAGAAAGATCATAAAAGGTTTGTCCTTAAATACGGAATGTGTCAAAACATCATCGGGATGTTTCTTATCAATAAAAGGCGACTTCTTCTTTTCCTTAACCTTAATCCAAAAAATTAAAATAGCAATAATACACGTAGCGCCATCCACCCAAAACAAGCCACTATAGCCAATCCCCATAATTATTAACCCGCCCAAAGCCGGTCCCGCAGCAAAGCCAAGATTGATTGCCAATCGGACTAAAGTAAGCGCCCGCGTTCTGTTTTCGGGTTTGGCATAAGCACCAATCGACACAAACATGGCCGGTCGAAACATATCGGCAATAATCATCAGCAAAAAGAAACCAATGCAGAGCCCGACAAAGCTGGTAATAAACTGAACAAAAAACAATAAGACACCCGTAGTAAACAAACTGAAAATCATGATTTTATAAAACCCGATTTTATCCGAGAGTTTGCCGCCCAGCCAAGAACCAATAATAGAACCGGTGCCAAAACAAACCATAATCCAGCCTACTTCGCTATAGCTGAAATGCAAATCTTCTTTCAAATACTTCGACAAAAAGGGCAATACCATTGTCCCTGCACGATTTATAAAAGTGACGAAGGTAAGTATCCAAATTTCCCGCGAAAATCCCTTGAAGTTGTTGATATAGCGTTGAAAGGCAGTTTTGAGCATTGATTACTTCGTCTGTTCGAGCGTTGCTCTCGAGTGTTGATTGATGTTGCAAAGTTACAAAGTTTATGAGTTACTGTGTTGCTAAGTTTTTGAGTTATCAAACAAATTTTACATTATTTTTGTTGAAAACTGTCCGATGAAAAACATACTTTTCCTTTTGTTATTGATGAATGTTGTTACGATTTCAGCTCAAGAAACATCTTCAAAAGAATACCAACAAATACTCAATAAAGAATATGGTGATAAAGACGAAAGTCCGCTAACCGAAGAAGATTTTAAGTCATTCAAAGAATTGGATTTTTATCCAATAAGTGAAAAGTTTATTGTCGAAGCAAAGTTCGTCCGAACTCCGGAAGAGAAAGTTTTTAAGATGAAAACTACTGGTACGCGTACACCCGACTATGTGAAATACGGTCAATTGATTTTTAATCTTGACGGAAAAGAATTTAAATTATACCTGTATCAGAATATTGACCTGATTAAAAAAGAAGGCTTTGCAGATTATCTTTTTCTACCTTTTTCAGACTTGACTTGCGGAAAGGATAGTTACATAGGCGGACGCTATATTGATATGCGGATTCCAAAAGAGAAAACAGTGCTCCTTGATTTTAATAAAGCCTATAATCCTTACTGCGCTTATAACCACAAATATTCCTGCCCGATTGTGCCGCTAGAAAATGATTTGCCGATTGAAATCCTTGCGGGTGTCAAAAAGTTCCATGACTGATGCAGTATTACAATTTACATACGCACAAATTCACTAACAATCCTTCCATTTTAGAACTGGTCAATCAATACCCCTGTGAGTTTGATGACAACATTCCGCGGTATTCTATTGGCATTCACCCGTGGCATATCAGCGAAGAAAGATTGGCAAGTGATTTAAAGGTTATTGAGCAGAAGCTAAAGATGGATGAATGTCTCGCGCTAGGTGAATGTGGATTAGACAAGCGCATTAACATCCCAATGGCATTGCAGATTGAAGTTTTTGAAAAGCAGATTGCTTTGGCAGAGAACTATCAAAAGCCGTTAGTATTGCATCTGGTTGCTGCTTTTGATGAACTAATCAAAATCAAAAAACGGCTTGGGATATCGGTGCCAATTATTATTCATGGGTTTTCAAAGAATGAGCAGGTAGCCAGACAATTATTGATTAACGGATTTTATCTCTCTTTTGGAAAGTACCTGTTGCGAAACCCGGAACTTAAGGAAGTGTTTCAGGGGGTTTCGAATGACAGGTTCTTTCTCGAAACGGATACGATTGAGGAAACCTTAGAAGAGGTTTATACGGTGGCTGCGGAATTTAAAGGTATGACTATAGAAGAAATGCAAAAGCAGGTTGCCGCCAATTGGAAAAGCGTTTTTAAATAGCTTACGGATTATCCGTAGTAACATCCTGTGCCAATGTCGCATCATCGGGCATATTTCCTAAATCCTTATTCAATTCATAAAGCGCAACAGGCGTAGCGTTTTCTCCACCCATAATCTTTATTTTGTCCAATAGTTCCAACGCAAGGGTTTCCTCTTCAATCTGTTCGTTTACAAACCACTGCATGAAATTAAAGGTAGCCCAGTCTTCTTCTGTATGCGCCATCTTTACTATCCTGTACACGGGACTGGTGTTGTCAACTTCGTGCTCGAGAACTTTTTCGAAGAGTTGGGGTATTCCTGAGGGGTCTGCTGCAGGAGGTGGAATAGCCATCACTCTGGCTTTGGCGCCTCTTTTTAAAATATACTCCAGTACTTTCATCATATGATTCCGCTCTTCAGCGGCGTGGCGAAAAAGGAAATTGGCTATGCCACCATACCCTTCGTTATCTGCCCAGGCGGCGTAGGATAGATAGATTTGCGAGGCATGTGCTTCCTTTGTCAGTTGGTCGTTTAAGGCTTGAGTGAGTGTTTCGGAAAGTCTGTTTGTTTTCATTTATTGGAAAGGTGTTAATTGGATAGTATAAATTTAGAACTATCCGAAGCAAAAGCGTTTTACAATTTTGCCAACAAATTACAGGATACCCATACAAAATTTTAATGTCTGTTAATACAGACCATATTAGCGTTGTTATAACCTTACAATTTTGTAGTCCCATTCGACACGCCTTTGCGAATTGTAGGATTGGGGAGTGTCTTGACAATGCTGTCTTTTTTGGTATAATAATAGTTTACTGAGACGGCTGAAAATGTTGTTGCTAATTATTATGTTTTAATACTTCCTACAAAATGCACTATTGAATATTAATAATGAGGACTCCGGACCATGAAGCCCAATGCAATCAAATCAATTAGGATATGGCAAGCAATAAGGGCATAAATATTCCTGTATTTCCAATAATGAATGGAGAACACAAGCCCAATGACAAAAGGACCTATCATATTGGTGAGGGTTCCAAAACCGTAATGTATGGCGCCAAACAACGCCGAGCTTATTAACATTCCTGCGACGGGGCTTTTGAAAAGTGCTTCCAAGCGGGGCTGCATGTAGCCTCTAAACACATATTCCTCTACAATGCCTGCCGTTATGGCAACTAGGGGAAGCATGGAGGAATGGTTTACCAATATCGATTTTATATTTGATAGTACCGGACTGACCCGATTAAGCCCGCTTACCGAAATAAGTAACTGTATAGGTATCATCACCAGCAATACGGCTAAATAAAGCAACACTACATGCCCTAAAAAGATGTGGATTTTGAAATTATGGTTTTTCCATAGCAGTAAACCCTGTTTTTCTATTTTGAGGGCATAACCAATGAGTAGGAGTAGCAACATCCATTGCTCTATACGCGACCCCAATAAAATCCAAACGTTTGCTTTTTTCACCCCTAAGTATTCCATCAAGAGCGAATTAAAGAATGTGCAGGTAAGGAGGTATATAAGGCAAAAGACTATTCCGCAAAGCATTAAGCGGTTTGTATTCCTATTGGTTCGAATCATTAAGTTGGTGGTGGTTATAGGGATACATGTCTAAATCAATGTCGGTGAAGTTTAATCTTTTTTGGGTTTGTAACTGAGAACAGTTTTCCCACCAGGATAGAGTTTTGAATGTATGGGTGTAAATTTCCGCATGCTGTCAACAGATTTAAAAATAGTCATACCATTACTAATAGCTGTTGGATTTACAATAAAATGATATTCGTCAATCAGTCCTTCATTTATCAGAGAGGAAACAAAATCTGCACCGCCAAAGACAATAATGTCTTTCCCGTTTTGCTTTTTTAGGTTGGCTACCTCTTCTGCAAGATTTCCTTTTGCTAAAGTGGTGTTGTTCCATGTTGATTTGTCAAGTGTTTTAGTAAATACAATTTTTGGCATAGTAACTATTTGTCTTGCAAATGGGGTGTCCGGATTCTTAACATATGCATCCTCCCAAAACTTTATAAAGCCATCCGCCGCCAATTTCCTTCCAAGCAACATCGTATCTGAAGAATCAATAAGAGAATTGAGGAAAGCCAAAAACTCCGGGTCAGGATTCCAGGTCATCCAGTCGTTTTCACCATTGGGTCCGGCAACATATCCGTTGATGGTCATTTGCATTTGTAATTTCACTTTTCTCATTTTGCTTTGCTTTCTTATTGGTGGCAGCCTCTGGTTTATGCTAACCATCAGTGCGTCCAATATATCTTACAGTAAAAATAGAGAAATAGTTTAACATAAAACATCGCGATGAATTGTTTATTTTTGCCACTTCTATAATGATATTTCAAATGGTTAAATGGCAGGAAAGGACAGAGCTCCTATTTAAAACAGAAGGTTTAAACAATTTAAAGAATTCCAACGTATTGGTTGTCGGACTTGGAGGCGTAGGTTCGTTTGCAGCTGAATTTTTGGCTCGTGCCGGAGTAGGGAACCTGACCATTGTGGATGGTGATGTTGTAGATATTACGAACATCAACCGGCAACTACCGGCGTTGCATTCTACCGTTGGTATGCCAAAAGTCCATATTGTTGGCAATAGGCTGATGGATATCAATCCGGAACTGAATCTGACTAGAGTAGAGGAATTCCTTTCTCCGGAACGCTCTTTGGAAATTGTCACTCCCGATTTTGATTATGTGTTGGACTGCATCGATAGTGTTACACCAAAGCTCAACCTTATTGCGGCCTGCAAAAGAAAACGGGTAAAAGTGATTTCGAGTATGGGAGCTGGAGGAAAGATGGATGCTTCGAAGGTGAAGGTTGCCAATATAAAGAATACCGCGCATTGCCATTTGGCGAAGACCATCAGAAAACGTTTAAAAAAAGTCCATATAGACAAACTTAAAGTAGTCTACTCTTCTGAAATACAGGATGCCAGTAGTTTAAAAATGACAGATGGCACTAATTACAAAAGATCTTTTTATGGAACCAACAGTTATATGCCGTGTCTTTTTGGATTGTATGCTGCGGAGACGGTGATTCGGTATTTGTTAAAGAAAACCGAAGGGTAAGGGAATAGAGATAAATAAAAAGAGTTATTCGTAATTCGTAATTTTTAATTCGTAATTTTTAATTCGTAATTTTTTAATGATACAAACCGTAATCTTCGATATGGATGGGGTAATTGTTGACACGGAACCTGTGCATCACTTTGCCTACAATGAGCATTTCAGGCAACTAAATATTGATGTTAGTCCGGAATTGTATGCATCGTTTACGGGCAATTCGACTAAGAATATATTCGAACGGCTGAAACTTCAGTTTAATCTGGCTGAAGAAGTTAACACCCTGATCGAAACAAAGCGCAACTTGTTTAACGATGCTTTTGACAGTAAAGAAGATTTGTATTTACTGGAGGGTGTAGAAGATTTGATTACCGATTTGCACAGCAACGGAATGCAGTTGGTTTTAGCTTCATCATCGGCAACGGTTACAATCAATAGGATTTTCAATCGTTTTGCATTGCACAAATATTTCAGTCATATTGTTTCGGGAGAAGACTTTCCAAAGTCGAAGCCGCATCCCGCTATCTTCATTAGGGCGGCAGCATTGGCGCAAACTCCGGTTGAAAACTGCATTGTTATTGAGGACAGTACGAATGGAATTAAAGCTGCAAAAGCGGCAGGCATTTATTGCATAGGGTACGATAGTTTTCATTCTAAAATGCAGGACTATTCGCTTGCCGATAGGGTCATTAGTAACTTTAGGGAGTTGAATTATAAGGAAATTGTAAACATTAAAAGCCAGTAGGAACTGGCTTTTAATTTGTTTAGTGTTTATGTTTATTTCTTGATGTTCACATCAACATCTTTACTGTTCATTTCGACCCCGTTTTTGTCTATTTTTACGGATGTCCCTTCTTTAGGCGCTTCATGTTTTACGACTATTGTGTCATTGTTAGGTGCAGGTGCCTCGGTAGTGGTAGTTTCAGTAGTTGTAGTTTCTGTTTGTTGTTCTTCTTTTTTTCCACAGGATGATACTATTAATACTGTTACCAGTCCAAGGCATAAAACGATTTTTTTCATAGTAATATAATTTTGAATGAATGGTAAAGTTACTTAAAAAACAATAATCAGGCAATATTTTTTTTGATTTTTGAAGATTACCCAACTGCAGCTTTATACACTATCAGGCAGCGTTGCCTTGCTTCGTTGTGATCTACAATAGGCTTTGGATAGACATCAGTTCCAAACTCAGGTATCCATTTTTTGATGTAGACTAAGTTTTTGTCAAACTTCTTAACTTGTTCCGCCGGGTTGAATATCCTAAAATAAGGAGCCGCGTCAACACCACTTCCTGCTGCCCATTGCCAGTTTCCAACGTTGCTTGCCTGTTCGTAATCCAATAGTTTTGTTGCAAAGTAGGTTTCTCCCCAACGCCAATCAATTAATAAATGTTTGCACAAAAAACTCGCTACTATCATCCGTACCCTATTGTGCATGTGCCCCGTGGCGTTCAGTTCGCGCATTCCTGCATCTACAAACGGATAACCTGTTTTCCCGTCGCACCATTTTTGGAACAAATCTTCATTATTATGCCATTTGATGTTGTCGTATTTTGGTCGGAAACTAGAATTGACAGTGTGCGGAAAATGCCAAAGGATTTGCATAAAGAACTCTCGCCAGATTAATTCTTTCAAGAAAGTCTCGTTTTTGCTTTCCAATGCTTTAGCCACCATTTGACGAATAGAAACAACTCCAAATCGTAAATAAATTCCAAGATAAGAAGTTTTATCCATTGCAGGAAAATTGCGAGTAACTTCGTAGTTATCGATTAAGGCATCTGAAATATCATATGGCGTTACTTGTATAGAAGAAGGTTCGAAACCAATAGTTTTTAAACTCAAAAACGGATAGGAGTGAAGTGTTATTTTATTTAGTAAATCTTCTGATTTGTAATGAATTAATTTAGTTTTCTTAAAGTTATCTTTCCATTTATTGTAGTAGGGAGTATAGACCACATAGGGAGTTCCGTCATCTTTAACAACGTCACTTTTTTCGAAAATAACCTGGTCCTTACTGGTTTTAAATTCGATGTTGTTATCCTTTAATAAATGATATAATTCCAAATCACGTTTGCGTGCGTAAGGTTCATAATCGTGATTGGTAAATACGGTCGTAATTTGGTTTTCGTTAATCAACTTGCCGAAAACCTCAAAAGGATTTCCGTGAAATACAGCTAATGATTTTCCGACAGCGTGAAGTTGGATTTGTATATTCTCTAACTGTTTATAAATAAATGTTACTCGGGCATCGTCTTTAGGTAATTGCGAAAGAATAGTTTCATCAAAAATAAATATGGGCAACACGTTTTCATCACTATTTAAAGCGTGAAAAAACCCAACATTATCATCTAACCGCAAGTCGCGTCGAAACCAGAATATATTCATAGAAATTATGTGTTTATCAATAAGGCAGACATGCCGCCATCTACATGAAAGATTTGTCCTGATATCCAGGAACTTTTTTTATCCAATAGAAAGCTTGCCATTTGGGCTATATCTTCTGTTGTTCCTACTCTTTTTAAAGGATGACGTTGTGCTGACTTTTCTTTTTTCTCCTCATTACTTAAAAATTTGTCTGCCAATGGTGTATCTGTTAATGATGGAGCAATTATATTAACCCTGATTTTTGGCGCATACTCAGCAGCTAATGCTTTGGCAAAACCTTCAATGGCACCTTTGGCTGCAGCAACGCTGGTATGAAAAGGCATTCCCATTTTAACTGCAACCGAGCTAAACAAAACTATACTTGACTGTTCTGAAGCAGTAAGTTGAGGTAAAACTCCCTGAATAACTTTTACCATTGAAAAGAAATTAAGATGCATATCACTTTCAAATGTTTCTATTTTTAGTCCTCTAAACGGACGGAGGTTAATACTTCCCGGGCAATAAACCAATCCATCAAGAATATCAGGTAACTTCGATGCATCTAAAGTATCAGTAGTGGCATCAAAAGGGATGTGTGTTACCTGTAAACCGAATAGATTTTCGCTGGTTCTGCATGCTACAAAAACGGTATATTCTTGCTGCAATTCTTTTGCCAATTCATAGCCAATGCCATAAGAACCTCCTATTAACAAAATATTTTTCATATTATACTTCTTTAAACTCGCCAAAAAGTTCGATTAGTTTATCTTTACGATAATTAAAGATTTCACTGAGCGTAGGTTTTACTAAAAAGGGATGAACGATTCTACCCAAAAAACCCATCGGAATTTTGTAATCAACAATATCCTCTATTTCAACGCCTCCGGGAATTTCTTTTATAAAATGTTTGTGATGCCAGAAAGCATAAGGTCCAAATCGCTGTTCATCAACAAAAAATTCTTTATTTACAACATGAGTAATTTCTGTAACCCATTTCATTGAGATTCCAAAGAAAGGTTTAACGATATATTGAATAATCTGCCCCGCAAACATATCTTTTTCATCTCCGGAAACGGTTTTAAAGTGCATATATTCAGGGGTAATTGTTTTTAGGTTTTTTGGGTTTGCCAAAAATATCCAAGCCTGGTCTAAGGAAATCGGTAGATTTTGTTTGGTGTGTAATGTGTAAATTTTCATCTCTTATTTTATACAAAAGTAATAATATTTGTTTATTTATTTTTATAAAACGTTAAACAAATATATTTAAGTTATTCTTAACATACACTAATTCTAGTATTTATAAATTTGATAAACTTTCTAAACAATTAACTCATGAAAAGAATTATTTTCGTTTTAGCAACTATAATTGCTAGCTATGTACTTAACGCTCAGGTAAAAACTCCCCAACCAAGTCCCCATTCTACATTAACACAAGTTGTTGGGCTGACTGATGTAACAATAGATTATTCCCGCCCAAGTGCCAAAGGAAGAATTATTTTTGGAGATTTAGTACCTTTCGGTAAACTTTGGAGGACAGGTGCCAATGCAAATACAACCGTTTCTTTTAGTGAAGATGTCGTAATTAATGGTACTACACTAAAAAAAGGTAAATATGCTTTATATACTACGCCAAAAGCTGATATGTGGGAAGTGGTTTTCTATACAGATTCAGATAATTGGGGAACACCGGACAACTGGGATGCTAATAAAGTCGCTGTTTTAGTCAATGTTGATCCTGTTGCCCTTAATAATGCAGTGGAATCATTCACTATTTCGGTTGGTAACCTAACCAATGATAGTGCGACTTTGGATATTGCCTGGGAGAAAACAATGGTTTCTGTAAAGTTTGACGTTCCTACACAAAAAACCGCAATGGCAAGTATCGAAAAAGCGTTAGCCGGGCCAACAGCCGGGGATTATTTTTCTTCAGCTCAATATTACTTTCAATCAAATGGTGATTTGAACAAGGCATTAGAATATGTCAATAAAGCGACTTCTATGACAAAATCCGGAGAAGATGTTCCGTTTTGGTACTTGCGTCAAAAATCGCTAATCCAGGCAAAATTGGGTGACAAAAATGCTGCAATTGCAACTGCAAATTTATCGTTGGCCGGAGCAACTAAAGCCAAAAATAATGACTATGTTAAGATGAATAACGATAGTATAAAAGAATGGAGTAAAAAATAGTTTATTTTTTTATCAATATAATAATAACCACGATTTCCTTATAGGATTTCGTGGTTTTTTATGCAACAACTTTTTGTTTGCTCTTTAAAACGAATTGGGCAAGCATCGATAAAATTACGGTAAGCGAAGCCCCGATAAAATTCAGCCATAGATAACCTAATTTTTCCTGCCCAGTTGGATAGATATGAATGGTGTAGTAGTAAATAAAAAATATAGTAATCTGACTGACAACCGCACTATAGAAAATGGCATTGGCTTTCACAAACTTAATATAAAAGCCAACTAAGAACACACCTAAAACTGTTCCGTAGAAAATGGAACCTACAATATTAACCAACTGAATCAGATTTTCAAACAATGTGCCTACGCAGGCAAAACCAATTGCTATCACGCCCCAAAGCAAGGTGAAAGCCTTTGTAGCATTTACAAAGTGTTTTTCTGTTTTTTCTTCAGTAATGTTTCTTTTATAGATATCGATTGCCGTGGTCGAAGCCAATGCGGTTAAACCGGAAGCAGAAGAAGACATCGCAGCAGAAAGAATTACTGCCAACAAAAGTCCGATTAAGCCTGAAGGTAAATAGTGCAAAATGAAATAGATAAATACATAATCCTTATCATTGGTTTCTGCTTTTTCATCGACTTTGCTGATGATTACCTTGGCTTCCTCATGCAAATCTTTTTCTTTTCCGGATAGTGAAGTAAGCTTGTTTCTAAGAATCGGATTGTCGTATCCCTGATTTAGGTGGTCAATATAAAGCAAATTAAATTCTTTCTTTTCCTCTGACAATTGGGCTAATTGCTTTTCGAGCGAATGATATTCACCAGCATATTTTGATTTTTCAATCGCGGCTTTGTTAACAGGATTGAAATTGAGCGGCACAGGATTGAACTGAAAGAATACAAATACCATTACGCCGGTTAATAAAATAAAGAACTGCATAGGTACTTTCAAAAACCCATTCATGATTAAACCCATTTGACTTTCCCGATTTGACTTTCCGGATAAATATCGACCAACTTGTGATTGATCAGTTCCAAAATAAGAGAGCATCAGGAAGAATCCACCGGTAATTCCGCTCCAGACAGTATACCTGTTTTCAGGATCAAATGAGAAATCTAAAATGTTCATTTTGTCATTGGCACCGGCAATATGCATTGCGTTAGAAAAAGTCATATCGTTTGGCAGCAAATGCAATATCAAAAAAAACGTGATAATCATGCCTAGCATAATGACAAACATCTGTTGTTTTTGGGTAACATTCACGGCTTTGGTTCCACCCGCATAGGTGTAGATCATAACCAAAATCCCAATGATAATATTGAGCATGGTTAAATTCCAGCCCAATATAGAGGAGAGAATAATGGATGGTGCATAAATAGTCAAACCTGTACCTAAGCCTCTTTGAATAAGAAATAAAATCGCAGTGAACGACCGGGTTTTTAAATCAAATCGCTGTTCAAGATACTCGTAGGCGGTAAATACTTTTAGCTTGTGATAGATAGGAATAAATGTCATTGAGATGACTACCATTGCAATTGGTAACCCAAAATAGAATTGCACAAATCCCATTCCGTCATGATAGGCTTGTCCCGGAGTTGAAAGAAATGTAATAGCACTGGCTTGAGTTGCCATTACAGAAAGACCAACCGTCCACCATGGCGTTTCTTTGTTACCCAGAATATAGTCTTCCACATTTTTGCTTCCTTTGGTTTTATACACACCATAAAAAACAATAAATAAAAGTGTTACCGATAAAACAATCCAGTCAAGTTGTTGCATGGCTTAAAAGAATATTTGCATTAAAACGAAAAAGATAATGATGTAAATGGCATTAACCACTAAGAGCCAGGTATACCGGTTTTTCCAAGCAGATGTTTTTCTATTTTTCATAATTATTTTCCTACTGCTATTATATTGGCTAATAATCTAAAAGCGCCGGCAACCCCTTCGGGAAGCTCCCTAAAGAAACTCAATCCGGTGTAAACATAATATCCCTTTCCATATTTTGCGATTAACAAGGCACCATTTTTAGGTGTTTCACCTTTGTCATTAGCAGATAGAATAGGAGTGAAGGCTGCGTTCCATTCGTTCGGATAATATAATCCCTGTTCTTGCTTCCAATCCTTAAAATCATCAGTTGTGATTTTATTTGGATAATTCAATACAGGATGTTTGGGATTCAGAAATCGGACTTCGGCATTTTCTTCGGTTACCCTATCGCGCGAAATCTTTAATGGAAAGGGAGATATATCCTTTGTCACCAAATCGTCTGTAGTGTTGTATTGCACAATCATGGTTTTGCCATTTCTCACAAAATCCAACAACACGTTTTGTTTAAAAGCCAATGCATTAATTACGTTATAAGCACGAATTCCAGTCATAACGACATCATAGTTTTGGAGCTTTTCTGTAGAAATTTCTTCAGGCTTAATGATGTCAACTTCATAGCCCATTTGCGCCAAGCTTTTTGGAACCTCATCTCCGGCTCCCATGATATAAGCAATCTTTTCATTCTTGGTTTTAATTTTCAACCGAATTGCTTTGGCTTCGGCAGGTTTGAGTACCATTTGTTTGTAAATATGAGGATAGTTGATATCTATTTTGTTTAAATTGAAAGTTTGCCCGTCAACGTTTACAATGCTTTTGATGCTTATTTCAGTAGTTTCTTTGGATGGAGATACGTTAAAAACAGCTAATACTTCCTTTCCTTTTTTATCAATGGTAAAAAGATTTTCTGCAGGTGATACTTCCCAACCTTCTGGCACATCCAATTTAATATTGCCATTGATACTGTCTTTACCCGCTTTAACTTTTACGGTGACGGTTTTTTCTCTGTCACTGTTAAAAATATAAACCTTTTCAGCGAATGCTGAAGTCACAACAGGAACAATATCTAGCGGTTGAAACACTTCGCCTTTAACATCGTCATTATATTTATAGGCAACGTTTCTTTCAATTGGAATATCGATACCATCAATGTTTACCCAAATGCCAACTTTTAATTGCCTAATGACATCCGGTAAACCAATATTTTCCTGGTTGTCTACACGATACATTCCCGTTGTTCCTTTTTCGTTAAGCCAATAAGCATTTGTATAATTGAATTCGTTTGGTATGTCTAATTCAATAGCTGTGGTGTAAGGAATATTTTCCCTTAAGTCTGCAATCTTTTGGGAGTCAGAAACATAAACCGGAACAGAGCCTATCCCATTCAATTTCATTTTTATTAAACTTCTGTTTATGACTTCTACTTTTACTTTTAACTTACTGTTTGGGGTAATTTCCTGTACATCAGAAACAGCTTCAAAATAAAGTCCGGCGCAACCTTCAATAATTTTTATAAGCGCTGCAGATTTTACTGTTTGCCAATGTGAATTGTCTAAGTTTTCAATTAAACCATACGCTTTTATTAATTCAGGGATACTGGCTGACGGGTTTTTAAAATCAAAGTTTTTTTCGACACCAGAAAGAATATCTCCGATTGCTTTTCCGCCTTTTATCCGATTCCAAGTGGTGTCAATACCATCAAAAATGTTTGTTTTGTCTTTGAGAGCATCACCTTTCAGGAATTCTAAATATTCATCATCTTCGCCACGGGTTCCTGTAGAACCAAAACCTTGGGACTGATGACGACTTCTGCTAAGCGCCGCAATTTCCTGATTGGATTTGCCCAATGATTGATAATAGGTGCCAATCTGCAGCTTACTTAAATTGCTTTTGTCTGCGGCTTCAAATTTTTCCTTGCTCCCATAAAACCACCAGGAAGTGTTAAAAAACAAGCGTTTAGGTTGCCATATTGTTGTGTATTGCAACTGATTTGGAAAAATATTTGCATCATTTACTTTATCAAAAGCTTCATAACTCAACATTGCAGATGACGTGTGATGGCCATGTGTCGTTCCAGGAGAACGGTGATCAAAGCGATTGATGATTACATCGGGCTGGAATTTCCGAATAACCCAAATGATGTCACTTAGCACTTGCTCTTTGTCCCAAATCTGCAATGTTTCATCTGGATTTTTGGAGAAACCAAAGTCATTTGCACGTGAAAAAAATTGTACGCCGCCATCAATTTTCCGGGCTTCTATAAGTTCTTGCGTTCGGATAACACCAAGTTGCTCACGTAATTCCGGACCGATTAAATTTTGTCCACCATCGCCGCGAGTCAATGATAAATAACCGGTTTGCGCTTTGATATCATTGGATAAATAAGCAATTAACCGCGTGTTTTCATCATCAGGATGTGCTGCAATATATAAAACTGAACCTAAGAAATTTAATTTTTGGATTTGATTGTACAGTTCTACTGCGTTAGGTTCGACAGGTTGTTGAGCCAATCCTTTTGCGCTTATTATTAGGTAGGATAAGAGTATAATGTATTTCATGTAAAGTATTTGCAGTTGCTCAAATATACTAAATCTTGTTCACAATTGTTATTAGTAATTGATGTGTAATTTATTTAAAAAATTATACATTTTTATGGGAAAAATATAACTAATTTTTAAAATCGTGTAAGGCTTTTTTAGGTAGTATTAACCAACTTTGTAATGATCTTTAAAACCATATTAAATTATGAATGATACAAATGAGTCTTTTAAAATTTCAGGAGATTGGAAGATACTCTCTAAACTACTGAGACGAAGATTTCCGGAACTGACTCCTTCAGATTTAGAATTTGAAATGAATCGGGAAAGCGATTTGCTCAAACGAATTGAAAAACGGCTTAATAAAAAACAAACCGAAGTAATTGAAATTATTAACAAAACAATACCTAACAAATTTATTAACAATCTAAAAATTAAATATCATGAGTAATCTACTTTACACTGTTGCAGTAATCTTAATCATACTGTGGGCATTAGGCTATTTTGCCTACGGAATGGGTAATATAATCCACATTCTTTTAGTCATAGCAATCATTGCTATATTATTTAGAGTTATAAAAGGAAATGATCCGATATAAAACCGTCTTATAAAGTAATAATTTAAAAATCAGAATAAAATGAAAAATTCAGGAAGTACAAAAAAAGTGGTAGGTGCCCTAGTTTTAGGAGCGGCCGCCGGAGCAGCAATAGGCGTATTATTTGCACCTAAAAAAGGTTCAGAAACCAGACAAGACATTTCAGATAATGCCAAAAAATTATCAAACGACCTTAAAAATAAAGTTCAGGGTCACGTAGACGATTTGAAAAATCAAGTGTCTAAAGCTGAAAAATTTCTTCGTGAAAACGTAACAGAAACTAAAAACACTGTCGAAGATAGATTTGCTAATGCAAAAAGCAATGTAGAACACAAAATTGGCAATGCTATTGATTCAGCGAAAGCCTAACTGATATTAACCATTATTGTCTTCTATATGCAACTAAATGAAAAGTTAGAAGCGATTACAAACAGCTTAAAAGAGTATGCTGACACTAATTATGAGCTCATTAAATTGGAGGTAATTGATCATTCTTCGGATATAATTTCTGGGTTAGTCAGTACACTCGTAGTTGGAGTTGCATTACTTATATTTCTTCTTTTTGGAAGTCTTTATGCTGCTTACTATTTATCAGACTTACTTCAAATGGATTACATTGGTTTTGCTATTGTGGGCGGATTTTATCTTCTCGTTGCACTCATTTTTCATTTCAATAAAAAGAAATTAATTGAAAGTCGAGTTTGTGACAATTTTATTAAAAGAAAGATGGCAAAAAAATCATAATACTAATCTATGGAAGCTAAAGTGATATCGTGCGAAAAGCATTTAATGGATAGAATTGCAGAATTGAAAGTCCTCAAAGCGCAACAAGAAGAAGTTATCAGTGCGCAGTTTAAGGAGTTAAAAGATTCTTTAAATATCGGAACGGTTTTGAAGGAATCTGTTGCACATATTGCACATGATAAAGAAACCCGAAAAAATCTGGTTACACTTGCAGCTACCACAGGAACAACTTTTCTTATAGAGAGGGTTATAGGAAGTAATAATAGCATCAAAAGATTTTTCGGTTCAATGCTTGCGGAAAAAGTTTCAAATACGTTCATAGGGAAACTGATTTCTAAGTTTTAGAAGAATATTTTTTAACGCTGAAATTATACGTTATATTATATCAAAAGCCTCTTATAATATAAGAGGCTTTTGATATTGATGTATTGTCTAATTGTAAAACTTGTTATACTATTTTTGGGCTAGTTTCTTTTTTTATAATACTTTCGATATTTTGGATAGGTAAGTATTCCAATAATACTTATCGTTCCGACTGAATACCAAATCCAGCTTAATGATTTTGCTTCTCCACTCGCATACGAATGCAAACCAACCAAGTGGAAATTCACACCATAATATGTAAACAAAATCGACAGAAATGCATACATTGCCATCAGGTTAAACAGCCATTTATTGCGCAGTAAAGGAACAAAGCGTGCATGAATTACAAACGCATACACCATAATGCTAATCAATGCCCAGGTCTCTTTTGGATCCCAACCCCAATATCTTCCCCAACTTTCATTAGCCCATTGCCCGCCAAGGAAGTTTCCGATGGAAAGCATTACTAATCCAACTGTCAAAGCCATTTCATTAATATATGTAATCTCCTTGATGTTCAATTCCATTTTGGCTTTGTTCTTTTCAGTAGTACAAAATATTAACAACAATGAAATAAAACCTAAAATCATTCCTAATGCAAACGGTCCATAACTAGCTACAATAACCGCTACGTGAATCATTAACCAATACGAATTCAAAACCGGTTGCAAATTGGCAATTTCAGGGTCAATCCAGTTCGCGTAAGCTGCTGTTAATATCATAGCCGATACAAATGCACAGGCAGCAACAGTTAATTTGGATGTACTTTTATAATATATTCCGAAAATTACAGCACCTGCAAATTTAATTGAAAATGCAGGTTTCATTTTCCATGCAAATGCCAATCCGAAAAACATAGTTGACCAAGCAACATAAACAATGGCTTCATAGGCATTACTCCATGGTGCATGACCCGAAATATACCAGCGGAAAAGTAAAGCTATAGTATGCAAACTGAAAAGCAAACCTATTATTACATGCAAACCATTCACTACATTTGTCACCCATTTCCTTTCCTTAAAAATACCGATTATAATAAACAAAAACATCAAAGCTGATGCTGTCAGATACCAATAAGGCAATTTTTGTAGTATGTCATATTTATTATACAATATTTCATAATCAATCTTTTTATCCGATGGACGAACGGCCTTTCCAAACTTCTTTTGGTAATTTTCAATGCCTACTAAATACGTATTCGCCATCGTATAATTGTTATCCTGCGTCGCTGTAAGCAAGGCATCAAGATAAACAGGCAAAGCATTTTTAATTGTATCCAACGCTGTTCCTGTTGGATGATTGGCTTCTAAAAACGAAATCCATTTGTTATTGGTATCTTTCGGAATTGGAAAAATTCGCAATATCTTTCCGCTTAACGCCGCGTTCAATAGATTAACTTTTTTATCGGTTTCAACAAAATCCTTTTCAAACTGATTGGGATTAGCCGCTTTATAAGATTCGTCCAAATAGGGCGATAATTTATAATTTCCCATGTCGTCAAAACACGAACGAAACGTGGCATATTTTGCATCGGGATTAATACCCAGAATTTTTCGAATACTGTCATTACCACTTTTGATATAAATCAAAGGAACTTCAAACCAAACGGCAGGAAACTGCGTCATTGAGATAAATGCCTGGTCTGAATTCATCTCGTTGTACCTGTCTTTATGGCTTACTTTCCGCAACAATTCGGATGAAAACGTGTTGATAGGTTTCATTCTTCCACCGTCATCCTGGATAATTAATCTGCCGAATTGAGCCGAATGTTTTTCTGAAACTTTGTATTTATTCAGAACCGAGTCAATCTGTTTTTGCGAAGGCGGATTGTTGGCCTGGCCACCATGATTTTGTCCAAATCCATTAAAAGAAATCAGTAGAATCAGTACTGATAATAATTTTGCCTTTTTCTTTTTCACATTTTCAAGTTTTCGTTTCAAATCAGCAAATCGTGTGTTTTTAACAAATAATATTGCCATCATACAAAAAAACAACATGAAATAACCAATGTACGTAATTGTTGTTCCCCAAAAATCATGATTGACAGAAAGCACCGTTCCTTTTTCGTCCGGATCAAACGATGCTTGGAAGAAACGATACCCTTTATAATCTAAAATGTGATTCATAAATATTCTGGCATCAAACTTTTTGGCAGAATCCAAAACGGTAACTTTACTCTCAAACGAAGAAAAACTTTTCTCCGTTCCGGGATATTTTTGTGCGATGAAATCATTGAGTTTTAAGCTAAAAGGCAGTGTGTACACTTTACTTCCATAACTTAGTGTAAACTCCAAGTCGCCCAACTTCACAACCTTTGGTTCGCCTTGCTTTCCTTTGTAGCCAACAAGCGTGACTTCCTGTTCTTTATCGCCGGTTTTCAAAAGCAGCGTAATCGCATCATCACCATTTTTTGCCCTGAAATCGCCACTTGCTTTATAGGTTTTATTTCCTTTTTTTGGTTGATCCGGAATTACAAACTGGGCACCACCAACATTATACAACGAACGATACATCAGGTTTTGAACAGAATCTTTTGTTACTTTTCCCTGCAGTTTGTCAGCCATTCGCATAAATTGTCCATCGAACGGAGAAGAAATCGTATTGGTTTGTGTATCAATATTAATAGCGCCTTTGGTTGGTTTGTTCAAAGCAAACAACACATTGTGGATATCTTGAATTTCGCCCTCTTTCAACATGTGCTCGTGCCGTGTTCCTCCGCCAGATTCTACTAATTTCAAATAAACATTACCCGTAGCTGATTCTTTAATGGTTTCTTTGGCATCAAGAACAAAATTTTTGTACTCAATTTCAAACGGAATTTTATCAAACTTATCGTCAATAGAAAAATGGTTGTTGGTAACAGGCGACATCAGTAATGATTTTTCAAAAACCCTGCGCATCATTTTTCCTTCGTAAATGCCATCAACAAAAACCGTTAAATAATTCTTGTCGGAAAAAAACTGTTTGGAAGTAGCGCCTTCTCGAATGGGCATCATGCCTTCAAAACTAATATATCGCGTAATAAAAGCACCGGAAATTATAAAGATAAACGACAAATGCAGCAACAGGGTTGCCCATTTTTCTTTTTTATAGAGTTTGTAACGCTTGATGTTTCCAATAAAATTTATCACAAAAAACAACATAATGGCTTCAAACCACCAGGCATTGTAAACCAAAATCCTTGCTGTATCCGTGTTGTATTTACTTTCGATAAATGTTCCTGCAGCCATCGCGACAGCGAATCCAAGAAACAAAACAGCCATTAAACGTGTAGAGAATAAAATCGAGTATAGTTTCTTTTCCATAAGTTGCAATAATCTTTTTTAAAAAAGTGATACAAAAATAATGTAAATAAATAGATTCTCACTTCATTTATCAGTGGTTTTATTTCTTTTTTAAGAGTTGTTGATTTCTTTTATTTAAACTAAAAAATGAAATTTATTTTCAATAATTTAGCCCCATGATTCGATTGTCAATTATTGGTTCCGGAAATGTTGCCCAACATCTGATTCAGGCATTTAGTAAAGCTACTGATATTGAATTGGTTCAGGTATTTTCAAGAAAGGCAGCATCGGTTTCCCATTTGATCCCAATAGACAAGGTAACTTCTGATTTCAGTCAATTAAAACCCGTTGATCTTACAATTATTGCTGTAAGCGACGACGCAATTGCAAACGTTTCGAAGCAACTTCCATTTGAAAATCAGTTTATTGTTCATACTTCGGGAAGTGTTTCAATAGAAGCAATAGACAGCAAAAACCGTCAGGGAGTTTTCTATCCGTTGCAAACGTTTTCCAAATCAAAAGAAGTTGATTTTAAAATAATTCCGATTTGCCTGGAAGCGCAAAACGTGAAAGACTTTGAAATACTGGAAACTGTCGCTAAATCTATTTCAAATACGGTATATGAAATCAATACAGAACAGCGAAAAGCATTACATATAGCGGCTGTTTTTGTGTCTAATTTTGTCAATCATTTGTATCAGATTGGTAACGATATTTGTATTGAAAATGAATTGCCCTTTACTATTTTAAAACCATTAATTCAGGAAACGGCCAATAAAATTTTGACACTTTCACCGGAAGAAGCGCAAACAGGTCCGGCGAAAAGAAAGGATACACAAACACTAAACGCACAGCTGAACTTTTTGACCGATGCTACTCAAAAAGAAATTTATAAAATGATAACAAAATCTATTATCGACAATGGGAAAGAGTTATAAAGAAATATTAAACAACATCACCACTTTCATTTTTGATGTAGATGGTGTCTTGACCGACAGTTCGGTTCATGTAACACAAACGGGCGAAATGCTGAGAATCATGAACATTCGCGATGGTTTTGCCATGAAAGCCGCCATTGAAAGCGGTTATCATGTTTGCATCATTTCGGGAGGAAATAATGAAGGTGTCCGCATCCGCTTGAAAAATTTGGGTATTACTGATATCCATTTGGCTGCGCCGGATAAAGTAGCCACTTTTAATGAATACATTCAACAATACAAGATAAATCCGGAACAGGTTTTATATATGGGCGATGATATTCCCGATTATCACGTCATGCAGTTAGTTGGTTTACCGGTTTGTCCACAGGATGCAAGTCCGGAAATCAAAGCAATCTGCAAATACATTTCACATAAAAAAGGCGGAAAAGGCGCCGTTCGGGAAATGATAGAACAAGTGATGAAAGTGCAAGGCAAGTGGCATATGTACTATAATGGAAAACATGATTAACCTAAAAAAGAGTACTTTATAATATGAAATACCTAAAATTAATACGTTACCAAAACCTACTGCTACTGGCTTTCATGCAGCTTCTTTTTCGCTACGGATTTTTAAAATTCCAGAATATTTTTCTTTCATTAACCGATTGGCAATACGGATTGCTGGTTTTAGCAACAGTTTTAATTGCAGCTGCCGGATATGTTATTAATGACATTTTGGATCAGGAAACAGATTTTGATAATGATAAGGAAAATGCAATTGTCGGTAAATTTATTTCTGAAAAAGGGGCGTACAATCTGTATTTTATTTTAAATATAACTGGTGTTGGTATTGGATATTATTTAGCTAATGTAATTCACAAACCTAGCTTCGCTGGTGCATTTATAATCGTTTCCGCTACTTTATACATGTATGCTACAAGCTTAAAACAAATGCTGTTGATAGGCAATATCGTTGTTGCTTTGCTCTTGTCTTTTAGTGTTATCATTATTGGACTTTTTGATTTATTACCTGCTACTTATGAAGGTAATCAGGCAGAAATGGGAGTGATGTTTTCTATATTAATTGACTATGCCATTTTTGCTTTTATCATTAATCTGATTCGGGAAATAGTGAAAGACATGGAAGATGTTGATGGCGATTACAATAATGGAATGAGCACATTGCCAATAGCAGTTGGAAATGAAAAAACGTCGAAGATAGCGGGAGCATTAGGCATAATTGCTACGTTAATTCTGCTTTGGTATATTAATAGTAATCTAATGTCATCTAAGCTTTATTTTGCAGTGATTTATGGTTTGTTTTTTGTCATAGCTCCAATGATTTTCTTTGTAGTTAAAATTTGGAATGCCAAAACAAAAGAAGAGTTTCATTTGATAAGCACTGTTTTGAAATGGATAATATTTTTTGGGATTCTTTCCATTTTGGTTATCAATTTAAATATAATGTATCATTAATGTCCGATAAAAAATAAAAAAGACTATTTTTATTTTTTATCTAATTGTTATTCAGTTATTTAATTTTTAAAATCTCTCGTTTCTCAAAACAAGGCATCAAAAAAATGACAGTTGTTTTATTTCAGACTTATC